>NZ_JBIAKA010000001.1:1030557-1176281 GCF_042872225.1 Streptomyces sp. NPDC005374 | reverse complement strand
CCGGATCTGGAAGGCGGGTAACCGCTGGAGGTGACCGGTACTAATAGGCCGAGGGCTTGTCCATATTTGCTCGCGTCCACTGTGTTAGTTCTGAGGCAACGACTGTGTCATGTTTCCGGTCGTAACTTCATAGTGTTTCGGTGGTCATAGCGTGAGGGAAACGCCCGGTTACATTCCGAACCCGGAAGCTAAGCCTTACAGCGCCGATGGTACTGCAGGGGGGACCCTGTGGGAGAGTAGGACACCGCCGAACAATTTTTGAGAAAACCCCCGTGCCATTCGGCGCGGGGGTTTTCTGCGTTTAGGCTCAATACCATGCGCTATGACCTCGTCATCTTCGACAACGACGGCGTCCTCGTCGACAGCGAGCCGATTTCCAATCGGCATCTCGCCGCCTATCTGACGGAGCTCGGGCACCCGACCTCCTACGAGGACTCCATCCGGGACTACATGGGCTCAGCCATGCACCGGATCCATGACCTTGTCCTGGAGCGGACCGGGCAGCGGTTGCCGGAGGACTTCGACGAGGCCTTCCACGCGCGGGTGTTCGCCGCGTTCGAGCGGGAGTTGCAGCCGGTGGCCGGCGTGAGGGGCGTACTGGAGAAGCTGACGGCGGACGGGGTGCCGTACTGTGTCGCGTCCTCCGGGAGTCATGAGCGGATCCGGGTGGGGCATCGGGCGACCGGGCTGGACCCGTGGTTCGAGGAGGAGTGGATCTTCAGTTCGCAGGATGTGGGGCGGGGAAAGCCCGCACCGGATCTGTTCCTTTATGCCGCTGAGCGGATGGGCGTGGAGCCCGGGCGGTGTGTGGTGGTCGAGGACAGTCCGCTGGGGGTCCAGGCGGCTGTCGCGGCCGGGATGGACGTGTACGGGTTCACCGCCATGACGCCCGCCGGCAAGCTCAACGGGGCCACTCAACTCTTCTCCGAGATGGGGGAGTTGGCTGACCTGCTCGTCTGACATTTGTCATGCCGAGGGCCGGACGATCGTTTCTACCGGCGCCCCCGCCCCGGGCGAGAAGCTGAGGGCATGACGACGAAGACGAACTCGAAGCGTGCGAACCTGGCTCCCCTGGTCGTGGACGTGGCGGTGCCGATCGGGGCGTACTACCTGCTCAAGGACGGGCTCGGGACGAGCACGCTGATGGCGCTCGGTCTCAGCAGTGTCGTGCCGGCCGTGCGGACCGGCTGGAGTGTGGTGAAGGAGCGGACGGTCAACGGTCTCGCCGCCCTCATTCTCGTCGTCAACGTCGTGGGGCTGCTGCTCAGCTTCGTCGCCGGTGACCCTCGGCTGATGCTCGCCAAGGACAGCGGGGTCAGCAGTGTGATCGGGATCGGCATCCTCGTCTCCGTCGCGATGGGGAGGCCGATGATGACCGCGGGGATGAAGCCGTGGCTGGTGAAGGGGATCGCGGAGCGGGAGGCGGCCTGGGCGCGGCTGCAGAGCGGGTCGGCGGGTTTCCGGCGGGCCGAGCGGCTGTTCTCCGTGGTCTGGGGTGTCGTACTGCTGGCGGAGTGCGTGGTGCGGGTCGTGGGGGCGTACACGCTGCCGGTGGACACGATGGTCTGGCTCGGGTCCGTCATCATGGTCACCGCGATGGCGCTGGGTTTCCTGGTCAGCGGGGCGCTGGCGGCCGGGCCGATGGCGGGGATGCTGATCGCGGAGACGAAGGCCGGAGGACTTGTGAGGTCCGAGATCGGCCTTGCCCGGTAAAGCTGAGTGAAATTCATCTTTGGCTGGATCTACCCACGAGTACGTTGGGGCCCTACGCTCGCCGCCATGACAGATGTGCTGCGGCGCGGTAGGGCCTCGCTGGCGTTCAGCTTCTTCGCGCAAGGCGTCGCCTTTGCTCTGCTGGTGACGCGTATCCCCGCCATCCAGGACCGCTACGGGGTTTCCGACGCGCTCCTGCCCGCCTTCCTGGCCGCCGTGCCGATCCTCGCCGGGGTCGGGAGCGTCTCGACCGAGCACCTGGTGAAGCGGATCCGGCCCAGCCGGCTGCTTCGGTTCGCCCAGCCCGTCGTGCTCCTGGCACTGCTCGGGGTGGGGGCGGGGGACTCGACGGTCGAGCTGGGTGTCGCCCTCGCCGCCTTCGGGCTCGCCGTCGGCATGCTCGACGCCTCCATGAACATGCTCGGGGTGAGCCTCCAGCGGGCCTACGGGCGCAGCATCATGCTGAGCTTCCACGCGGTGTTCAGCCTCGGCGGGATCGTGGGAGCCTCGCTGGCCTGGGTGGGGGCGCACTGGCACCTCGCGCTGTTCGTGTCGTATCTGCCGGTCGCGGCGGTGCTGTTGCCGCTGTGTCTGCTGGGGAGCCGGTGGTACGTCGACGGGGACCTCGGTGCCGTGCAGGAGACCGGAGAGGGTGGCGGGCAGCCTCTCGTGTTCAAGCTGCTGCTGCCGCTGTGTCTGGTGATGACCTTCGCGTATATCGGGGACTCCACGGTCTCCAACTGGAGTGCGAAGTACCTCCAGGACGTGCTGGGGAGTTCGGAGCAGCTGGCGACCGTGCCGTACAACGTCTATATGGTGACGACCCTGCTGGGACGGACCGTCGGTGACTTCGGGGTACGGCGGCTCGGGGCGGCGGTGGTGGTGCGGATCGGGGCGCTGGTGGCGGCCGTGGGGTTCGCGGTGGTGGCCGTGGCGCCGGGGCCGTGGGTGGGGATGCTCGGGTTCACGCTGCTGGGGATGGGGCTGTGCGTGCTGGTGCCGCAGACCTTCGCGGCGGCCGGGCGGTTGTTCCCGGGGGCCTCGGATGCGGCGGTCGCTCGGCTCAACGTCTTCAACTACGTGGGGTTTCTGGTCGGTTCGCCGTTGGTGGGGGCCTTGGGGGACGCGTGGAGCTATCGCGGGGCCATGCTCGTGCCGATGGTGTTGGTGCTGGTGACGCTGGTGTACGCCAAGTCGTTCGCCGCTCAACCGGACCGATACGGTGGCGGGCATGAGCGGCCGCGCACAGCTGATGTGGGATGAGGCAGTAACGGGTTATGACTTCGGTCCGGACCATCCGATGGATCCGGTCCGGCTCGACCTGACCCGGCGCCTGGTGGACGCCTTCGGGCTGGACCGGGACATGGAGGTCGTGGCCGCGAAGGCGGCCGGGGAGTCGACGTTGCGGCTCGTGCACCGGGAGGACTACGTCGAGGCCGTGAAGGCGGCCTCCGTGGACCCGGGGGCGGCGGACCCGTCGTACGGGCTGGGGACGATGGACGATCCGGCCTTCGAGCGGATGCACGAGGTGTCCGCGCTGATCGCGGGGCAGTCGGTGGGGGCCGCGGAGGCCGTGTGGCGCGGGGATGTGCTGCACGCGGTGAACTTCGCGGGCGGGCTGCATCATGCGATGCCGGGGGGCGCGTCCGGGTTCTGTATCTACAACGACGCCTCGCTCGCCATCGCGCGGTTGCTGGAGCTGGGGGCCTCGCGGGTCGCCTATGTGGATGTCGACGTGCATCACGGGGACGGGGTGCAGGCGGCGTTCTGGGAGGATCCCCGGGTTCTGACGATCTCCCTGCACGAGCATCCGCGGACACTGTTCCCGCAGACCGGGTGGCCGGAGGAGACGGGAGCTGACTCGGCAGAGGGCAGCGCTGTGAACGTGGCTCTGCCGGCGGGGACCGGGGACGCGGGGTGGTTGCGGGCGTTCCATGCCGTGGTGCCGGAGCTGATCGCGGACTTCCGGCCGGATGTGCTGGTGACGCAGCACGGGGCGGACACGCACTTCGAGGATCCGCTGGCCCATCTCGCGGTGTCGTTGGACGCGCAGCGGGCGGTGCAGGTCGCCTGTCATGAGTTGGCGCACGAGTACGCCGGGGGGAAGTGGATCGCGCTCGGGGGTGGGGGGTACGCGGTGGTGGATGTCGTGCCGCGGTCGTGGACGCATCTGGTGGCGATCGCCGCGGGGCGGGCCATCGAGCCCGAGGCGATGATTCCCGAGGGGTGGCGGCAGGAAGTGTTCGCCCGGACGCGGCAGTTGGCGCCGGCGCGGATGACTGATGGGCGGTGGCCGGTGTCGTTCGCCTCGTGGGAGGCGGGGTACGACCCTGCGGATCGGTTGGATCAGGCTGTGCTGGCGACTCGGCGGGCGGTGTTTCCGATGCGGGGGTTGTTGGCGTAGGCCTGCGTTGGCCTGTCGCTCGGCGCCGTCGGATGTGGCGCGGCATGTTGTCGGGCGGGTGCGGGCTCGTGGTGGCTGGTCGCGCAGTTCCCCGCGCCCCTGGGTGGGTGGGGCTGGCGTTCTTCGTTGTGGCGGCTGGTTGCGCAGTTCCCCGCGCCCCTGGGTGGGTGGGGCGAGGTCTTTTGGGTGTGGCTGGAGTTTCCGCGGCCCTGGGGTCTCGTTACGCCAACTGTGCGGTGTTTGGTTGTTTCTGTGCTGCTGGCGGGTGTTGTCCGTCACCATCACTCACGTGTTGAGCACCGGTGCGCTGCGCGCCCATCTGCTGGCCGCTCGTCTGGCCGGGTCCGTGGCGACCTCCCGGGAGGAGAGTCTGCGGAGCTATCGGTTGTTCGCGGCTCGGGATCCGAGGGTGTTGATCGGGCTTGATCCCGAGTGGTCGTGGGGACAGCGGGATCTGATCGGGTTGATGGCCGACAAGTGCGGGGTTTCCGCCGATCCGAGATGTGTTTCCGGGCATGATGTGATCGACCCTGACCGGACCCTCGTGGCGCTCGACGCCTTCGCGGAGCGGCTCGCGGCAGTTGCCCAGCGCAGCGGGACCGTGCTCCTCGGCACCGGGCATCCGCACCGGCTGCTCGGGTTCTACGCCGACGTCGCGGACGCGCTCTCGGCGGCGGGATGTACCGTCCTCACCCCTGCGCATGGCCACCGTGTCGACATAACGACCCGGTTCGGTCTACGCACGTACAACCTTCACTACGTACGAGGAGTCGCGCTCGTGCGGGAACCGGACGCGAAGCGCTCCGGTGGTGAGCCCGGCGCACACACGCATTCACCGCTCCCGGTTCGTACCGCCCTGGCGGCCGCCGCGGAGAGCGGCGGGCCGCTTCCCGAGCTCGTGATCGGGGATCACGGATGGGTCTGCGGAGCAGGTCAGCTGGGGTTTGAGTCCATTGGGCTGGCGGATACGGACGACCCCGCGCTCTTCGTGGGGGAGGCGGAGGGGGCTGTGTCCGTAGTCGTTCCGGTTGATGACGCTGTGCGGTCTGATTACTACCGGCCGCTGACCCGCTACGTACTCAATCGAGCGTGTCTGTCACAGTAGGCCGCCGATGGGTGCACCTCTTCCCCACTTGCATCACCCGCCCCTACATTGGGGAGTGAGCACGCAACGACGAAGAGTCACCGGAAGGGGAAGCCGGTGACCGTCGAGTGCGGAAGGTTCAGGTGTGTCATGGCTGCTGAGCAGAGGCCTCTGAGTGAGGTTCAGTTCCTTACCGTGGCGGAAGTCGCCTCGGTGATGCGAGTGTCGAAGATGACCGTGTACCGGCTGGTGCACAGCGGTCATCTGCCCGCGATCAGGGTGGGGCGGTCCTTCCGCGTCCCCGAGAACGCGGTTCACGAGTACCTTCGCGAGAGTTACGTGGGGGTGGAGACAGCCTGACGGCATGAACCCGGGGAGGTCCTGAGGGGGCCTCAGGGCACTCGCGGACCCCTGCCTGATCTCCCCGGTTCACCTCGATTACGACCTCAGCGCTCGGGCGGGTAGGCTGGCCCCTTGTAGGTCGTATGGGCCCATGGCGCCCAACGCCGAGTGATGAGAAGTGAGCGAGGGTAGTCGTGGGCTCTGTTATCAAGAAGCGGCGCAAGCGGATGGCTAAGAAGAAGCACCGCAAGCTGCTCAAGCGCACGCGCGTTCAGCGTCGCAACAAGAAGTAGGCGACGTCGCGTAAGCAGCGTGTGTGTGGCCCCCCACCCAAAACCGGTGGGGGGCCACACGCGTGTCCGGGGCGTTCCGGTGGGCCGGATGCCGTCACCTCGTGCAGTGGGCGGTCATCACAGCGCAACATCGACCCGCTAAGTTGGCGGCACACGGGGAACGCGGCACAGGACCGGGGTAGTGGCAGGGCTGGACTACGGCTGGAAGGAAGGCGCTGATCTTGGGAAAGGTCGTGCTCGTGACCGGGGTGGCCCGACAGTTGGGGGGCCGGTTCGTACGACGGATCCAGCGTGACCCGCAAGTGGACCGGGTGATCGCCGTGGACGCGGTCCCGCCGGAGCATCATCTGGGCGGCGCCGACTTCATCCAGGCGGACATCCGCCAGCCCGGCATCGCGCGGGTCCTCGCGGAGACGGGTGCCGACACCGTCGTACACCTCGAGGTGACGGCGATGGCGCTCGGCAGTGGGAGCCGGACCACGGTCAAGGAGACCAACGTCATCGGCACCATGCAGCTGCTCGGTGCCTGCCAGAAGTCGCCGAACGTCAAGCGGCTCGTGGTGAAGTCCAGTACGAACGTGTACGGCTCGGCGCCGCGTGATCCCGCCGTGTTCACGGAGACCACGCCGCCCAAGTCCCTGCCCTCCGGCGGCTTCGCGAAGGACGCGGTCGAGGTCGAGGGGTATGTGCGGGGCTTCGCGCGGCGCAGGCCGGACGTCGCGGTGTGTGTGCTGCGCTTCGCGAACATCCTGGGGCCGACGGCGGACACCCCGCTCGCCTCCTACTTCGCGCTGCCCGTGCTGCCGACCGTGTTCGGGTACGACCCCCGGCTGCAGTTCGTGCACGAGGACGATGTGATCGAGGTCCTGCGGATCGCCTCGCACGAGCCGGAGCGGGGCACGCTGAACAGCGGCACCTTCAACATCGCGGGCGACGGGGTCCTGTTGCTCTCGCAGTGTTCCCGGCGGCTCGGGCGGCCCACGGTGCCCCTGCTGCTGCCGGCCGTCACCTGGGCCGGGTCGCTCGTTCGTACGCTGGGGGTGACGGACTTCTCGCCCGAGCAGATCCGGCTGCTCACCCATGGGCGGGTCGTGTCGACGGTCCAGATGCGCGAGACGCTCGGATTCCGGCCGAAGTACACGACGGCGGAGACCTTCGCGGACTTCGCCCGCAGCCATGGACCCGGGCTGCTGCCGCCGGGGGCCCTCGCGGGGGCCGTCGACCGGATCGCCACGCTGCCGGCCCTGGCGGGCAGCGGCCACCCCCCGACGCCGAGCGCCAACTGAGGAGCGGATCAACGATGGCGGACGCCAAGGTCATTCCGTTCGACGACGACCGGTCCCGCGCGGGCGCCGTACAGCGGCCGTCGCGGCGCCGGAGCGCGGGGAGCCGGCGCAAGGGCCCCGAGCCCGCGCTGGTCCGTGAGGTCCAGCCCCTGCCCAGCAGGGCTTCCGCGCAGGATGATGTTCCTGTGACGCGTGAGGAACAGCCGCCGCAGCAGGCGAACGACGAGGGCGGCCTGGAGCGACGGATCGCCGGAGGCCTGGCCTTCCTGCGCCGCCGGCTCACCGGGGACTACGAGGTCGACGACTTCGGCTACGACGAGGAACTCACCGACCAGGTCCTGATGTCGCTGCTGCGGCCGGTGTACGAGAAGTACTTCCGGGTCGAGGTGAAGGGCGTCGAGAACATTCCGGCGGAGGGCGGCGCGCTGATCGTCGCCAACCACTCCGGGACGCTGCCGCTGGACGGCCTGATGATGCAGGTCGCCGTCCACGACCACCACCCCGCGAACCGGCATCTACGGCTGTTGGCGGCGGACCTGGTGTTCATGCTGCCGGTGGTCAACGAACTCGCTCGCAAGGCCGGCCACACCCTCGCCTGTGCCGAGGACGCCGAACGGCTGCTGGGGCGCGGTGAACTGGTCGGCGTGATGCCGGAGGGCTTCAAGGGCATCGGCAAGCCGTTCAGCGAGCGCTACAAGCTCCAGCGCTTCGGCCGGGGCGGCTTCGTCTCCACGGCCCTGCGTCAACGCACGCCGATCATTCCGTGCTCGATCGTCGGCGCGGAGGAGATCTACCCGATGATCGGCAACGCGAAGACGCTGGCTCGCTTGCTGGGTTTCCCGTACTTCCCGCTGACGCCGACCTTCCCGTGGCTGGGTCCGCTGGGTGCTGTCCCGCTTCCGACGAAGTGGACGATCCAGTTCGGTGAGCCGATTCTCACGGACGGCTATCCACCGGAGGCTGCCGAGGATCCGATGCTGATGTTCAACCTGACGGACCAGGTGAGGGAACAGATCCAGCACACGCTGTACAAGCTGCTGGTGCAGCGGCGGTCCGTCTTCTTCTGATTCTGAGCTGGGCTGTTGTACGACGGTGGGGGTGCCCTTCTCAAGAAGGGCACCCCCACCGTCGTACCGGAAAGGCTAGTTCGCGTCCTCGCCGTGGATGCCCAGGCCGGGCAGGAGGCCCGGGAGGAGGGGCGGGAGGGTGACGTCCGGGTCGGCCGACGGGGCGGGGGAGGACGGGGCCGTGCTGCCGGTGTCCTTCGGCGGGTCCAGGAGGCCGCCGGTGTTGCCGCCGAGCAGGCCGTCGTCCGTGCTGCCGGAACCGGCCGACTTGCTGGGGCCGCCGCTGTCGGTGGTCCCGCCGCCGGACGATGCGCCGGTGCCCGGGGCCGTCGACCGTCCGGAACCCGTCGAGGTGTCCGACGACGCCGAGCCGGAGCCGCCCTGCCGCCCGCCTCCCTTGTCGCCGCTCCGGGCGGGGGGCTGGGGGAGCAGGGACTGGAGCGGGGCGACCTCTTCGTCTATGGCTTCGAAGACCTCGGACACCTGGTCGCCGACGTCACCGAGTTGTACGGGCAGCCGGTCGCGGAGCGCGCCCCAGGCCTCGCGGTGCGAGCGCGAGAAACTGTCGAGGGCCTGGATGGGGCCCAGGGAGTTGGGGTCGCGCTCGTACGCCTCGTGCAACAGGCGGTGGCCCTCGGAGGCGTCGTGCCGCATGCCGGACAGGGCGCGGCGGATCTCGCCCAGGGACTCGTGGTCGAGGTGACCGCCCCGGCCGCGCTCCATCAGTCGGCGGGCCTCGCTCAGCCGGGTGGAGGCCTGGTCGAGGTAGGCGACTCCGCGCTCGTCGTCCCCGTCGGACAGGTGGTTGAGCTTGAAGTCCTCGATGCCGCGCTTGAGGCCGTACAAGGAGTCCCCGGGCAGGGCGTCCGAGCTGGCCGCGGCGACTCCGCCGAAGGCTCCGGCGGCGACTCCGACGCTCAGGCCGCCCGCGGCCAGGCCCTTGGCGAGCCGGGAACGCGGTCGGAGTTTGCCGAGCGGACTGGTCCGGTGCGTGCCCTTGGCCGCCCGATGGGAACGCTGTTCGGGCACCGAGATGCCCGCCGCTCCGCCCTCCAGGAGCATGGCCTCCATCGCGGCCACCAGCTGGGCGCGCTGGACGACCTTGACCGCGGGGTCCAGCTCGGGCCTGGGCAGCTCGCCGAGACACTCCGCGAGGACCAACAGACGGTCCGGCTCGGGGTGTTCAGCGGCGGCCGGTGCTTGTCCTTCGGACTGCTCGGCCGCCGGTTCCCGGTCGGACTGCTCCTCCAGGACCTGGGCGAAGGCGTTCGCCCGCCGGTGCGCCGATACGTTCGCGATCACTGGCGGCACCTCCTCTCGTCATGACGGTCGACTCCCCAGGGGGTCCTGAGGGTTGCACACCCTGACCACAAGCACACGATCGAGTGATCGAGATCGGCCAGGGAGTGACCACAGGGAGCCTGCATCCGGCACAACGAGCGGCGCGGCACTTGGGTTACGGACTGAGGATGATCGGATCGGGGAGTCAACGGACTTTCACCGAGAGCGAGTTGATGGTTACCAGGCGTGCGCTCTCAACGGGCGTCTTCCGGGAGGAGCCGGGCCAGGGTGCGGACGGCCCGGTACTGAAGGGTCTTGATCGCACCCTCGTTCTTGCCCATCACCCGGGCGGTCTCGGCGACCGACAGGCCCTGGAGGAAGCGGAGGGTGACGCACTCCTGCTGCTGGGGATTCAGCCGCTTGACGGCGTCGAGCAGCGCGGCGTTGGAGAGGGACTCCAGGACGGAGTCCTCCGGGGAGCGCTCGACCTCGTTGGCGTCGAGCATCTCGCCGGTCGTGACCTCCAGCCGGAAGCGGCTCGACTTGAAGTGGTCGGCGACGAGGTTGCGCGCGATGGTGACCAGCCAGGCGCCGAAGTCGCGGCCCTGCCAGGTGAAGGTGCCGATCCTTCTGAGCGCGCGCAGGAACGTCTCGCTCGTCAGGTCCTCAGCGGTTGCTTTGCCTCCCACCCGGTAATAGATGTACCGGTACACGGTGTCGCTGTACTGGTCGTACAGGCGGCCGAAGGCGTCGGCCTCGCCGGCCTGGGCGCGTTCGACCAGGTCCATCATGCGGGCGCTGTCGCTGTGCGCGGGCGGGCGGCGGGCGGTGGCGGCGCCGGTAGAGCGCCCTCGTCTGCCGACGGCCGCGGAACCTTCGGCCAGTGCGTAGCACGGGCCGATCGGTGCCGTGGCGACGGCGAGGGCGGGCACGGCGTACGCGGTGGGGACGAAGCCGCGCAGCAGGTCTTGGACCGTTGCGCGCAGCGTAGCCAGGCCCGAGGCGTCAACCCCGACGTGTGGGTACACGGGACTCCCAGAGGCAGAGCTTCCATCACGTGCAGTACGGGACCGTTCACCCGTCGTAGCGACGGAAGGGGTACCGGATTGCGTCTGAGGAGAATAACGCTTAGTGCAGGCCCTGCTACGCCCAGTTGCTCTATTCATCGATTACGTCGCTTCTGTAACCGATTGTGAGCCGATCAAGTACCGGGTAGTGACCGATTGTTGATCGAAAAGGTTCGTGTTCCGTGTCTGTCCAGGGCGTGTTGTGGCCGTGTGCAGCCAACGCGACTGGACAGGGGGATATGGGGGTACATCAGTTGGATTGGTCGGTCAGAGGTCCGTCGGGGCCGCTAGCGGCGGCGTCGGCTCAGTGCGATCGCCGCCGCCGTGCCGCCCGCCACCGCTCCCACGCCCGCCGCCGCCGGGATGCCGACCTTCGCGGCCTTCCTGCCGGTGCGGTAGTCGCGCAGGCGCCAGTCCAGTTGCCGCGCGTGCTTGCGGAGTTTGGTGTCCGGGTTGATCGCGTAGGGGTGGCCGACCAGGGAGAGCATCGGGATGTCGTTGTGGCTGTCGCTGTAGGCGGCGCAGCGGGAGAGGTCCAGGCCCTCCGCCGCGGCCAGGGCGCGGACCGCCTCCGCCTTCGCGGGGCCGTGCAGCGGCTCGCCGACCAACTTGCCCGTGTAGACGCCGTCCACCGACTCCGCCACCGTGCCCAGGGCGCCCGTGAGGCCCAGTCGCCGCGCGATCACCTGGGCGATCTCCACCGGCGCCGCTGTGACCAGCCACACCTTCTGGCCCGCGTCCAGGTGCGCCTGCGCCAGCGCGCGGGTGCCCGGCCAGATGCGCTCGGCCATGTACTCGTCGTAGATCTCCTCGCCGATCGACTGGAGTTCGGCGACGCGGTGACCCTGCACGATGGAGAGCGCCGAGTCGCGGGCCTCCTGCATGTGTTCCGGGTCCTCGATGCCGGCCAGCCGGAACCACGCCTGCTGCCAGGCGAACTTCGCGAGGTCACGCGTCTCGAAGAACTTGCGTTTGTACAGGCCGCGGCCGAAGTGGAAGATGGCGGCGCCCTGCATCACGGTGTTGTCCAGGTCGAAGAAGGCTGCCGCCTTGTCGTCGCCCAGGACCGGGAACGGGGTCTCCGGCTCCGCGGCGGAGGTCTCCTCGACCTCCTGGGAGGACTTGCGCGCGGCCTCCGCCGAGGCTTCGCCTGCCAACACGCTTCGCGCCGTGGCGGAACGCCTACGGGGAGTGAGCCATCCAAGAGCGGCCATGGCGTGAGCATAGCCAGTTTGTTCGGTGGTTCCGGAGTCGTGAGGTTTGAAGGGTGTGAACTCTCCGCGACCGTGCCGTTAAAGAAGCGGTCCCGGTCGCCGCCCGGCGCGCGACAATGGCCTGCATGACGTCCCTCTTCCGCCGTAAGCAGGTCAGAGCCCCCGAGGACCGGCTCGTCACCCTCATCCGCAAGGAGGGGTGCCATCTGTGCGATGACGCACAGGCGGTGATCGAGAAGGTGTGTGCGGAGCTCGGGGTTCCCTGGGAGCGGAAGGACATCGCCGAGGACCCCCAACTCCACGACCGGTACTGGGAACAGATCCCGGTCGTGCTTGTCGATGGTGAACAGCACACCTTCTGGCGGGTGGACGAGGAGCGGCTGCGCAAGGCTCTTGCCGAATAGTCCAACCAGCCCGGCGGGTCGCCTAGGATCGATGGCGACCGGGTCTCGGGGGCGGGATTATTGAGGGAAGTGTGCGGTTTTGCCTCCAGGAGAGACACGCGTGACCCCGGTCACGTTGGCCGGGCAAATCGGACACCATCTTTGTGCACGCGTTCACAAAGACATAGCCTGCATTCGACGGGGCGGTCCGGGGACGTGTGACCGCCTACAGCCCCGCTCTACCCGCAGGAGCACCGTGGCAACTGGCCGAACTCACCGACCGGCGACCCGTAGCCGAGGGATTCCCGAGGCCACCGTCGCCCGGCTTCCGTTGTACCTCCGCGCGCTGACCGCACTGTCGGAGCGCTCGGTACCCACGGTCTCCTCCGAGGAACTCGCGGCCGCGGCGGGCGTCAACTCCGCGAAGCTGCGCAAGGACTTCTCCTACCTCGGTTCTTACGGAACACGCGGTGTCGGCTACGACGTCGAGTATCTCGTCTACCAGATCTCGCGTGAGCTGGGGCTCACCCAGGACTGGCCGGTCGTGATCGTCGGGATCGGCAACCTCGGTGCCGCGCTCGCCAACTACGGCGGCTTCGCTTCCCGCGGGTTCCGGGTCGCGGCGCTGATCGACGCCGATCCGGCCATGGCCGGGAAGCCCGTCGCGGGGATTCCGGTGCAGCACTCGGACGACCTGGAAAAGATCATCGAGGACAACGGAGTGTCCATCGGTGTCATCGCCACCCCCGCCGGTGCCGCCCAGCCGGTCTGCGACCGGCTCGTGGCCGCCGGGGTCACCTCCATCCTGAACTTCGCGCCGACCGTGCTGACCGTGCCGGACGGCGTCGATGTCCGCAAGGTCGACCTCTCCATCGAGCTTCAGATCCTCGCCTTCCACGAGCAGCGCAAGGCCGGTGAGGAGGCCGCCGAGAACGCCGCCTCGGCCGCCGCGGCGCGGGAAGAGTCCACCGACAAAGGGCCCGACGGGGACGTACCCGCCGTGATGCCGGCATGAGTCTCCTCGTCGTCGGACTGAGCCACCGCAGCGCGCCGGTCAGCGTGCTGGAGCGGGCGGCGCTGCATGCCGACGCGCAGGTGAAGCTGCTCCAGGACACCGTCGGCGCGGAGCCCGCCGCGGAGGCCGCGGTGCTCGCCACCTGCAACCGCATCGAGCTGTACGCCGACGTGGACAAGTTCCACGCGGGTGTGGCCGAACTGTCGACATTGCTCGCCCAGCACAGCGGCGTGGGTCTGGACGAGCTCACTCCCTATCTCTACGTGCACTACGAGGACCGGGCCGTCCACCACCTCTTCTCCGTGGCCTGCGGGCTCGACTCCATGGTCGTCGGGGAGGGGCAGGTCCTCGGGCAGATCAAGGACTCGCTGGCCCGGGCGCAGGAGTTGCACACCGCTGGGCGGTTGCTCAACGACCTGTTCCAGCAGGCGCTGCGGGTCGGGAAGCGGGCGCACTCCGAGACCGGGATCGACCGGGCCGGGCAGTCGCTGGTGACGTTCGGGCTGGAGCAGTTGGCTTCCGGTACGACCGTGCAGGACTGGGCTCTCGGTAAGAAGGCGCTGGTCATCGGGGCCGGGTCGATGTCATCGCTCGCTGCGGCGACGCTGGCGCGGGTGGGGGTGGCGGAGATCGTCATCGCCAACCGGACTGCTGATCGGGCTGAGCGGCTGGCGGAGATCCTCAATGAGGGTGCCTCCCCTACGGACGTGGTTGCCCGTGCGGTACCGATGGATTCGGTGTCGGACGAGCTGACACGTGCCGATGTCGTGGTGTCGTGTACCGGGGCTACGGGGCTGGTACTTACTGCTGAGGCTGTTGCCGCTGGGCGGGGGTTGCTCGCGCAACCCGGCGCCGGCGAGGTGCCCCCCCGCTTCGGGGCGGGTGCCGCCCCGGAGGTACGACTGCCCGCAGGCTCTGCGGTCGAAGAGAACTGTCCCCTTGACCTGACCCCCGTACAGGCCACCCCTGGTTTCTCCCTGCTCGGGGAAGCCGCCGTTGCCGGGATGGCTGCCTCCGAGCTCGAGCAGCATGCCGCCTGGGTGGACAACGCGCCCCGGCCGCAGGGATCCGTCGCTGTCGTCGATCCTGTTCAGGAAGCCGACGCCATCGCCGCGCTCGCCGCCACCGCCGCCGTCATCGGGAGGGTTCCCGAGCGGCGCAGGCCCGAGCCCGTCGCCGAGATCCCGCGGCCGGCCCCCTCGCTCTTCCTGCTCGACCTCGCCATGCCCCGGGACATCGACGCCGCCGTGCACCGGCTGAGCGGGGTCCGGCTCGTGGACATCGAGTCGCTGGCCGAGGCGTCGGCGGACGCTCCGATGGCGGCCGACGTCGACGAGGTCCGTCGTATCGTCGCCGACGAGGTCGCCGCCTTCGGGGCCGCGCTCCGGGCCGCGCACATCACGCCCACCGTCGTGGCGCTGCGGACCATGGCCGCCGATGTCGTCGCCGGGGAGATCGCCCGGCTCGACGGGCGGCTGCCCGGGCTCGACGACAAGCAGCGCAGCGAGATCACACAGACCGTGCGGCGCGTGGTCGACAAGCTGCTGCACGCACCGACCGTACGGGTCAAGCAGCTCGCGGCCGAGCCCGGCGGTGCCGGGTACGCGGACGCGCTGCGGACCTTGTTCGACCTCGACCCCGAGACGGTGGCTGCCGTTTCCCGCGCCGAGGACAGCACCACCGATGAGGAAGGCCGAGGGTCGGCATGAGTACCAAGGCGCTACGGCTCGGGACCAGGCGGAGCAAACTCGCCATGTCCCAGTCCGGGCAGGTGGCGGACGCCGTGAGCCAGGTGACCGGACGGCCCGTCGAGCTCGTCGAGATCACCACGTACGGCGACGTGTCCAAGGAGCAGCTCGCGCAGATCGGCGGCACCGGAGTCTTCGTGACCGCGCTGCGCGAAGCCCTGCTCAAGGGCGAGATCGACTTCGCGGTCCATTCGCTGAAGGACCTGCCGACCGGGCAGCCGGACGAGCTGGCGCTGGCCGCGATCCCGCAGCGCGAGGACCCGCGCGATGTCATCGTCGCCCGGGACGCCCTGAAGTTCACCGATCTGCCCCGCGGGGCCCGCATCGGTACCGGTTCGCCCCGGCGGATGGCCCAGCTGAACGCGTACGCCCGCGCACACGGACTTGATATCGAGACGGTTGCGATCCGGGGGAACATCGACACCCGGGTACGGTTCGTGAGCGATGGTGAGCTTGATGCGGTGGTGCTGGCTGCGGCCGGCCTCAACCGCATCGGCCGTATCGACGAAGTGACCGACTTTCTGTCGGTCGACACGGTTTTGCCCGCTCCCGGCCAGGGAGCACTCGCGATCGAGTGCACCGCGGACAACGCGGAGCTGATCGCAGCGCTCGGCGAGCTCGACGACCCGTTCACGCGGGTCGCCGTGACCGCCGAACGGTCACTGCTCGCCGCCCTGGAGGCCGGCTGCTCCGCCCCTGTGGGCGCGCTTGCCGACCTGCTGGCCGACGGGCAGATTGTCAAGGAAATGCGCCTGCGGGGCGTCGTCGGCACGACCGACGGTTCTCGCATGGTGCAGTTGTCCACCACCGGTCCCGTGCCCGAGACGTACGACCAAGCAATGGCGCTCGGCCGTGAACTAGCGGCCGAGATGCTTGCCCAGGGCGCGGCCGGTCTGATGGGGGAGCGAGCACAGTGAGCCCCACCACTCTTCCCGCCGGTCCTGAACACGGGCACGTCACCTTCCTGGGTGCCGGACCCGGAGATCCGGGACTACTGACTCTGCGCGCCGTCGAGGCGCTCACGAACGCGGACGTTCTCGTCGCCGGGCACGAAGTGCTCGACGTCGTACGCGTCCACGCTCGCTCGGGCGTCGCCGTCGTGAACACGGACACGGAGATCCCGACGGGTTATCCGCCGACTCCGGTTCCGGGCACGGGCGCGCCCCAACTCACAGTCGTTGACGGTTCGTCAACAACCGCTGCTGTCCCCGTGGTGCGGGATGCCGCACATCTTGTCATGGAGGCCGCGCGGGGCGGCAGGCGGGTCGTACGTGCGGTGTCCGGGGACCCCGGGCTCGACGCGTACGCCGCCGAGGAGATGCTGGCCTGCGTCCGCGCGGGCGTGCCCTTCGAGGTCGTGCCCGGTGTGGCCGCCGCCGTGGGCGTACCCGCCTACGCCGGTGTGCCGCTGCGGGACGCGCAGGGCGCGGACGTGCGGTTCGTGGACGCGCGCACGGCCTCCGACCGGTGCTGGACGGAGGTGGGGGCGTCGGACGGGACCGTGGTCGTGTCGACGGCCCTGGACTCCGTGGGCGCCGCCGCCGGGGAGCTGGTCGCGGCCGGACGCAAGCCCGATACGCCGATCACGGTCACCGTCGCCGGTACCACCACGCGGCAGCGGACGTGGACCGCGACCCTCGGGACCGTCGCCCAGACGCTGAAGCAGGCCAAGGTGCTGCCCTCGCCCGAGGGCGGGCGGCCGGTGATAGCCGTGGTCGGTGAGCGGTCCGCCGCCGCCCAGCGCGATCAGCTGTCGTGGTTCGAGAACAAGCCGCTGTTCGGCTGGAAGGTTCTCGTGCCGCGGACGAAGGAGCAGTCGGCGTCGCTCTCCGACCAGCTGCGGTCCTACGGGGCCGTGCCGTACGAGGTGCCCACGATCGCCGTCGAGCCGCCGCGGACGCCCCAGCAGATGGAGCGGGCGGTCAAGGGGCTCGTCACGGGTCGGTATGAGTGGATCGCCTTCACCTCCGTCAACGCGGTCAAGGCGGTGCGTGAGAAGTTCGAGGAGTACGGGCTCGACGCCCGTGCCTTCGCCGGGATCAAGGTCGCGGCGGTGGGGGAGCAGACCGCCAAGGCGCTCGTCGCCTTCGGTGTGAAGCCGGATCTCGTGCCTTCGGGGGAGCAGTCGGCCGCGGGGCTGCTTGAGGACTGGCCGCCCTATGATCCTGTCTTCGATCCGATCGACCGGGTGTTCCTGCCTCGTGCCGACATCGCCACCGAGACGCTGGTCGCGGGGCTCATCGAGCTCGGGTGGGAGGTCGACGACGTCACCGCCTATCGGACCGTGCGGGCCTCGCCGCCGCCGGCGGAGACGCGGGAGGCGATCAAGGGGGGCGGGTTCGACGCCGTTCTCTTCACGTCGTCGTCGACTGTGCGGAACCTGGTCGGTATCGCCGGGAAGCCGCACAACGTGACCGTGATCGCGTGTATCGGGCCTGCCACGGCCAAGACCGCGGAGGAGCATGGGCTGCGGGTGGATGTGATGGCTCCGGAGCCGTCCGTGCACAAGCTGGCCGAGGCGCTTGCCGACTTCGGGCTGAAGCGGCGGGCTGCGGCGGTTGAGGCGGGGGATCCGGTGACTCGGCCGAGTGAGCGGCGGCCGGGGGCTCGGCGGCGGCGGTCGACGACCTGAGGTCTGCGCCTGCGGCGGCCTGTTGCGGGTTGGTGGGGGCTGGCGTTTTTGCGCAGTTCCCCGCGCCCCTTTGTGCCTGCGGCGGCCCGTTGCGGTTGGGTGGGGCTTGTGTCGCGCTTCGGGTTCGGTGGGTGGGTCGGGGGCGGGGGGGGGGGGGGGGGGGGGGGGGGGGGGGGGGGGGGGGGGGGGGGGAGGGGGGGGGGGGGGGGGACGTGCAGCCCTAGACGACGCCCCCCACGGGGTGTCCGTCCTCGGTCCGGCGGGTGCTGTCGATCCGACAGTGCTCTGTGACGGACGCCGGCCGCTGCGGGCGGACACCCCCCACCCCGGCCCCTTCGCGTCGTCGGCGGCTTGCGGGTCGTCGGTGGCGGGGGTCTTCTTTTACGGGTTCTGGGCGGTCTGGAATACTGCGCTCCGGTACTTTAAAGTGCAAGGAAAGCGCTTGCCGGGCTTGTGTGCCCTGATGTGAGGTGGCGTCTTGGGCCGTCCCGAACGACCGGTGGACCCCGACGCCGGTCCCCTGCAGAACTTCGCGCTCGCGTTGCGGTCGCTGCGCAGAGACGGTGGATCACCGTCGTATCGGACGATGGCCCAGCGCACCGGTCTGTCGGTGACCGCGCTGTCGCGGGCCGCCTCCGGTGAGCGGCTGGCGTCGGCCGCGGTCGTGCGGGCGTACGCACAGGCCTGTGGAGCGGATCCGGACGAGTGGGAGCGCCGTCGGCGGGCCGTCGTCGAGGAAGTGGCGCCGCACAGGTCGGAGCAGGACTCGCCCTACCAGGGACTGGCGAGATTCGAGCCGGGCGACCGGGACCTGTTCTTCGGCCGGGACCAGTTGGCCGAGGCCGCGCTGAAGCTGGTGCTGGACCGGCGGTTCGCGGTGCTGCACGGTACCTCGGGCAGTGGGAAGTCCTCCCTGCTGCGGGCCGGGCTGCTGCCCCGTCTCGATGACCTGGTCCGGGAGCGGGGCTGCGGTATGGAGCTCCGGCTGATCACACCGGGGGCACGGCCCGCCGCCACCCATGAGCGGCTGCTCGACCCGCCGCCGGACGGGCCGGAACGGTTCGTGGTGGTGGACCAGTTCGAGGAGATCTTCACGCTGTGCCGGGACCGGGCCGACCGCTGGCGGTTCGTGGACCTGCTCCTGGCCGCCCGGGACCCGGCGAGCCGGCTGCGCGTGGTGATCGCGGTGGGCGGCAGCTTCCACCCGCGGTGCGAGCAGCACGAGGGTCTGGCCGACATGCTGCGGCACAACGCCCTGGCCGTCAGCCCCATGACCCGGGCGGAGCTGCAGGAGGCGGTGGTCAAGCCGGCCACGGCGGCCGGGCTGCGGCTGGAGCGGGAGCTCACCGCCCGGATCGTCGAGGAGGCCGCGGACCGGCCCGGCGCGCTGCCGATGCTCTCGCAGGCGCTGCGGGAGACCTGGCGAAGACGGACCAGCGGCGTTCTGACGGTGGCCGCGTACGAGGCGGCGGGCGGCATCCACGGCGTGATCGCCGCGGCCGCCGAGGAGGTCTACGGCAGCCTCTCGCCCGTACAGGCCGCCACCGCACAGCGACTGTTGCTGGCGCTCATCACCCCCGGCGAGGGCAGCGCCGACACCCGCCGCCCGGTCAGCCGGGCCGATCTGCGCGAGTGGCCCGACCCCGAGTTGCCCGTCGTCCTCGACCGGCTCGCCCGCGCCCGGCTGGTCATCCTGGACGAGGCGAACGTCGAACTCACCCACGAGGCCCTCATCACACACTGGCCGCGGCTCCAGTCGTGGATCGAGACGAACCGGGAACGGCTGCGCGAGCACCGGCGTCTCAGCGAGGCCGCGCGGCTGTGGAAGGAGCGCGACCACGATTCCGGCAGCCTCTACCGGGGAACCCCTCTCGCTGTCGCCGACCAGCTGTTCGACCGGGGCACCGGCGACCATGACCTCACCGGGCAGGAGCGGGCCTTCCTCAGCGCCTCCCGGGTCGCCGGCGCCATGGAGCGCTGGTCGGCGAACCGGATACGACGGCGGATGCGGGGCCTGGCCGTCGCCTGCACGATCGTCGTGGTGGGCGCGCTCCTCGCAGGCCAGATCGCCTGGCAGCGCGGCGACACGGCCGACCTGGAGCGCATCCGCACCGCGGCCCTGGAAGCCGCCGCCCTCGCCGCCCGGACCCAGCCGGTCGATCCCCGTACCGCCGCCCTGCTCAGCGTCGCCGCCTGGCGGCTCGCCCCCTCCCCGGTCAGCCGCGCGGCCCTGATCAGCGCGCTCGCCGGAACCGAGGACGACATCCTGACCGGGCCGGTACTCGGTGACCAGGACCGTGCCTTCCTCACCGACTCCGGTCGCACACTGCTGGTGGCGGGCGCCGGCGCCTGGTCCTCCTGGGACGTGGTCACGCACCGCCCCAACGGATCGGGCGCGCTGCCCGACGGCCAGGTGACCGAGGCCGACCCGGCGGACCGGGCCCTGCTGCTGACCGAGGGCGGGCGGCTGTGGCACCTGACGGCGGGCACCGCCACCGCTCGTCCCCTGACGAGTGGCCGCGTCCTCGGCTTCGGGGCCGACGGACACAGCTATGTCGTACGGGAGTCCGGACCGGACCCGAAGGTGCGGCTGCGCACGGTCGACGGCGACAGGACGGTCTTCGAGGCGGCGGGCGACGCTCGTCCTGTCCTCTCGCCGGACAACGGGCTGGTGGCCGTCTGCCGGCCCGACCGGGCGCCGCAGGTGTGGGACACCGCCCGGGACGTGACCCGGCCGGGTGCCTGGGGAAGTCTCCGGGCGGCGGACTGCTCCTCGGCGACCGTCGTCTTCGGCGCGGGCGGCACACGGCTCGCCATGGCCACGGACACCGGCGTCCATGTCTGGGACACGGCCACCGGGCGACGACTCGCCGACCTCGACGGGCCGTCCCCCGGACACCTCGCCTTCACGCCGGACGGAGCGTTCCTGGCCGCGTCGGGCCCCAACGGCGTCACGGTCTGGCGGATCGCGGCACCACGGCTGCCGGTGCTGCGCCAGCCGGTGCCCGGCAGCTCCGTCACCGCGCTCGCCTGGGACCCGGCGGGCCGGATCCTGCGCTATCTGGCGGGCAGTACCGTGCACTCCCTCGACCTCGCTTCGGCCTTGGCCGCACCCTGGCGCGAACGACCCGTGGACGCCGTACTGCTCAGCCCCGACGGTCGGCTCCTGGCCACCGTGCAACGGACCGCGGCCGGTTACCGGCTCCGTCTCCAGGAGACGCGTTCCGCCCGCGTCGTCGCCGAACTGGCCGTTCCCCGCCGGGCCGCCGACCCCGTCGGGGCCTCCCGCCCCCTGCTGGCCTTCAGCCCGGACAGCCGCAGCATCGCCTACGGCGCCGCCGCGGTCTCCGGGTCCGAGCACACCGTGCGGTTCACGGTTCGTGACATCTCTCCGGCCGGCCGGAAGGCCACCACGTTCGATGTGACGGGTCCGGCCGGCTCCACGGCCCGCGGTATCTTCCTCACCGCGCACGGCCGGCACCTGCTGGTCGGCTGGCGCACGCCCGCGGGCCTGCTCGCCGTGCAGATGTGGGACACCGCGCACGGGCTTCCGTGGGTGCGGTCGAACGATCCGAAGGCCGCGGTCAGGGAGGCCCTGGCCGCCGGCTTCAGCGGTCGCATGGCCATTTCGCCCTACGCACCCGACCCGCATCCCGTGTTCATCGACGGACGGCAGACCTACGACATCGCGGTCAGCGCAGGCGGTGCGCACACGGCCACGGGCGGGGCCTTCGGCACCGTCACCCTGTGGGACAGCGGAACGGACCGTGTGCCCCGGGCCGTGATCCCCGCGCCCTCCGCCGGCACCGGCTGCGCGGCCTGCGCGCTGGTCACCGCCCTGGCCTTCAGCCCCGACGGCACCACCCTCGCCATCGCCTACGGCTCGGGAGCCCTGAGCCTGTGGGACCTCGACCTGAACCGGCCCCTGGGCGGCAGCCCGGCCGGTTCGGGCGACGTGATCGACTCGCTGGCCTTCGGCCCCGACGGCTACCTCCTGGCCGCCGGTCCGCACGTCTCCGTCCGCGCCTACCCGGTCGGCCCCGCACAGGTCGCCGCCCGGCTCTGTGCCCGCGCGGGCCGGTCCCTGACCGTCGCCGAGTGGCGGCGCTACCTGCCCGGCGTGCCCTACCTGCGCGTCTGCGACGGCCCGGGCCCGGACGACGGGTCCGCCGGGACCGAGCCCGAGAGCGGGATCGAGGCCGGTTCCGGCCTCGTCGCGCCCGCCCGCACATCGTCGGCGGCCGCGCTGCCGGACGCCGACGGCAAGAAACGCCTGTCCTCCCCCGATCCCCGGCCCCGGGAACGGGCGGAACACCCGACGGACCGGAACCGGGCGGGTTCGGGCGGGAACCGGAAAGCGGAAAAGCGGGCCGAGGGAAATCCGTCGGCACGCCGGAATGCGTCCCGGCCCTCCCCCGGAAACACGGACGGGCCCCGTCACCGGACCACTCGGTAGCACCGATCAGTCGCGAGAAGCCTCGCGTCGGTCCGGCGCACCCCCTGTTGTAAGGGTCGTGTAACCCGGCCGTCTCATACCCGGCGGTAGGTCGCCGATCGCGTTGTTTACCCCTCTGACCTGCATTGATCAACAACTCCGAGGCTCCGAAAGTGGATGTCGAACGGCCCGCTCCACCGCCGCCGACTCTCCCCCCGGTGCGGCGGTGGCGCGGTCACCGTGCCGGCCCTCACACCCCAGAGGGCCGGCAAATCCAAAACGCAGAGCAGTTACCGGATTTTCGCCGGCCGAGCTTTCCCTCGTCACGGGAAGCCGACTTTCCCCTGGAGTATTCGATGCGATTCGCGCTCCGCACCACCCCCAACCGCCGCCTCGCCCGCAGCGCCGGTGCCGTCGCCGCCCTCGCGCTGGGCGCCTCCCTCATGGCGGCCCCGCAGTCCTACGCCGCCGACAGCCCCTCCGTCGCGGAGCTCCTCCAGCGCTGCGGCTCGGCCGACCTGTGCAAGTTCCACCCGCAGAGCTACACCGCGTACACCGGCCCGGGCCACCAGGTCGGCGCCACCTACTACAACTGCACCCACGAGAACGCCCCGAGCACCGTCTCCTGGTCGGACACGACCGCCACCACGAACTCGGTCGGCGTCGCGATCGAGGCGCAAATGGAGTTCTGGAAGGTCTACAAGGCCTCCGTCGAGGTCTCGTACTCCCACTCCTGGACGACCTCCCACACCAACACCGACAGCAAGGGCATCAACGTCCGCCCCGGATACAAGGGCTGGGTCGTGCGGGGCGAGGCCAAGCAGAAGGCCAAGGGCTGGTACGAGTTCCACTTCGGCAAGCGCTACTACGGCCACTACATCTGGTACATCAACAACTACCAGGCGGCGGGCTGGGACGCCGACCACCCCGGGAACGCCTACGCCGAAGGGCATGACGCGGTGATGACGTCCGGCGAGCGCGCCGCGCACCACTGCTGAACCGCCCCTTAGGACAGCGGGCGGCCCGGCGCAGGCAACGGACCGTGCCGGGTCTCCCGCCCCCACAAGAAGTGGTGTTCCGTGATGCCAGACAGTCGTCTTCGTCCGCGCGCCGCCGTAGCGGCCGCCCTGTGCTCGCTGCTGTTCCTCACGGGCTGCGGCGGCGCGGCGAAGGGAAACAGCGCGACCGCCTACGCGGACGAGGTGGGGCCGACGGTGATCGGCACCGACGGTTCGGCCGAGAGCCGGGTCGTCGCGGCCCTGTACGGCGAACTGCTCGCCGACACGGGCGTGAAGGTGCGTACGGCGAGCACCCGTTACTCCTCGCCCGCCGACACCACGCGGGCCGTGGCGGAGGGCCGGATCGGCCTCGCGCCCGCCTACGAGACCGCGACGCTGCGCGCCCTGCCCGCGGCCCAGACCCTGCCCGGCAACATGGCCGCCACCCTCAGCATGGCCCTGCCCCCGGGCATCGACGCCCTGCCGCCCGCGCGGGCACAGAACGGTGTCGTCCTCGCGGTCACCCGGGCCACCGCCCGCAAGCACGGCCTGCGCACCCTCGCCGACCTCGCGAAGGCCGGCCGCCTCACCCTCGGCGGCCCCGCCTCCGGCGATCCGGACGCCCCGTTGGCCGCCTCGCTGCGGAAGGTCTACGACACCCAGCTCACCGAGACCGGTACCTCGGCCACCGCCGACGTCCTGGTCCTGCGCGGCACCGACCCCGCCCTCACCCGGGACGGCCTGGTCGTGCTGACGGATCCGAAGAACGCCCTGCCGCCCGAGCACGTCTTCCCGCTCATCGGCGCCCCCTACGCGGACCTGCCCACACGCAAGGCCCTGGCCCGCCTCAACTCCCGGCTCACCACAGCGCAGTTGGCCGCACTGGCCGCCTCCGTCGACGGCGGGGCGTCCCCGTCCGGCACGGCGCGTACCTGGCTGCGGTCCAACGGTCTGCTCGGCTGAACACCCCACCTCGTCCTCCGAAAGGCACCAGCGACATGGGTCACCTCCGCAGAAAGCTCACCATCGCCGCGCTCGCCGTGGCCTCGGCCACCGGTGTCCTCGCGGCGCCCGCGACGGCCAGCGCCGCCACCGCCAACGTGCAGATCCAGATCTGCAACGACAACAACGCCGCCCTGAAGTTCTTCCTCGTCGGCTACAACGATCAGGGCGACTGGGTCAACTCCCGGTTCTGGGACGTCCCGGCCAACCGCTGCACGACGGCCTCGAACTACTGGTGGCAGACGAACAGCTCGGTCGAGCTCCACTACGTCCGCCCCCCGGCCGGCTGGGACTGGCACCAGGTGTACGTCTCCAAGTCCAAGAACGGCCGCACCTTCACGTACCACCAGTCGTAGGCACGACCACCGACCGCCCCGGGACCCGTTGCGACAGAACGTCGGCAAAGGTGTCCCCGGGGCGGGCGTAGCGTAGACGGCATGACGACGTACGGATCCTTCCCCGGCACGCGGCCCCGGCGGCTGCGGACCAGCCCCGTCATGCGGCGCATGGTGGCCGAGACCCGGCTGCACCCCGCTGACTTCATCCTCCCGGCCTTCGTGCGGGAGGGCGTGAGTGAGCCCGTGCCGATCTCGGCGATGCCCGGGGTCGTGCAGCACACCCGGGACAGCCTGAAGAAGGCCGCTGCCGAGGCCGTGGCGGCCGGAGTCTCCGGGATCATGCTGTTCGGGGTGCCGGAGGAGTCGAAGAAGGACGCCCTCGGGACGCCGGGGACCGATCCCGACGGGATTCTGCAGGTCGCCATCCGGGACGTGCGGGCCGAGGTCGGGGACGAGCTGCTCGTGATGTCCGACCTGTGCCTCGACGAGACCATCGACCACGGGCACTGCGGGGTGCTGGACGACCAGGGGCGCGTCGACAACGACGCCACTCTCGAGCGGTACGCCGAGATGGCCCAGGTCCAGGCCGACGCGGGCGCCCATGTCGTGGGGCCCAGCGGGATGATGGACGGGCAGATCGGGGTCGTGCGGGACGCCCTTGATCAGATCGGGCGGGAGGATGTCGCCATCCTCGCCTACACGGCCAAGTACGCGTCCGCCTTCTACGGGCCGTTCCGGGAGGCCGTCGGGTCGTCGCTGAAGGGCGACCGCAAGACCTATCAGCAGGATCCCGCGAACGCACGGGAGTCGCTGCGGGAGCTCGCCCTCGATCTGGAGGAGGGCGCCGACATGGTGATGGTCAAGCCGGCCGGGCCCTACCTCGACATCCTCGCCCGGGTCGCCGACGCCGTCGACGTGCCGGTCGTCGCCTATCAGATCTCCGGTGAGTACTCGATGATCGAGGCCGCCGCCGAGAAGGGCTGGATCGACCGCGACCGGGCGATCCTGGAGGCGCTGACCGGGATCAAGCGGGCCGGGGCGCGGAACATCCTCACCTACTGGGCGACCGAAGTGGCTCAGAAGCTCGCCTGACGAAGCCGCCGGACGGCGTGTTGCGGCAACGGTTCGAGCTCGGTCCGGATACGGGCGGGGCTCGAACCGGCCAACGTCCGGATAACAGCGCCTACTTCGCTCGGTGATCTTCTGGTGTTCTGTCCGTATTTCGCATTCGGATGTGGTGGATTTGTCGAGGTGTGGCGGGCCGTCGGTTTGATGGATCGCTTACATCCGTCGAATTGACGAGTTCCCGACATCCTCCATATCTTCTGCGCCTGGCCTGATCCATTCGGAATGGTTCCGAACGGCGATCTCTGGGGGGACACCACCACCATGAACTTTTTCATCGAGGCACTCAAGAAGTACGTGGTCTTCAGCGGGCGTGCGCGCCGCAAGGAATACTGGATGTTCGCGCTGTTCGCCGGGATCATCTACGTCGTGTTCGCCATCATTGGCGTCGTCGCGAAGCAGCCGTTGATCGTGGCCCTCCCCATCCTCGCCTTCCTGCTGCCCGGCCTGGCCGTCACCGCGCGCCGTCTGCACGACACGGGCCGCAGCGCCTGGTGGATCCTGTTCCAGATCGTCCCGATCGCCGGTCCCATCACCCTGTTCGTCTTCTCGGTGCTGGACAGCGAGCCCGGTGACAACAAGTACGGTCCCAACCCGAAGTTCGCGCCCGTGCACGTGTGACGTCGTAGATCTGCTGCGAGGCCGTCCGGCTCAGTGCCGGGCGGCCTTCTGGTTTTCCCCGGGGGTGAGGGAGGCCGCCTTGTTCGTGGCCGGGCCCTCGTCGCGTACGCCCTGGCCGTCGTCGCAAGCCGTCAGCGCGGGGAGCGCGAGAAGGGCGGCGAGGGTGAGGGCGAGGGCGGTTGTCCTGCGGCGGCGGGTGGGCATGGGAACAGGCTGCGGGAGACGTGGCCGTGCGAGCCAGCCCCGGCGGCGGATTCGGGACGGCTTCCGGGTGTGGACCGACGTGGCCTGCGGGAACGTCCCGTCCCGCGTCCCCCTCGCGGGACGCGGGACGGTGCATGTCGGGCACCGGGCACCATCAACTGCCGCCGGGAGTTAGGTTCTTGACCAACGTGGTGGTTGTCCGTTGAAGGACCGACTCATAGGGGAGACGCCCATGCCCGGTGACGCGCTGAGCCAGGACCCGGCCGAACTGGCCAAGAGGATCGACACCACCAGGGCGCATCCGGCGCGCGTCTACGACGTCTTCCTCGGCGGCAAGGACAACTACCCCGCCGACCGTGAGGCGGCTGCCGCCGCGCTCGCCGCCAACCCGCGCGGCTACCTCGACGTACGCCACAACCGCGACTTCATGCGCCGGGCCGTCGACAGACTGGCCGAGCGGGACGGCATCCGGCAGTTCCTCGACATCGGCACCGGGTTGCCCACCGCCGAGAACGTCCACCAGATCGCCCAGCGCATCCGGCCCGACTCGCGGGTCGTGTACGTCGACAACGACCCCGTGGTGCTGGCACACGCGCGTGCGCTGCTCACCAGCGGGCCCGAGGGGCGTACGGACTACATCGACGCCGACTTCAAGAGCCCCGCGCAGATCATCGAACAGGCCGCCAAGACCCTGGACTTCGACCAGCCCATCGCGCTGTGCCTGGTCGCGATCCTGCACTTCGTCGAGGACGAGGAGGCCTTCCCGATCGTGCGGGAGCTGGTGGAGGCGCTGCCGTCGGGGAGCCGGCTCGTGCTCAGTCACCTCACCGACGAGATGCACCCCGAGCCCACCCGCGCGGTCCAACGGACGTACACCGAGCGCGGGTTCACCTTCGTGTTCCGGTCCAAGGCGGAGGTGGAGCGGTTCTTCGCCGAGGCGCCCGGCATCACCCTGGACGAGCCCGGGGTCGTTCCCGCCCATCTGTGGCACCCCGGTCCGGCGCCCGCGCCGCCCGCCATCGACGCGGAGGACTTCGAGTCCCTCGACGACATCGAGAAGATCCGCTACCGCGACATCAACGACGTCACGGACGACGACATCAACGTCTACGCGGCCACCGGCACGAAGAGCTGAGGAGCGGTTCTTCACCGAGGCGCCCGGCGTCCGTAGCCGTCCGTATCGCGGAAAGGTACTTGTAGGCGGCACTCGGTTCCTTAGGCTGCGCGGCAACCAGTCGTCGTCGCAGTCGAAGGAGCCGTACCCATGACGGTGCCCACGTTCGCCTCCGTGCCGCCGCTCGCCGCCCGGGCCCGGGCGGTCGGTGGGTCGCCCGTACGGGACATCCTCGCCGTCACCGCCCGCCCCGAGGTCATCAACTTCGCGGGCGGGCTGCCCGCGCCCGAACTGTTCGACGCGCAGGGCATCGCCGACGCGTTCCGGGCGGTGCTGGAGGAGACGCCGGAGCGGGCGCTCCAGTACTCGACGACCGAGGGCGAGCCCGTGCTGCGGGTCGCCCTGGCGGAGCGGATGTCGGTGCGCGGGCTTGCCACCGACGCCGACGACGTCCTCGTCACCACCGGGTCGCAGCAGGCCCTGTCGCTGCTCGCCACCGCGCTGATCGAACCCGGGGACACGGTCCTCGTCGAGAGCCCCTGCTATCTGGCCGCGCTCCAGGCCTTCGGGTTCGCGGGGGCGCGGGTGGTGGCCGTGCCGGGGGACGAGGAGGGGCCCGACCCCGTGGCGCTGGAGGAGCTCGTCGTGCGGGAGCGGCCCAAGCTGCTGTACACCGTGCCGACCTTCCAGAACCCGACCGGACGGACCATGTCCGCCGAGCGCCGGGCCGCCGTCGCCTCCGTGGCCGCGCGGCGCGGACTGTGGATCATCGAGGACGACCCGTACGGCGAACTCCGCTTCGAAGGCGAGCGGCTGCCGTGGATCGCCGCCCACGAGGAGGTCCGCGACCGGGTCGTCCTGCTCGGGTCCTTCTCCAAGGTCATGGCCCCCGGACTGCGGCTCGGCTGGCTGCGGGCGCCCGGTGAACTGCTGCGGGCCTGCGCGGTCGCCAAGCAGGCCGCCGATCTGCACACCCCGACCGTCAACCAGCTCGCCGCGGCACGGTACCTGGCCGACCGGGACCTCGACGCGCATGTGCGCCGCGTCGCGGGCGTCTACGGCGAGCGGCGGGACGCCATGCTCGCGGGACTGGCCGATGCCCTGCCCGAGGGGTCGGCCTGGACCCGGCCCGAGGGCGGCATGTTCCTCTGGGCCCGGCTCCCGTCGTCGTACGACACGACCGCGCTGCTCGCGCAGGTCGTGCGCCGGGATGTCGCCTACGTGCCGGGCGCGCCCTTCTACGCCGGTGAGCCCGACCGCTCGACCCTGCGGCTGTGCTTCGTGACGCAGACGCCCGAGGAGATCGGCGAGGGGCTGCGGAGGCTGGGGGAGGGGCTGCGGGACTGAGCGACCGGCCGTGCCTCTCTGAGAGGCACGGCCCGTGCGGGGGTTGGTGAGGGGGCTCAGACGAAGGCGCTCTGGCCGGTGATCGACTTGCCGACGATCAGGGTGTTCATCTCGCGGGTGCCCTCGAAGGAGTAGATCGCCTCGGCGTCGGTGAAGAAGCGGGCGATGTCGTAGTCCAGGACGATGCCGTTGCCGCCGAAGATCTCCCGGCTCCAGGCGACGACCTCCCGCATCCGCGAGGTGACGAACGCCTTGGCCAGCGAGGAGTGTTCGTCGCGGAAGATCCCGGCGTCCTGGAGACGGGCGAGCTGGACGAGCATGCCCCAGGAGGCGGTGATGTTGCCGAGGCTCTTCACCAGCAGGTCCTGCACCAGCTGGAACCGGGCGATCGGGCGGCCGAACTGCTTGCGCTCCTTGGCGTAGTCCAGGGCGAGTTCGTAGGCGCCGGTCATCACGCCCAGTGCCTGCCAGGCGACTCCGCCGCGGGTGGCGCGCAGGATCTCGGCGACATCGCGGAACGAGTTGATGTTCTGCAGGCGGTTCGCCTCCGGGACCCGGACGCCGGTCAGGGTGATCTCGGCGTTCTCGACGATCCGGAAGGCGACCTTGCCCTCGATCTTCGTCGGCACGAAGCCCGGCGTGCCCTTCTCGACCACGAATCCCTTGACGTGGTTGTCGTCGACGTCCCGGGCCCACACGATCACGTAGTCGGCGAAGGTCGCGTTGCCGATCCACTTCTTGGCGCCGTCGAGGATCCAACTGTCGCCGTCACGCCGGGCGGTGGTGCGCATGCCGCCCGCGACGTCGGAGCCGCCGAGGGGCTCGGTCATCGCGAACGCGCCGATCTTCTCCATGGCGGCCATCGCGGGAAGCCAGCGGTCGCGCTGCTCCTGGTCGCCGCCGGAGTGGATCGAGTACATCGCCAGTCCGTTGTGCACGCCGAAGAACGTGGCCACCGAGGCGTCGGTGCGGCTCATCTCCATCGCGAGCATGCCGCTGAGCAGGTTGCTGACGGCGGGGCGGTGCTCGCCGTAGCCCTCGTAGGGCAGTCCGGCCAGGCCGCTGTCGCGGAAGATGCCGATGAGCTCCTTGGGGAAGGTGCCGTTGCCCCAGTTCTCGTTCACCAGCGGCTTGACCTCGTCACGCATGAGGGTGCGGGCCTTGAGGAGGATCTTGCGCTCCTCGTCGGGGAGCAGGGCCTCGTAGTCGTAGAAGTCGGAGATCAGCTGGTCGTCGAGGGGCTGCGGAGCGGTCGTCGTGGCGGTCATGTCAGTTCTCCTCCTTGGCGGTGTTGCCGGTGCCGTCCAGTGCGGCCAGGACGGCGAGTTGCCTGCGGTCGCGCGTCTCGGTGAGTTCCGAGTACGTGGAGGAGCCGTAAGCCTTCTCTACGGCTTCGATGAGCCGTTCCCTCTCTTCGGGGGTCTGGGAGGGGGTGCCGAGGCTTGCCCACATCTGCTTCATCGACATGCCGATGTGCTCGGCCATGTGCCGGTAGCCGCCCGGGCCGCCGCCCAGGTGCGAGCCGAGGAACGGGCCGACCGTCGACCAGCGGATGCCGAGGGAGTTCGTCATGACCCGGTCGAGGTCCTCGGGCGTCACCACGCCCTGCTCGACGAGGTGGATCGCCTCGCGGTTGAGGGCGTTCTGGAGGCGGTTGCCGACGAAGCCGGGGATCTCCTTGCGTTCGACGACCGGGGTGCGGCCGACGAGGGTGTAGAAGTCGGCGGCGGCCTGGACGGCTTCCTCGGTGGTGCGTTCGCCGGGGACGACCTCGACCAGGGGGAGCAGATGCGGTGGGTTGAAGGGGTGGCCGATCAGGATCCGGCCGGCGTCCTCCTCGCCCAGGTCCGCGGTGAACGCGGTCGAGGGGATCGCCGACGAGGAGCTCAACAGGAGGGCGTGGGCCGGGGCTTCACGGGTCAGGGTGGCGAACAGGTCCTTCTTGAACTCGGCGCGCTCCGGGCCGTTCTCCTGGACGACGTCCGCGTCCCGGACCGCCTCGGTCACGTCGGCCGCGATGTGGACCCGGTCGGCGAGACCCTCGACGTCCAGGCCCCGGGCCGCGAGGTGCGGGGCGAAGTCGGCCAGGGCCGCGGCGACCGCCTCGGCGAGGTCGGGGCGGGGGTCGCTCACGCGGACGGTGAGGCCGTGGGCGGCGAACAGGGCCGTCCAGGAGAGGCCGATGGTGCCGGCGCCGATCACGGCGGCGGTACGGAAGTCGTGGGTAGGGAAGTCGGGGGTACGGGACTCGGGCGTACGGGACTTGGGGGTCATGACGCCGTTCCTTCCAGGTAGTCGTGGACCGGCTTGACCGGGGCCAGGGTCAGGTCGGTGAGGATGTGGCTCGCCGAGACGATCTCCAGGACCGGCAGGTCGGCCAGCGGGGCGAGGACGTGCTGGAAGAGCTGGAGCCTCGCGGGGCCGGTGTAGGCCCACTTGACCTCGATGTCGGTGATCTCGGTGCGGACGAGTTCCTGCACGCGGGGCGAACCGTCGTAGCCCGGAACGGTCTTGAGCATGAAGGTGGGCACGGTGATCTGTGCCTCGGCCTCGCGGCGGTCGAGTTCCTGGTGCTTGTAGCCCATCGTGGCGGTGGCGACCCGCAGCGTGCCGTGGTCGAGGGTGCCGACCAGCGTGCCGTGGTCGACGTAGAGGCTGGGGGCGCCGATCGTCTTCGGGTACGCGCTGACCTCGCGGCCCGACGCGGTCGCCGGGAAGTTGTCGAGGTACATGGCGTGCAGGTACTCGCCGCGTTCGCCGTCGAGGCTGACCTCGACGGCCTGGCCGGACTCGGTGTAGGGGCCGTACCCGGTGACGTCGCCCATCCTCATGACCTCGAACCGGACCAACGGCTCGTCGATGCGCAGGGGTTCGGGGACCACGGCACGCAGGGCGTCGGGGTCGGTGCGATAGACGATGTTGAGGTACTCGCGGTCGGTGAACCTCGGGACCACCGGCGCGAACGCCGGACTGGTCAGCGGGGTCGTCAGGTGCCGCCGTACGTCTTCGGTCCTCATGTCACTTCCCCGTCCAGCGCGGGGCGCGGCGCTCGGCGAAGGCGGTCATGCCCTCGCGGACGTCGGCCGTGGCCATCAGGGTCCTTGTCTCCTCGCGCTGTACGGCGAAGGCGTCGGCCTCGGGGACTCCGTCGGCGGCGCGCACGATCTGCTTGACCGCGGCCAGCGCGAGGGGGGCGTTCTGCGCGAGCTGTTCGGCGAGTCGGAGGGCCACGGCGGTGGCCTCGCCCCTGGCGGTGACCCGGTTGGCCAGGCCCAGTTCGGCTGCCCGGCGGCCGTCGACCGGTTCGCCGGTCAGCAGGAACTCCATCGCCAGGTGGTACGGGATGCGCTTCGGCAGCCGGATCACTCCTCCGCCCGCGGCGATCAGGCCGCGCCTGACCTCGGGGAGGCCGAACCTCGCGTCCTCGGCGGCGACGATCAGGTCGCAGCCCAGGGCGAGTTCGAACCCGCCGCCCATCGCCCAGCCCTCCACGGCTGCGATCAGCGGCTTCGTCAGCGCGGTCTCGGTGAGGCCGCCGAAGCCCCGGCCCTCGATCTCGGGGGACTCGCCGCGCAGGGCGGCCTTGAGGTCCATGCCGGCGCTGAAGGTGCCCTCCGCGCCGGTCAGGACGCCCACGCGGAGTTCGGGGTCGGCTTCGAGTTCGTCCAGTGCGGCGGCGAGGCCCGCGGCGACGGCGGCGTTCACGGCATTGCGTGTCTGGGGGCGGTCGATGGTGATCAGGAGGGTCGGGCCGAGGCGTTCGGTCCTTACGTCCCTGCGTACTTGGGTGGTGCTCATGGAGCGCTTCCGCCTTCCGTTATCGGGTGGCCAGTTCGGCGAGGACATCCGCGGTGTCCTGGCCCGCGACGGGTGCCAGGCGGCGGATCGAGCCGGGGGTGGCGGAGAAGTGCACCGGGATGCCCACGGTGCGGATCGCGCCCTCGGTCGGGTGCTCGACGGTGTCGAGCAGGTGGCCGTCGCGGACGTACTCGTCCTCGTGCGCGTGGTCGAGCTCCAGCACCGGTGCCATCGGGATGCTGTGCTTGGAGCACACCTCGTTCCACTCGGCGGTGGTCAGCGCGGAGGCGCACTCGTCGACGAGCGCGGACAGGGCCTCGTGGTCCTCGGTGGCGATGGCCTCGCCGTTGACGCGCGGGTCGGCGGCCAGGTCGGCACGGCCCGCGGCGGCGAAGAAGTCGCGGAAGTTCTGCGGGTTGTAGGGGATCACGCAGGCGAGCCCGTCCTTGGTACGGACGGCCTGGTGGCCCTTCGTCATCGACAGCGGGAAGCCCGTGGGGCCCTGCGCCGGCTCGTAGACGTGCCCGGAGAGGTGCTCGACCAGGTTGAAGGCGATCATCGTGTCCGTCATCGGAATCTCGACGCGCTGGCCCTGCCCGGTGCTGTTCCGGTGCAGCAGCGCGGCGAGCACGCTGTACGCGATGGTCAGCGAGGAGACCTTGTCGGCGAGGATGGTCGGCAGGTAGACGGGCCGGCCCAGGGCCCGGTCGGCGACGTCGACGAGGCCGGAGGAGGCCTGCACGGTCTCGTCGTAGGCGGCGTCACCGGCCCGGTCGGAGTCGCTGCGGAAACCCTGGGCGTGTGCGTAGACCAGGCCCGGGTTGCGCCGGGCGACGTCGTCGTAGGTCAGGCCCAGGCGGCCCAGCGCGTTCGGGCGCATGTTGGTGATGAGCACGTCCGCGGTGTCGATCAGTTCGAGCGCCCGGTCGCGCTCGGCGTCGTCCTTGAGGTTGAGCACGACGCTGCGCTTGTTGCGGTTGACGTTGAGGTTGAGCGGGGTCATGCCGGGCGTGGTCCGGTACTGGCCGACGCGCACGGTGTCCGCCGGCGACTCGATCTTGATCACGTCGGCGCCGAGGTCCCCGAGGATCTGGGCGGCGTACGGGCCCATCACCACGGTCGAGAGGTCGATTACGCGCACACCGTCCAGGGGGCCGGTGGGGGTGTTGGTGTCCGTCATCGTTCGTCCTTTCGCACGTGCTTCGTTGCCTGAAATCGAAGCTAGTCGCGAAGGGAGAGAAACGGAATGATCATGATGCGAACGACGGTATGACCACAGTGGTCATACCGTTGTGGTCCGCTAATTGCGCAGGGGTTCGCTGAAGATCTCGCGGGCGGCCTCGACGAGTTCTGCCAGGTCACCGGTGTCTGCGTCGGCGCGCTCACGGCTCCAGAACAGGGCGGTCTCCAGGCGTGGGTGGAAATCCGTGAAGGGGAGAACGGTCACATTGTCCATTCGGTAACCACGCATGGGGCTTTTCTCGTCCAGCATGGAAATGGAGAATGCGAGGCCGGAGGAAATCACCTCCGCAGTCGCCCCGAATCCCGTGTTGGTGAGTTTGATGCGTTTCTTCACCCCGAGTTCCGCCAGCTGGTGGTCGAGCTGGTCGAAGTACGCGGGGGTGATCTCCGCGGGCGAGGCCGCGTAGGGGAGATCGGTCAGTTCGGCCACCGCGATCGCCTCCCGCCCGGCGAAGCGGTCCGCCGGTACGACCGCGCCGAGCCGCTCCGACATCACCGTCAGCTGCTCCAGCGCGGGACCGGCGACCGGGAGCCGGGCCAGCGTCAGCGCGAGGCGGCCGTCGCGCACCGCGGTGACCAGGTCGGCGGTGGCGCCGGGCCAGCGCTTGATCTCGAACCGCTCCCGGACGCGCTCGGTGAGGGCGTTTACCCGGTCCCGCAGGTCGGGGTGGACGCCCTCGGGCATACCGATGAAGGCGGTGCTGCGCCGCGGCCGGGTCGCCTCGCTCAGCCGCCACGGGATGGAGTTGACCTGCTCCAGCACGTCCCTGGCGATCGGCAGCAGGGCCGCACCGGCCGGGGTGAGCCGGACGTGGTGCGTACTGCGGTCGAAGAGCCGGTGCCCTGTCTCGTGCTCGAGATCCTTGATCCGCTGGCTCAGCGGCGGCGTCGACATGTGCAGTCTGCGCGCTGCCGCGGTGAAGTTCAGTTCCTCGGCGACGGCCACGAAGTAGCGCAGGTGCAGCATTTCCACGGTGGTGACTTACCTGTCCTTGCCTGTCGAGATGCCTGTCGAGGTCCAGAAGGTCACGGTCGGACCGTAGGAGCCGTCCTCCTCGTCGCTCACCTCGACGATGATCTCGCGATCCGGGTAGCGCGAGGAGAGGACCCCCTGCCAGCACTCCCCGAGCGCCAGGGCGAGTTGAGGCAGTTCCTCCCCGAGTTGGTCGTCATCCGTCAGGGCTGTGTTGTTGAAGGTGTCCCACAACTCGACGTGATTGACGACGACTTCGATGCGGTTCCGGTCGTCACCCAGCTTCGTGAACCAGTCGTCGACAGTGCGCTGGCGGAAGCGCTCCTTCAGGAACACGCAACCCCGGTACTCGACCGTCTCGGGGCAGAACAGCCAGGCCGCGGCCAGGACGAAGCGCAGGCCGCCCTCGAAGTCGAGGTAGTTGTCCGGGGCGAGGTTCTCGTCCTTCCAGGCGGTCCGCCACTTCTTGAAGAAGGCCGGCAGCTCACGCTCGGACCACGACGGTTTGACGCTGCTCATTGCATCTCCCAGGATCAGTCCCACCAGAAGGACCAGACGCGTTGGCCCAACACCGCGTGTTCGGCGTATGCGCGCAAGGTCTCGTGGTGGCCCTGGGTGATGTTGTCGGGGCAGAACGCGAAGTGCTCCACGGCGATGGCCTCCGCGTCCTCCTGCGTCGTGGGCGGGGCGGCGACGGACACGACCAGCTGGTCGAAGGTGAGGGCGAGCACCCGTATGCCGAAGCGGTCCTCCCAGGAGCGCAGGACCGCGCAGAGGCGGGCCGTGTCGCCCTCGTAGTTCACGGGTCCCGTCCAGCCGATGACCGCCGGGATGTCCGCACTGCGGCGGGCCGGGACCAGCGCGAGGCGCGGCTCCTTGAACCAGGAGCCCTCGTCCAGAAGCGCGTCGACGGTCTCGGCGGCCCGGGTGTCAGGGTCGACGCTCAGGGAGGCGGGGGCCGGGACGGGGCCGGGCCACGCCTCGTCGTAGGGGGCGATCGTCTCGTCGAGGTCGTCGGGCTCCTCGATCGCGTACTCCCAGTACTCGGCCAGGATCTCCTCCGGGTCATGGTCCCCCGGGTACGACATCTCGCCCGGCCTCAGGTCCCACTCCCCGGGGCCGCCCTCAGCCCCGCCGACCTCTATCAGCACCGGCAGCAGCCCGGCCCGGGCCGCCGGTGTGCCCAGCGCGGTCCATGCGCCGGAGGACGCGGCGTACTCGGCGTGCCACAGCAGCGGTTCGTGCCACGGGCCGTCGTCGGTCGCGTCGATCAGTCTCCCGAGCGGGAGCCCGAGCCCGAGGGAACGCCCGCTCGGGTCTGCCGCCAGGGTGGGCAGCGGGTTGGGAAGAGTCGCCATGTCAGTGACTGTAGGGGCCGCCACTGACAATGGCCGACGGCACTACTTGAGACCGGTGGTGAAGGCGGTCCAGGTGGCGGGGGCGACCGCGAGGGTGGGGGCGGTGGCTTCGGGGGTCTTGGAGTCGCGGATGTGGATGGTGTGGGGGCAGGCGGCGATTTCGACGCACTGGCCGCCTTCGTCTCCGCTGTAGCTGGACTTGCGCCAGGCGACGGCGACTTCGAGGCATTCGCCGCCCTCGTCGCCGCTGTACGTCGACTTGAACCACTGAAGTGCCTCGGTGCTCATTGCTCTCCTAGCAGACGGTCCAGCAGGCCTTTCGACTCCAATGGGGACAGGGCCTGTGCTCGCAGCATCGCATATTTGCGCGCGAGGATGGACACCTCATCTGCGTCAGAAACCCACTGGCTGCCGCGCTGGCCCTCGATGTAGGCGAGGTGCTGGTGGTCAGGGGTCTCCAATAGGACGAAGGGGCCGTTCAAGCCCGCATGTGAAGGACTGGCCATCGGCAGGAACTGGAGTGATACACAAGGGAGTTCGCTGCACAATCGCAGGTGCCGGAGTTGTTCCATCCGGGCCTCCGGACCTCCGATTGCCAGGTGTAGCACCGGTTCCCAGATGACGAAGCTGACCGTAGGCGGGCTCTTGCGGTGCAGGATGTCCTGACGCTCGATGCGGGCTACTGTCCTCGGCTCGATCTCCTCCTCTTCGTAGGCCGGGACCCGCTCCCGGAGTACAGCTTCCGCGTACGCTCGCGTCTGAAGGAGGCCCGGCAGCACCTGGTTGGCGTAGAAGGACAGCGTGATCGCCTGTCGCTCATGCTCCATGTACAACTCGGCCCACATCGGGAACTGGTCGATGTCCGGCAGGTTGGCCACGCCCGCCGCCAGCATCCCCTTCGTGTCCAGGACTTCGTCCAGCAGCGCGGCCAGGTCCGGCTTCAGGGTCCGGCGGCCCTGTTCGATCGACGCGATGGTCTCCTCGTCGACGCGGACGAGGTCGGCGAGGGCGGTCTGGGTGTGGCCCGCGGTGCGGCGGGCGGTGCCGAGTTGTTTGCCCAGCATCTTCATGGACGTGAGGTTTTTCGGCCGCGGCGGCTTCCTGGCGCTCATGAAGCTCTCCATCCCCCTCGGGGTACGTACGTCACCGGGTACGAGCCCGTACAAAAAATCTGTACGGGTTCACGGAGTGATCAACGATAGTCACTCTGCGCGACGATCGTCCCGTGAACGAGACGATCCAACTCCCCCTCCTGCGCGAGAGGTTCTTCCGCCGCGAGCGTCGATCCGTCCCGGCCGCGAGGGTGTTCGCGGCCGGGACGCTCGCCGACTGGGGTCTCGCCGGGACCGAACGTGCCGACGACGTGCTGCTGTGCGTGAGCGAGCTGGTGACCAACGCGGTGGTGCACGGGGTGCCGCCGGGACGCCAGTTGAGGCTGTTGCTGCGATTCGACGGGCGGACGGTGGTCGTGGAGGTGCACGACAGCGGGTCCGGTGTGCCGCACGTCGTCCACGACGGGGACGAGGGCGGGCGGGGGCTGCTGCTGGTCGCCGCGCTGAGCGACACGTGGGGAGTGCGGGAGCGGGCGCTCGGGAAGGCCGTGTGGTGCGAGTTCGAGCGCTTGGCGCAGGAGGTGTGACGGCCGGTGACGTTCCCGGCCCCCGTGTCGGTGGCTCCCGCTACCGTGGGTGTTTGCTCGACATAGGGGGACGGCATGGCCGACGAGCCGCTGCTCGCACGCTTGCACTTCGGGCGTGAGGACGCCGAACGGGACGTGACCGAGGGGCTGTTGCTGCGCGGGGGGTTTCTGCCCAACGCCGCTTACCGGGGCGCGCTCAGCGGGCGCAAAATGCTGATCATCGGGCGCAAGGGGTCCGGGAAGAGCGCCATCTGCATGCGGTTGATGTCGGATGCGGGGCACGCGGGCGGGAAGGTGCTCGTCACACCCGACGAGGCCGCCGGGGAGGAGATCCGGCGCTTCGAGTTGCAGGGGCTGCCGGGAGACTCGGCGAAGGCGCTGATCTGGCGGTACGTGTTCGCCGTACACGCGGCCAGGCATCTCGTCGACCATGCCAGGGGTGCGCACGAGGGCGGTCACAAGGCCGACTCGGTGAAGGCGCTCGGGCGGTTCCTCAAGCAGAACGGCGAGGCGCCCGGTGGTGGTGGCCGGCTGGTGGAGCGGCTGGCGCAGGGGGCACGCGGGTTGCAGACCTCGCTGTCGCTGGAGGCGTTCGGAGTCAAGGCCGGTGTGGACCTCGCCCAGTCGCCGTCCGAAGGGGCGCGCGCGGCACGGCAGTTGGAGATCGTCGAGCAGAGCGTGGCGAAGGCCTTCGGCGATCTGGGCTGCGACGGCGTCGTACACCCGCCGCTGCTGCTGATGGTCGACCAGCTGGAACAGGTGTGGTCCGCCGAGCCCGACAGCAACTCCATGGTGATCGGGCTGCTGCTGGCGGCCAAGCACGCGGCGAGCCTGTACGGCCGTTCGCTGCGGTTCCTGTTGTTCCTGCGCGCCGACATCTACGACTCGCTGTCCTTCGGGGAGGGCGACAAGTTCCACGGCGACGAGCTCAGGATCTCCTGGACCGAACAGGCCCTGAAGGACCTCGCGTTGGCCAGGGCGCGGGCCTCCGTGGGCGAGGAGCTGACCGAGGATCGGCTGTGGAAGGAGCTGTTCCCGCAGACGGTGGACGGGGAGGAGATCACCGGCCATCTCTTCGGCCGCTGTCTGCCGAGACCCCGTGACGCCATCCAGTTCCTCAACCTGTGCCAGGAGAAGGCCTGGCTGGACCATGAGCGGGACCGGATCACCGAGGCGGACGTGGCGCAGGCGGGCCGGCAGTTCTCGGAGTGGAAACTCAAGGACCTGACGTCGGAGTACCTGGTCGCGCACCCCTTCCTCAGGAACCTCTTCCCGCTCTTCCAGAACACCGGATACGTCGTCACGCGCGCCGCCCTCACCCGCCGCTTCGAGGCGGCCGCCGAGACGCTCCACCACGACTTCCCCGCGTATGCGAACGCGTTGACGCTCCTCGGGGTCGTCGACGTGCTGTACGGGACCGGTTTCCTCGGGGTGCGGCGCGGCAACGACGTGGTCTACGCGGGGGATGACGGACTGCCCGTCCAGCCGCACGAGACGGAGTTCCAGGTCCATCCGTGCTTCCGGGCGGCGCTGGGCGCGACGACCGCTGTCGACCTGCGACGCTATGAGCCCCAGTTCGCGGACACCCGCGTCTCGGCGGGCACCTTCGGCCTGGGGGCGTCGGGTTCGTCCTCCCTCAACCGCGACGACCGGCTGCTGATGCAGCTCGCCCGCTCCTGCCACTCGATCCTCGCCCAGGTGGGTCGGGCGGTCGGGCTGACGCGTGACGTCCGCGACGAGATCACCGTCCAGATCAACCGTCTCCTGGGCGAGGTCAACGGCATCCCGCCGGGCGCCGCGTCATCCGTCGGCGTCGACGTGGACGACTACCTGCTCACCACCGCCCACTACCTCACCGGCCTCGCGGCCCAACTCCGCGCCAGCGGCCTGGAGGAGAGCACGGGCATCGGAGAGGTGGCCGGCCGGGTGGAGGAGGAGGAACGGCGGTTGCGGCGCTCGGCGGGCGGGCTGTACGGCAGTTCGGGCGGCTCGAACGGACCCTGAACTGCCGTACGTACCGCCCGGGTCAGAGCTTCTCGGGCGTCCTGATTCCCAGCAGGGCCATTCCCCGGTGCAGGGTCCGGGCCGTGAGGTCGCACAGGAACAGGCGGTTCTCCACGATGTCCTGGGCCGGGCGGGGCCGGATCACCGGGCACTGGTCGTAGAACGTCGTGAACAGGGACGCCAGTTGGTACACGTACGCGGCGACCTTGTGGGGGGCGTACTCCGCCGTCGCCTCGAACACCGTGGCGCCGAAGGCGTCCAGGTGGAGGGCCAACGCCCGTTCCGCCGGGGCCAGTTCGAGCTCCGGGTGCGGTGCCGGGGAGGCGTCCTCCGCCTTGCGCAGGATGGACCTGATGCGCGCGTACGCGTACTGGAGGTAGACGCTCGTGTCACCGTTGAGGGAGACCATCTGGTCCAGGTCGAACTTGTAGTCGCGGCTCGGGGAGGTCGACAGGTCCGCGTACTTCACGGCGCCGATGCCGACGTAACGGCCGTTCTCGACGATCTCCTCCTCGGTGAGGCCCACCTTCTCGGCCTTCTCGCGGACGACGGCGGTGGCCCGCTCGACGGCCTCGTCCAGCAGGTCCTCGAGCCGTACCGTCTCGCCCTCACGCGTCTTGAACGGCTTGCCGTCCGCGCCGAGCACCGTGCCGTAGCCCATGTTGTGCGCGGTGACACCGTCGGTCAGCCAGCCCGCCCGGCGGGCCGTCTCGAAGACCATCTTGAAGTGGAGGGACTGGCGTACGTCCACGACGTAGAGGAGCGTCGTCGCCTGGAGGTCGACAACGCGGTTCCTGATCGCTGTCAGGTCGCTCGCCGCGTAGCCGAAGCCGCCGTCGGCCTTCTGCACGATCAGCGGGACCGGCTGGTCGTCCTTGCCGCGGATCTCGTCGAAGAAGACGACAAGGGCGCCCTCGGAGCGGACCGCGACGCCCATCTCCTCCAGGAGGCGGGCGGTCTCGGGCATGCCCTCGTTGTACGCGGACTCGCCGACGATCTCCTCGTCGCGGATCTCCATGTCCAGCTTCTCGAAGACCGAGTAGAAGTAGACCTTCGACTCGTCCACGAACTGCTGCCAGAGCTCGAGGGTCTCCTTGTCGCCGGACTGCAGGGCGACGACCCTCTTCCGCGCCCGCTCCTTGAACTCCTCGTCGGAGTCGAAGACCACGCGGGACGCCTTGTACACCCGGTTCAGGTTGCTCATGGCCTGCTCGCCGTCGACCTCGGCCGCCGGGGCCAGCTCGCCGGGGTTCTCGAACAGGTACTGGATCAGCATGCCGAACTGGGTGCCCCAGTCGCCGATGTGGTGCCGGCCGATCGTCTTCTCGCCGGTGAAGTCGAGCATCGCGCGCAGCGCGTCGCCGATCACCGCGGAACGCAGGTGGCCGACGTGCATCTCCTTCGCCACGTTCGGCTGGGCGTAGTCGACGACCGTGGTGCCGGGGTGCTCCGCGAGGGGGACGCCCAACCGGTCCGCGTCGGCGTGCCGGGCCGCGAGGTTCTCCGTGATCGCCCTGTCGGTCAGCGTCACGTTCAGGAAGCCGGGGCCGGAGACCTCGATGTCCTTGATCAGGTCGCCGGTGGTGATCCGGGAGACGACCTGCGCCGCCAGGTCCCTCGGGTTCGCCTTGGCCTTCTTGGCGAGCGCCAGGATGCCGTTCGCCTGGAAGTCGGCCCGGTCGCTACGTCGCAGCAGGGGGTCCGCGGGTGCCTCCGGCAGGGTGGCGGAGATGGCGGAGGCGAGCTGCTGGTTGACGTTGTCGCTGAGGGGCGTGACCGGGGCCATGGGAAGGGGTGCCGTTCTCCTCGGGGGATCTGATGGGCACGGTCAGTATCCCATGGGGGGTGTAGCGGTTTTTTTGGCCGCGGGACGGTGGGGGGCCGGTCGCGCAGTTCCCCGCGCCCCTGGGAGGCGGCTGCGCCGCCTAAACTGAGGGTGCAGCTGGTTGTCCCATAGAAAGAAGGACGTGCCGATCGTGGGTCAGAGCACCGAGACCACCGACTGGGTCTCCCGTTTCGCGGATGAGGTCATCGAGGAGTCGGAGCGTCGGGCCCCCGGCAAACCAGTGGTCGTCGCCTCCGGGTTGTCCCCGTCCGGCCCGATCCACCTGGGCAACCTCCGCGAGGTCATGACCCCGCACCTCGTCGCCGACGAGATCCGCCGCCGGGGACTACAGGTGCGGCACCTCATCTCCTGGGACGACTACGACCGGTACCGCAAGGTGCCCGCCGGGATCGCCGGGATCGACGGCTCGTGGGCGGAGCACATCGGCAAGCCGCTGACCTCCGTGCCCGCGCCCGAGGGGTCGTCGTACCCGAACTGGGCCGAGCACTTCAAGGCCGCCATGGTCGACGCGCTCGCCGAACTCGGCGTCGAGTTCGACGGGATCAGCCAGACCGCGCAGTACACCTCGGGCGTCTACCGCGAGCAGATCCTGCATGCCATGGCGCACCGCGGGGACATCGACGCGATCCTCGACCAGTACCGGACCAAGAAGGCCCCGGCCGCCGCTGCGGCGAAGAAGCAGCAGAAGCCGGTCGACGAGGCCGAGGTCGAGGCCGCCGAAGGGTCCGGCGCGGCCGCTGAGGACGACGGGTCCTCCGGTTCCGCCGGGTACTTCCCGTACAAGCCCTACTGCGGCAACTGCGAGAAGGACCTCACCACCGTCACCTCCTACGACGACGGCACGACCGAGCTGTCGTACACCTGCAACGCCTGCGGGTTCGCCGAGACCGTCCGGCTCAACGAGTTCAACCGCGGCAAGCTGGTCTGGAAGGTCGACTGGCCCATGCGCTGGGCGTACGAGGGTGTCGTCTTCGAGCCCTCCGGCGTCGACCACTCCTCTCCCGGGTCGTCCTTCCAGGTCGGCGGGCAGATCGTCGGGATCTTCGGCGGCAAGCAGCCCATCGGGCCGATGTACGCGTTCGTCGGCATCTCCGGGATGGCCAAGATGTCGTCGTCCAAGGGCGGGGTCCCGACCCCCGGCGACGCCCTGAAGATCATGGAACCGCAGCTGCTGCGCTGGCTCTACGCCCGCCGCCGGCCCAACCAGTCCTTCAAGATCGCCTTCGACCAGGAGATCCAGCGCCTCTACGACGAGTGGGACAAGCTCGACGCCAAGGTCGCCGACGGCTCCGCGCTGCCCGCCGACGTGGCCGCGCACTCCCGCGCGGTACGGACGGGCGGCGGCGAGCTCCCCACCACGCCCCGCCCCCTGCCGTACCGGACGCTCGCGTCCGTCGCCGACATCACCGCCGGGCACGGCGACCAGGCGCTGCGGATCCTCAGCGAACTGGACCCCTCCCACCCGCTGGGGGCACTGGACGAGGTCAGGCCGCGGTACGACAAGGCCGAGGCGTGGATCAACACGCAGGTACCCGCCGACCAGCGGACCATCGTGCGCGACGAGGCCGACGCCGAACTGCTGAAGTCCCTGGACGAGGCCTCCCAGCAGTCGCTGCGGCTGCTGCTTGACGGGCTCGCCGCGAACTGGTCGCTCGACGGGCTCACCCACCTCGTCTACGGCGTGCCCAAGGTGCAGGCCGGGTTCTCCGCGGACGCGACCCCCAAGGAACTGCCCGCCGAGATCAAGACCGCCCAGCGGACGTTCTTCGCCCTGCTGTACCAGCTGCTCGTCTCGCGGGACACCGGGCCCCGGCTGCCCACGCTGCTGCTCGCCGTAGGACAGGAGCGGGTCCGGGCGCTGCTCGGGGAGTGACGGGCGGCAGGTGAAAGGGGGCCCCGTTCTCGGACGAGGGCCCCTTTCGCATGTCTGCTTCACGGGTGCCGGGCGATCAGGAGATGACCATCACGGTTCCGTAAAGGATCTCTGAGGTGTTCGTGAGCTTCCGAAGTGGGACTTATGGGGAGATGGTGTCGGGTTTGAGGGTGTGTTCGTCCAGGTCGGAGCGGTTTCGTTAACCTCCGCGACAGGTAACTCCCCTTTGCTCACTCCTCACTCGGGGTGCACGTGCATCCCTGACGGTCAGTGGAGGGGGAGGGGCGTTGAAGAGACGCGACCTGTGGCGAGTGGGGCCGCCGCGCAGAACGACCCGGCTGGTTTTAGCGGCCTCGGACACGTCCAGGTCCGCGGACTCGACCACGTACGCCCTGCCCGGCGGGGAGCTGCAGACGGAGGCGTACGCGGGCCCGGTGCGGGTGAAGCAGGACGGTGCCTGGAAGAACATCGACACGTCGCTGTCCGACACGGGTGCCGACCTCACGCCGGCCGTTGCGACAGCGGACATCGCGGTCTCCGACGGTGGGGACACCCAGTACGAGAGGTACCCATGCCGGCTGTTGAGATAGTTCAGGCGGTGTTCGTCGTGGCTCTCCTCGTCGCCGACGACAGATCCGCCGTGAAGCCCCTGGCGGTGTGGACCGCCGTGGGCTTCACCGCGAGCCAGATCCTCACAGGGCGGGACGACGGACTGGCCGACATCTTCTTCAGGCTGTGCATCGCCGTGTTCGCCACCATGGCGATAGATCGCTGGAACTCCGAGCACGACCGGCCCATATGGTTCGCCGGGACCGCCGCCTTGTTGAGCGGGCTGCTCATCGGCTGGGTGGCCTGACACCTCACCTGGTGAGCGGCAGCACCCGCTCCCCTTTGCCACCGTCTCCGGCAGTCCGCAGGCGGTGGCACGGGGGAAAGCCCCCAACCGAGCTCCTGGACACACGTCCTACGCGATGTGGTCTTCCTGGAGTTCCGCCGTGTGGCGGTTGGTGAACCGCTTGACCATGCGCTCGGCGTCGCGCTGCGGGAGCGTCGTGCCGAACGTCGCCTCCACATCGCCCCTGAGCTGCCCGGGGGAGGGATAGCTGCCGTCTATCGACTTCTTGAACACCTGGTAGAAGTCCTCCTCGGTCGGCTCCGGGGGACCGCCGCCCTCACCCAGTTCACGGGTACGACCACCGGCCACCGGGATGGGGAAACTGCCCGTCTCCTCCATGGAGGGGTTCAGCTCCGGCTCCCGGGGAGGCTCCGCGTACTGGATCTGCTGGAGCTCGTACTGCTCGGCCTCCAGCTGCTCCTCGTACCAGCTCTCGTACTGCTCCTGCGGGGTGTAGTTGGGGTTGTAGCCACCCTGGTACTCGACCTGCCTGGGCGCCTCGAACCAGGGGCTCTGCTCCGCGTCGAACGGGTCGGGCACCTCGTACGCGTCGGGCCCGTTGCCCAGTTCCGGGCGCTGCTCGCCGGGAGGCGCCGCCCTCGGCGGGACGGGCGCGGCCTCGACGGCACGGCTGCCCGGGGCCGCGGGCGCGTCTACGGCGACCTGGGACACCGGAGGCAGCAGCACCGGCTCGATGCCCGCGGCCGCCAGGCCCGCAGGGGCCGTTTCGGCCAGCGGGACGCCGTACCGCGCGAGCCGCAACGGCATCAGGCTCTCCACCGGAGCCTTGCGGCGCCAGGCACGGCCGAAGCGGGAGTGCAGACGGGCCCGGTACACCAGACGCTCCTGCTCCAGCTTGATGACCTGCTCGTAGGAGCGCAGCTCCCACAGCTTCATCCGGCGCCACAGCAGGAACGTGGGGACGGGAGACAGCAGCCAGCGGGTGAGCCGGACGCCCTCCATGTGCTTGTCCGCCGTGATGTCCGCCATGCGGCCGATCGCGTGCCGGGCCGCCTCCACCGCCACCACGAACAGCACCGGGATCACCGCGTGCATGCCCGTGCCCAGCGGGTCCGGCCAGGCCGCCGCACCGTTGAAGGCGATCGTCGCCGCCGTCAGCAGCCAGGCCGTCTGACGCAGCAGCGGGAACGGTATCCGGATCCACGTCAGGAGAAGGTCCAGGGCCAGCAGGACACAGATACCCGCGTCGATACCGATCGGGAAGACGTAACTGAAGTTCCCGAAACCCTTTTTGAGGGCGAGCTCGCGGACGGCCGCATAGGACCCCGCGAAGCCGATGCCGGCGATGATCACGGCACCGAACACCACCACGCCGATGAGCACGCGATGTGTTCGAGTCAGCTGGATGGGCGCGGACACCCGTACTCCCCTCCCTGTACGTGTTGTTGCGGGCAACAGACTGGCACATGTGTGCTGTGGACGGGTGGCCGGTACTGGCCGTCAGCGTTACTTCGGCGCTACTTCAGCTGGTCTTCGCGGTCGACTTGGACGGAGATGCCGACTTGGAGGGCGCCTTTGACGGCGACTTCGACGGCGCCTTCGACGTGGACGCGGAGGGGGACGCCGATTTGGAAGGCGCAGTGGACGGCGCCGCACCCGACCCGCCCTCGCCGTTCGCCGCCGACACCGACGTCACGACCTCCTTCGCGGCCTTCTCCGCGAGCTTCGCGAGAGCGTCCGCGCCAGGAGCCTTGTCACCCGCCAGACCCGCGCCGTTGTAGTCGACGGTGACCACGACGTTCTCCACGCGCGTGACGACCGTCTGCTGCCTGAAGGCGCCTTCCTTCTTCTTCAGGTCGTAACGCACCAGCGTCGCCACATCACCCGTGCCCGCGACCGCCTGCGACTTGGTGCCCTTCGCACCGGCCACCGACTGGGCGTCCTGGATCTGCTGCTGGTAGTACTTCTGCGCCTGCGCCTCACCCGTACCGCGCGAGGTGTCCGACTCGAAGCGCAGCAACGAGACGTTCAGCCAGCGGAACTGCGAGCCCTTGACACCGTTGTTGTCGAGGCTGCTCCAGGAGCAACTCCCGCGTGTGCCCGCCTCCGACGTGCCCTTCTTGCCCGACTTCGAGGCCTCCGGGACCAGCGACTTCAGAGTCTTCGCCGACAGCACCCCGCACGACTCGGGAAGCGACTTGTACGCCGCCGCCTGCACCGTGGGCGCCGCGCTCACGGAGGCCGACGCAGAGGCCCCGCCGTCCGCGCCCTTGCCTGCGGCGGAGCTACCGCTGTTACTGCCGGAGTCGGAGGAGCAGCCCGCGGCGATCAGCATCACGGGGACTGCGGCCGCGCCAACAAGGACGCGGTGAAGACGCTTCGCTCGCCGGGCACCTCGGTCACGCTCTGCTCGTCGCTGCATGGTTCCTTCACTCATGACGCTTGTGGTTCCTGCCGTCGGATCGGGTCCGAGGAGTCACCGTACGCGGTGAGGAACCTGTGCGGTCCAGCTTCGAACGCTTGGTGCGCATGGGTGAGGGGTGTGTGCAGAACTCTCAGCCGGACAGCGACCCGGCCAGCTGCGAGGCCAGTTTCCGGGCGTTGTCCTGCATTTCCTTGCTGTCCGGAGTGACGCCGACCGACGTCGGCTGCTCCTCGTACTCGATCGTCACGATCACGTTGGACGTGCGGAACGCCACAGTCACCTTGCGCTGTTGCGCCGTCGAACCGGCACCGCTCAACGCGTCGTCCAGGAACGCCTCGTCACCGAGATCGTCCAGCAGACGGGGCTCGAGATCGGACGGAGTGGCGGAGCCACTCGGAGAGGCCGAGGCGGACGCGGTGCCGCTGGGGGCGGTCGAGGACCCCGCCGCCGGGCTCTCTGTGGCACCGCTCGTGCCGCTCTCCTCCACGTCCGACACGGCACTCGACGTCGCCGCCACCGGCAGGTCCGCCTTGTCCTCGACCTGCGCGAAGAGCTGCTGCGCCTGGCTGTCGTCGCTGACCGCGTTGTCGTACGACACCACCCGCTCGAAGTCGATCGACAGGTACTCGGTGGCGTCCGTGGCCTCGACCTTCCAACGGCAGCCGACCTTGCGGTCCGTGTCGTAGGTCAGCGTGGCCTCGCCCTCGTAGGCCTTGGCGCGCTGGTCCTCGTCGGTGATCTGCGCGATGCCGGGCAGCAGCGCGTCGAGAGTGCTCTGACTCACCACGCCACAGGCCTCGGGGAGCGTGCGGTACTTGCCGGGCTGGGCGACCACGGAGGCGGTGCCCTGGTCGCCGGGGTTCGCGTCGTCCGTCGTGCCGTCGTTGCCCGAGCTGCCGGTGCAGCCGGCCAACAGCGCCGCGAGGAGGGCGGCGACGCCGGGTACGTAGGCCTTCCGCTGCACGGTGGGGCTCCTCTCGGAATGTCTCCGACTCGTGGGGATCAGAGTGTCCCCGCAGGTTAATCACTTGCCGCACGGGGGCGTCCCCTGAGGACAATGTGTATCGCACGCACTGCTGTGAACGCCGGTCCGTCGTCCCATACGTCGATCTTGGCGCCGGTTTTGCGAAATGAGACTTCTGTTTGTTTCCGGGGGATTGAGGACGAAATGTCGTACGTGGAGATGCCGGGCGCCAAGGTCCCGATCAGGATGTGGGCCGACCCGGCCACCGTCGAGGACGGTGCCCTGCAGCAGCTGCGCAACGTCGCGACCCTGCCGTGGATCAAGGGCCTCGCCGTCATGCCGGACGTCCACTACGGCAAGGGCGCGACCGTCGGGTCCGTCATCGCGATGCAGGGTGCGGTGTGCCCGGCCGCGGTGGGCGTGGACATCGGGTGCGGAATGTCGGCGGTGAAGACGTCCCTCACGGCGAACGACCTGCCGGGGGACCTGTCCCGGCTCAGGTCGAAGATCGAGCAGGCGATTCCGGTGGGGCGGGGGATGCATGACAGTCCTGTGGAGCCGGGGCGGTTCCATGGGCTGGCCACTGCGGGGTGGGACGACTTCTGGGGGCGGTTCGATGGGGTGGCCGAAGCGGTGAAGTTCCGTGGGGAGCGGGCGGCCAAGCAGATGGGGACGCTGGGCGGGGGCAACCACATGATCGAAATTTGTCTCGATCAGTCAGATTCGGTCTGGCTCATGCTGCACTCCGGTTCCCGGAACATCGGCAAGGAACTGGCCGAGTTCCACATCGGCGTGGCCCAGAACCTCCCGCACAACCAAGGGCTGGTCGACCGTGACCTGGCGGTGTTCGTCTCGGACACTCCGCAGATGGGGGCGTACCGGAGCGATCTGTACTGGGCTCAGGAGTATGCGAAGCACAACCGCGCGATCATGATGGGCCTTCTGAAGGACGTCATCCGCAGGGAGTTTAAGAAGGCGAAGCCGACCTTCGAGACGGAGACTTCCTGCCACCATAACTATGTAGCGGAGGAGCGCTACGAGGGAATGGATCTGCTGGTCACCCGTAAGGGAGCGATCCGTGCAGGCTCCGGCGAGTACGGGATCATTCCCGGTTCCATGGGCACCAGCTCGTACATCGTGAAGGGGCTCGGAAACGAGAAGGCATTCAACTCGGCTTCCCACGGGGCAGGTCGGCGCATGAGCCGGAACGCGGCCAAAAGGCGCTTCTCTGTGCGGGATCTGGAGGAGCAGACGCGGGGCGTCGAATGCCGTAAGGACTCGGGAGTCCTCGACGAGATCCCGGGTGCCTACAAGAACATCGACCAGGTGATGGAGCAGCAGCGCGATCTCGTCGAGGTCGTGGCGAAGCTGAAGCAGTTCATCTGCGTGAAGGGCTAGAAGTGCTGTGGGGCGCGGCGATCGAGTGCCACGCCCCACAGAGCGCTCAGTCCGGCAGCGGTACGACGCCATGCAGCAATTGCCACCGGCGTTGTTGGCAAGGGCTCGTGGAGTACCCGAGCTCCGCGGCGGCGTGGGCGATGGTTGGGGCTGCGAGCAGAACCCGGTCCATTTCAGCAGTCCATTGGATGCGGGGAGGACGGCGTGCCATGCCCGCAGGGCGGACCCATGGTCCGAGTGAATCGGCCGCGGTCTGCTTCCTGCTCAGTGACAGGCAGCCCGGGTAGTAGAGGTGCGCCGCCAACCGTTGGGCGTTCTCCTTCACGTAGAGGATGTTGTAGATGCCGTCTCGGACATTCCGTTTGAGGGTGCGCTCGGCACCCGTGACGCTCTCGGCGTAGGAACACAAGTAGGCGCCAATGGCCGTGCTCTGTGTGGTGAGGGAGATGAACGGGAACCCTTGCCCGGTGTAGCCCACCGAGCCGTCGGCGTCGATCAGGCCTCGGAGGTAGTCGCACGCTGAGAACGGGGTTCGCGGCGGGGCGATTGCCCTGGACTTGCGGCCGTAGGGCAGGCCGAGGTCGTTCACTAGCGTTCTGGCTTCGAGGGAGCACAGCGTCCAGGTGGCCGAAGTGTGGGTCTCGGCGAAGTTGGTTGAGCGTGTGCGTTCGGTGATGCTGCTGTTGTATGGCGTCAATTTCTGGAACTTGCGCAGGAGATCGATGTCCCGGACGTTGATCTCGGCGGTCAACTTGCCTTTCTGGCCCACTCCTTGCTGCAGGTGCCCGTCCGCCTGCAAGAAGCCGAACATGTACGCGTACTCGGGGACCGTGAGGTCCATGAACTGGTGGGGGTTAGGCTCGCATTCAGCCACAGGGAAGCTCTACTTCCTTGTCGGTCAGGCCCTCGGCCGGGTTGCCGCCCAGCCGAGGGCCGTCGTGTTGATGTTGTGGCGTGAGCCTAGGTCGCCAGTTCAGGTGCCGTTCGGGTGATCGATGGGGTTCATCCCTGTGGGTGATGCGGGTTCAGGTGGCGGATGAAGAAGTGGACCGCGCTGGTGGCCTCGAAGCGGGGGAGTTGCTTGTGGGTGCCTGCGTTGGCGTGGAGGGTTTTCTCCTTTGAGGCGAAGGCGTCGAACAGGGTCAGGGCGGATTCGCGGGGGATGTGTTCGTCGTGCCATTGCATGGCGAACTCGATCGGGATGGTGATCTGTTGGGCCGGTTCGGTCAGGGCGTCGGGCCAGTGCTGGCCGAAGACCGCTGCCTTGATGCGGGGTTCGGCGGCCACGAAGGGGACTCCGATGGCCGTGCCCATGTTGATGCCGTAGTAGCCGACCGGGGCGTTCGGGCCGATCTCCGGGGACTTTTGGAGGGCGTCCAGGGTCGACTGCCATTCCGGTACGGCGAGTTCTGCCAGGTAGGCGTTGTAGCGGACGACGATCGGGCCCTCCGGTTCGCCCGCCTCGCGGGCCCGGTAGAGCTCGGCGATCTCTGCCTCGTCGTGTGCGCTGCGGGGGCGGTCGCCGTGGCCCGGGGCGTCGATGACGGCGACGTGGAAGCCGGCGGTCACCAGGAGGTCGGCGCGGCCCGTCATCGCCGGGGCCTTCTTGTGGGTGCCGCCGCCGTGGCCCATCAGGATCAGGGGGGCGTCTTCGGCGGCGGTGGCCGGGGACCAGAGGACGCCGGGGACCTCGCCGACGGTGAAGTCGCGTTCGCGGATGTCTTTCATGGCGTGATGCCTTTCGGGAGTGCCTTCGGTGAGGCGCTCCCGGTGACCGTTACGTCAGTCGCCGGACCGTGAAGCAGGGGGGAGCACCCACATGGATACAGCGTTCATGGGTCTCACCTCCTCGCGGTGACGTCACGGTCTCGCTCGCAAGGTAGCAGTGGGGACGTCGCAACGCCCGCCGTTTTCCGCTCACTTGGGGGCGTGCATGACCGCGTAGATCATGACGAAGGCGACGATGTGGATGCCGAAGAGGAAGTAGGCGAGCCACCACCACATGTGGCGTTCGTCGTGCGGGTCCTTCCGGTCTCTTTCAGGGCCGCTCACAGGTCTCGGTGGACCTTCGTGTTGCTGGCCTGGGCGCGGGGGCGCAGGACCAGGAGGTCGACGTTGACGTGGCTGGGGCGGGTGACCGCCCAGGTGATCGTGTCGGCCACGTCGTCGGCCGTGAGGGGTTCGGCGACACCCTGGTAGACCTTCTCGGCCTTCTCCTGGTCGCCGCCGAAGCGGGTCAGGGCGAACTCGTCGGTCTTGACCATGCCGGGCGCGATCTCGATCACGCGGACCGGTCGGCCGACGATCTCCAGGCGGAGGGTCTCGGCGAGGACGTGGGTGCCGTGCTTTGCGGCGACATAGCCGCCGCCGCCCTCGTAGGTGCCGTGGCCGGCCGTGGAGGAGACGACGACGATCGTGCCGTCGCCGCTCGCGTCGAGCTTGGGGAGCAGGGCCTGGGTGAGGTTCAGGGTGCCGATGACGTTCGTCTCGTACATCGTGCGCCAGTCGGCCGGGTCGCCGGTCGCGACCGGGTCGGCGCCGAGGGCTCCGCCGGCGTTGTTGACGAGGACGCCGATCGTCTTGAAGGCGGAGGCGAACTCGTCGACCGCGGCCCGGTCCGTCACGTCCAGCGGGTAGGCCGTCGCCTGGTGGCCCGCCGTGTTGATCTCCTCGGCGAGTGCCTCGATGCGGTCCTTGCGGCGGGCGGTCAGGACGACGCGGTAGCCGGCCGCGGCGAGCTGCCGTGCGGTCGCCGCGCCGATTCCGCTGCTCGCACCGGTGACGACGGCGATGCGGGAGGCGGCGGACGGTGCGGCGGGGGCCATGGGCTGCTCCTCGGACGTGCGGGTGACGGGCTCCCCGCCAGGATAGGCGGGTTCGTGGCCGTGCTCCGAGGCGGTCCGCAGGGCGGTCCTGGCGGACTCGTCAGTCGCCGCGTGGGGCGTACATGATCACGGCCATGCCCGCGAGGCAGATCAGCGCGCCCGCGATGTCCCAGCGGTCGGGGCGGTAGCCGTCCGCGGCCATACCCCACAGGATCGAGCCGGCCACGAAGATCCCGCCGTACGCGGCGAGGATGCGGCCGAAGTGGGCGTCGGGCTGGAAGGTGGCGACGAAGCCGTAGGCGCCGAGGGCGAGGACGCCGCCCGCGGTCCACATCCAGCCGCGGTGCTCCCGTACGCCCTGCCAGACCAGCCAGGCGCCGCCGATCTCGAAGAACGCGGCTACGACGAAGAGGGCGGCGGAGCGGGCTACGAACATGCCGGTCAGCTTCCCATGCCGGGTCGGCGGGGCCCGGGTCACCTGTTGGAGGGCGCCTGTCGTGCGCCGTACGTGGGATACATCCATGCGACCACGGCGGTTCGGGCGGCTGGAGCGAGGAGTGGGTGGCATGCGGGTGCTTGCGGTGTGGGGTGCGGCTGTTGCGGCGGGCGCGGTGCTGGGGGGTGGGGGTACGGCGGTCGCCGGCGGGGGGCCCGAGGCGGATCTGGCGTATCACGGGGCCGCGTCCATGTCCGGCGGGCGGGTGGACGTACGGTTCACGCCGCGCAACCACGGGCCCGCCTCCGTACCGGACGCGACGGTGCGGTTGCGGTGGTCCGAGCCGCTCGTGGACCGGCAGGTGCTGCCGGGCGGGTGTGCGCGGGCGGAGGAACGGGTGGTGCTGTGCCGGGTGGGGGCGCTGGCGGCGGACGAGGTGGGGGAGCGGGTGGAGATGCGGGTGCGGTTGCTGGGGGCGCCGTCGGAGGTGCTGCTGGAGATCGACACGGTGTGGAACGGCGGCACGGTGGATCGGAACCGGGAGAACGACCGGCAGCGGGTGCTGGTGCTGGACAGCGGGGATGAGTACTACTTCTGAGGCGGGGCGCGGGAAGTGCACGCTGGGGTGGACCGGGGTGGGGTGGCGGCTGCGTGCGGTCGTTGTTCGGCTGCGGGTGCGTGGGGGCTGGTCGCGCAGTTCCCCGCGCCCCTGGGTGGGTGGTGGGGGCGTGGGTTGAACGGGCCCGCGGCTCTGGGTGGGTTGTGGGGGCGCGCGTTGGCGTGGTCCTGCGGCCCTGGGGTGGTGGGAATAGGGGCGGACGGGGCTTCGTTCTCCGGGCGTGCGGTTATAGTTTAACCGTCAACAAACTGGAGGGTGAGGGACCATGCAGTTCGGGATCTTCAGCGTCGGTGATGTCACGCCGGACCCCACGACGGGCCGTACGCCGACCGAGCGCGAGCGGATCAAGGCCATGGTCGCCATCGCGCTGAAGGCCGAGGAGGTCGGGCTCGACGTCTTCGCGACCGGTGAGCACCACAACCCGCCGTTCGTGCCGTCGTCGCCGACGACCATGCTCGGGTACATCGCGGCGCAGACCGAGAAGCTGATCCTCTCCACCTCCACCACGCTGATCACCACGAACGACCCGGTGAAGATCGCCGAGGACTTCGCGATGCTCCAGCACCTGGCCGACGGGCGGGTGGATCTGATGATGGGGCGCGGCAACACCGGGCCGGTGTATCCGTGGTTCGGGCAGGACATCCGGCAGGGGATCAACCTCGCGATCGAGAACTACGCGCTGCTGCGAAGGCTGTGGCGTGAAGACGTCGTCGACTGGGAGGGGAAGTTCCGGACGCCACTGCAGGGGTTCACGTCGACTCCGCGGCCGTTGGACGGGGTCGCGCCGTTCGTGTGGCACGGGTCCATCCGTTCGCCCGAGATCGCCGAGCAGGCCGCCTACTACGGCGACGGGTTCTTCCACAACAACATCTTCTGGCCGGCCGACCACACCAAGCAGATGGTCGAGCTGTACAGGTCCCGGTACGCCCACTACGGGCACGGGACGGCCGAGCAGGCCATCGTGGGGCTGGGTGGGCAGGTGTTCATGCGGCGCAACTCGCAGGACGCGGTGAAGGAGTTCCGGCCCTACTTCGACGTCGCCCCGGTGTACGGGCACGGGCCGTCCCTCGAGGACTTCACCGACCAGACCCCGCTGACCGTGGGCTCCCCGGAGCAGGTCATCGAGAAGACGCTGAAGTTCCGCGAGTACGCCGGGGACTACCAGCGCCAGCTGTTCCTCGTGGACCACGCCGGGCTGCCCCTGAAGACCGTCCTGGAGCAGCTCGACATGCTCGGCGAGGAGGTCGTGCCGGTGCTGCGCAAGGAGTTCGCGGTGGGCCGCCCGGCCGGGGTGCCGGACGCCCCCACGCACGCGTCGCTGCTCACCACCGCCCGCAAGGAGGCCGCCGTATGAAGCTCGTCGTCGTGTCCGCGGGGCTGAGCGTGCCCTCGTCCACGCGGCTGCTGGGGGACCGGCTGGCCGCGGCGGTCGGTCGGCGGACGCCGGTCGAGGTCCAGGTGGTCGAGCTGCGGGAGCTCGCCGTGGAGATCGCGCACAACTTCACCAACGGGTTCCCCGGCAGGCAGCTGTCGGCCGCGCAGGAGGCGGTGGCCCGGGCCGACGGGCTGATCGTCGTCTCGCCGGTGTTCTCGGCGTCGTACAGCGGGCTCTTCAAGTCGTTCTTCGACGTGCTGGAGCCGGAGACGCTGGCCGGGAAGCCGGTGCTGATCGCGGCGACCGGCGGGACGGCCCGGCACTCCCTCGTGCTGGATCACGCGCTGCGACCCCTGTTCGCCTACCTGAAGGCCGTCGTCGTGCCGACCGGGGTGTACGCCGCGTCGGAGGACTGGGGCGCCGAGGGGCTGGACGGGCGGATCGAGCGGGCCGCGGGGGAGCTGGCGGGGTTGATGTCCGGGCTGTCGGCGGGGCTTCCGGCCGGGCGTGGGCCCGTGGTGGGCGCGGCTGACGGGTTCGGCGCGGTGGTGCCGTTCGAGGAGCGGCTGGCGGCGCTGCGGGTCTGATCCGGGTCGCCCGGAGGCTGGGCCGTCACGGTGAGAGGCCAGTAAGAAGGGCCACTGCGGGACTGCTCACCTCGGCCAACCGCCGAAGGCCTTGGCAGACTGGGCACGTGCCCCCAAACGTGCTGCTCGCCGAAGACGACCGTGCCATCCGCCATGCCCTGGAACGCGCCCTGACCCTGGAGGGCTACCAGGTCACGGCGGTCGCCGACGGCGTCGAGGCGCTGGCGCAGGCCCACCGGACGCCGCCGGACGTGCTCGTCCTCGACGTGATGATGCCCGGGATCGACGGACTCCAGGTCTGCCGGGTGCTGCGCGCCGAGGGCGACCGGACGCCGATCCTCATGCTGACGGCCCTCGTGGAGACCCAGGACCGGATCGCCGGACTGGACGCGGGCGCCGACGACTACGTGGTCAAGCCGTTCGACGTCGAGGAGGTCTTCGCCCGGCTGCGCGCCCTGCTGCGGCGCACCAGCCCGGACGGGATGGCTCCGGCCGGCGTCGCGCCGAAGGCGGCCGTTCCCGAGCTGCCCCAGGGGCGGATCGAGGCGGCCGGACTGCGCATGGACATCCAGGCGCGGCGGGCCTGGCGGGGGACGCGCGAGCTGGAGCTGACCCGCACCGAGTTCGAGCTGCTGGAGCTGCTCGTGCGCAACGCGGGGATCGTGCTCGACCACTCGACGATCTACGACCGTATCTGGGGCTACGACTTCGGGCCCGGCTCCAAGAACCTCGCCGTGTACGTCGGCTACCTGCGCCGCAAGCTCGACGACCCCGGCGCCCCGCAGCTGATCCACACGGTGCGTGGCGTGGGTTACGTGCTCCGGGAGGACTGAGTGGGGCGGCTGGCCAGGTTGTGGGCCCGGCCCCGGCCCCGGTTGCTGTCCCTGCGGACCACGTTCGCCGTGTCCTTCGCCGTGGTCACGGCCGCGGTGACCGTCCTGGTGGGTGTGCTGTCCTACAACGCCGCCGCCCGGCTGGTGCGGGTGGACCAGGAGTCCGTGTTCGACCAGGTCGTCCAGGATCTGCGGGACGAGGTGAGCCAGCACCGGATGACGCCGGAGGACTTCTCGTCGTCGGCTCCGGGGCACGACCTCGTGCGGCCCGCCCGGACGGACGTACAGGTGCTGGGTGCCTCCGGGGCCGTCGCCGACCCGGGGCGTCCCGCGCTGCCGGTGGTCTCCGCCGACCGGCGGATCGCGGCCGCCGGTAACGCGGGGCGGATGGCGCTGCACAAGGAGGTCTCGGTCGGGAGCGACGTCTACCGGATCGCCACCGTCTCGCTCGGCGGGGGGCGCGGGGCCGTGCAGGTCGCCCAGGAGTTCAGCGACACCGAGGACCTGCTGAGGGCGCTGCAGCAGCGGACGTTTCTGCTCATGGCCGCGGTGGTGGTGGGGGCCGGGCTGTTCGGGTGGTGGCTGGCCCGGCGCATCACCCGGCGCCTGGTGATCCTCACGTCCGCCGCGGAGGATGTCGCGCGCACCCGGAGGCTCGGTATCGAGGTGCCGGTCACCGGCTACGACGAGGTGGGGCGGCTCGGTCGGGCGTTCGACCGGATGCTGGGGCGGCTCGCGCAGTCCGAGGAGGACCAGCGGCGGCTCGTGCAGGACGCGGGGCACGAGCTGCGGACGCCGTTGACGTCGTTGCGTACGAACATCTCGCTGCTGCGCCGGATCGACGAGCTGCCGCCCGAGACCCGGGACGAACTGGTCGCCGATCTGACGCAGGAGGCCCGGGAGTTGACCGATCTGGTCAACGAGCTGGTCGATCTCGCGGCGGGGCAGGCGGACAACGAGCCGCCCCAGCGGGTGGATCTCGCCGATGTCGCGGAGGAGGTGGCGGGGCTGGCCCGGCGGCGGACCGGCCGGGAGGTCCTCGTGCACGCGAGCGGTGCCACGACGACCGACGGGCGGCCGGGCATGCTCCAGCGGGCCGTCTCGAACCTCGTGGAGAACGCGGCGAAGTTCGACCGGGAGGGCACCGCGGCGATCGAGATCTCGGTCTCCGGGATCACGGCGGCCGGGCCGGTGCGGGTGGAGGTGCTGGACCGGGGGCCGGGGATCACCGACGCCGACCTGGTGCGGGTCTTCGACCGTTTCTTCCGGGCGGCGGACGCCCGGTCGTTGCCGGGGTCGGGGCTCGGGCTGTCGATCGTGCGGGAGGTGGCGTTGTCGCACGGGGGAGCGCCGTTCGCGTTCCCCCGGGACGGGGGCGGCACGGTGATCGGGTTCACGGTCGGCGGGGACGCCCCCGGAGGCTGAGCCCCGGAGGTCGAGCCCCCGCGTCGGTGACCGCCCGCGTCCGTGTTCGCCCGGTCAGTTCGCCGTCCTGCCGAAGCAGCGCTCCAGTTCGTTCAGGTCGTAGAACTTGCTGCCCTTCGAGACCGGCCTGCAGGCCTGCTTGAAGGCGGTCTCCTTCTCGTTGTAGAGCATGCGGACCAGGTAGGCGTTGCCCTTGCGGTACAGGTCCCACTGGATGTTCGCGCCGAGCGGGGCCACCGCGGCACCGCGCCAGGCGTTGGTGGCGTACGTGTACGGCTTCGCGGCCGTGACGCCCTGGGTGCTGCCCGGCAGACCCATCAGCGCGGCCAGCGGGATGATCTCCTCGGCGTGGGTGAAGCGGAGTTCGGCGCCCAGGTCGCGGGTGCCGGCCCGCTTGGCCTCGACCTGCTTGAAGAGGTCGTCGAGCAGGACGCCGGCCATCTTGTAGGTGATGTCGCTGTCCGCGAAGCCCGGGCCCTTCTCGTAGAAGTCCTCGGCGTCGCTGAGGTATCCGAACCAGTCGGCGTCCCGCTTCGCGATGAACTTCTCCAGGCCCCAGCCCCTGCCGCCGGGGCTCTCCTCGCGCATGGCGGGGGCGATCGCGTACAGGTTGTAGACGGCCTGGGCCGCGGTCACCTGGTCGTCGGCGGAGAGCGTGTCGACGAAGGACGTACGGAGGAGCTTCCGCAGTACGCCGCGGGCCGCGCTGTGGGTTTTCGGCTGGTCGGTGACGCTCTTCAGGGTGTCCGCGAGGCGCTGGTCGTTCGCGATGTAGTCGCGGTACGCCTTGCCGCCGGCGGCCTTGTGGAAGTACAGCAGGTCGACGTCCGTGCGGGTGGCGCCGATGAGCGGCTTGAGCTCCGGGTCCTTCTCGGCGAGGGTCCCGGCGTAGATGTTCGCGCTGTCCACGGCCCGGCCCTGGCCCGAGCTGACGACGTCGATCCTCTCGCCCTTCTTCGCGATCGTGGCGAAGAGGCCCGGCAGTCGCTGCGCGAGGCGGGTGGCCGTGTCCTTCAGCTCCTGCTTGCCACGGCCGCTGAGGTCGCCGTAGCCGACACCGCTCATGGCGGCCTGGAGCGCCTGCACCTTCGGGCCGAACTCCCGGCCCTTCGCGGTGAGTCCGTTCGCCGCCCGGGCCTTGTCCAGCAGGGCGAGGACCAGGTCGCCGTCCTCGCTGTCGGTCGCGGCGCGGGAGCCGTGCCGGGAGACGTTCTCCGTGAAGACGGGGACGAAACCGGCGGGGGCCTTCTGGTAGGTGCGGGGGTTCTGCTGGGGCTCGTAGGGAGCCTTCGTCCCGTAGCTGTCGCTGTCGCCGCGGTGCTCGGACACGGCCTGCGCGGGGAACGCGGCGGTCGCGAGGAGGGCGGCGAGCCCTGCGGTGGCGAGGGCGGGGGTGAGACGTCTCATGTGCGCATCGTTGGCGGGGGAGGTGAACGCGGGGCGACGGCGGGGCGGCACCGGGGTGTTCATCGCCTACGGGAGCGAACCGGACGTGGAGGCCGGGGCGGGCTGCCGGTGCAGGGGGGTCGTCTCCAGTGCCGTGCGGGCCGCCGTCAGGGCCGGGTGGGTCTGTTCCGCGACCCGGCGGAAGGTCTCCTGCGCCGTGCGGGCCGGCCAGGCCGGGGAGAGGTGGCGGGCGGGGAGGCGCGGGTCGGTGCGGATGGTCCACAGCCACTCGCTGACCAGGCGCAGACGGGTGCCGATCGGGTCGGTGTCGGGGCCGTTGCCCAGGTGGGCGCTCCAGCGCTTGTCGAAGGTGACGTAGCGGGCGGCGATGGACTCCAGGTCCCAGGTGTCGCGGATCATCTGCGCGATGTCGGTCACCTCGGCGGCCTGCGCGTGGAAGATCTTCACGTGGGCGGTGAGGCCCAGTTCGGCGACGACCGCGGAGACGTCGACATGACCCGGGGCGATCCACAGCCCGCTGTACAGCGCGCCGAATCCCGACCAGGCCAGCCGGGAACGCAGGTCGTGGCGCTGGCGCTTCCAGGAGTCGGGCAGGGAGAAGCCGAGCAGGGTCCAGGAGCCGTCCCAGTCGTCGTTGACCGCGCCCTGCTCCCAGATGCGGGTGCGGCCGTCGATCAGGACGCGGGTGGCCTGCGGGGTCAGGCCGAAGAACATCTTGCGGCCCTCGCGCTGACGCTGCAGCATGCCGCGGTTGACCATCCGGGTGAGGGTGGAGCGCACGGCCTGCTCGCCCACACCGACACGGCCCAACACGTCGATGATGCTGCCCGAGTAGACGCCCAGCTCCCCCTCCTCCAGCACGTGGTTGCCGAAGAAGGCGAGCATGAGCGACTGCGGGCGCGGCTGCGGCCCGTCCACGGTGTCCAGGATGTCGTCGTCCACGGGGGCAAGGGTACGGCCGCCCGCCGGCCGTGCGGCGGGCGGTCGTACGAGGTCACCGGCGGTCGGCGGGGTGCGCAAGGTCGAACGGGCGCAGGTAGGGGGTGGGCCGGTACGAGACATAGCGGGTGGGGGTGGTGGGGTCGGCGGCGGTGGCGCGGGCGTTGAGGGACGCCGGGTCGGTGCCCTGCCAGCTGCCGGTGGTCAGGCGGTCCTCCAGGGTGTGGAGGGCGCCCAGCTGTTCGGCGGTGCTGAAGGTGCAGTGGCCGGCGTTGTCGACGTACGCCTGGCGGAGCAGGGGAGCGGAGCCGGCCGCGGTGACCGCCCGCTTCAGGGCGCTCTCCGTCTGGACGGGGACCAAGGGGTCGCCGATGGTGTGGATGGAGAGCTGGGGCTTGGCGAGCTCACCGGTGAAGGAGCTGGTGCTGCTCATCCACGCCACGGCCTTCCGGTCCGCCTTGATGCGCGGGGTCCGGTTGAGGGTGGCCAGGTCCTTGCTCAGGGAGAGGCCGGCCTTCTTGTACAGAGCGGTGACCTCCTTGCGGACGGAGGACTCCCCGAACAGCCGCGTGTAGTCGACGCCGGTGTTCCAGGACATGTTGCCGCCCGCCCGGACCTCGGCCTCCTGGCGCCGGTTGAAGGCGGCGATCTTCAGCAGGCCCTTGACGGCGTCGTACTGGTTGGCCTGCTGGGCGTCCCAGTCGGTCGCGGCGGGGCGGGTCTGGGTGGGCGCGTTCCAGACCGGGATGTTGTGCAGGGCGGCGGCGAGGGCGATACGGGCCCGGCCCTCGGCCGTCGTCTGCGCGGAGTCGACCTTGGCGGTCAGGGAGTTCGCGGCGTCGGTGGCGGCCTGCTGGGTCGGGAGGTTCACCAGGGGGACGTCGGAGCCCAGGAGTGTCTTGAGGGCGAACGCCGGGTCGAGGGTGTTGTTCCAGTTGGCCACACCGCCCTGGACCAGGCCGCACATGGAGAGCGAGCCGTCGATCTCGTCGGGGTGGCGCTCGGCGATCGCGGTGGTGACCAGGCCGCCGTAGGACCGTCCCCAGGCGATGGTGCGGGAGGCCTGGCCGAAGCGGTCGGTGAAGGTCTTCAGGGTGGCCATCTGGTCGGGGACCGCGTCCGTCACCGCCCAGCCGGTGCTGGCGTACGAGGAGCCGATGAGGGCGTAACCCTGCTGGAGGAGAAGGGCCTTGGTGGGGGCGTCGGGGGCGTCCTGGGCCGGGTTCGCCGGGCCGCCGTTGTAGCCGTGGCTGAACAGGAGGACGGTGCCGTTCCAGGTGGTGGGGACGTCCATCATGTACGTGGCGCCGGAGGGGAGTTGGCCGTCCACGTGGGTCGGGTCAGCGGTGGTCGCCGCCGTGGCGGCGGGTGCGGCGGTGAGGGTGAGCAGGAAGGCCGCGGTGCAGGCGATGCGGGTGCTGTGCCTCATGCGGTGATCTCCTCCGTGTGGGGGGCGGTGGGTTGTTCGGTGGTGTCCTCGCCGAGCGAGGTACGGCTGGTCTCGCGGACGAACCACACCGTCAGCGCGGTGATCAGCGAGCCGCCGCACAGCAGGAGGGCGACGGGGGTGCCGTTGCCGCTGCTCGCGACGAGGCTGCCGGCGATCATCGGGGAGAACCCGGCGCCGACCAGGGTCGCGCCCTGGTAGCCGAGGGAGGCGCCGGTGTAGCGGACCTTGGTGCCGAACATCTCGCTGAACAGGGCGCCGAGCGGGCCGTACATCAGCGACTGGGAGATGCCGTGGCCGATGACCACGGCCAGGATCAGGGCCCCCGACGACTTGGAGTCGATGAGCGCGAGGACGGGGAAGGCGGTGGCGGCGGACAGGAGCGCTCCGGTGAGGACGACCGGGCGGCGGCCGATCCGGTCGGAGAGCGCGGAGGCGCAGGGCAGGACGACCAGGGCGACCGCGGCGGAGACGGTGAGCGCGGTGAGCACCTGCGGGCGGGGATAGCCGATGCCGGTGGCGTACGAGATCAGGTAACTGGTCAGCAGGGACTGCGCGGTGAAGGCGCCGATACCGACGCAGCAGGCCAGCACCACCGGCTTCGGGCGGCGCAGGACGTCGAGGACGGGGAGCCTCGACTCGGCGCGGTCCTTCTTCACCTCGGCGAACAGCGGGCTCTCGACCACCTGGAGGCGGACGAACAGGCCGACGCCGAGCAGCAGCACGCTCACCAGGAACGGCACCCGCCAGCCCCAGGCCGCGAACTGGTCCTTGGGGAGGGTGGAGACCATCGCGACCACGGCGGCGGAGATCAGGGAGCCGAGCGGGGCTCCCATCTGCGTGAAGCTGGACCACAGGCCGCGGCGCTTCTCGCCGGCGTGCTCGACGACCATGAGCGTGGCGCCGCCCCACTCACCGCCGATGGCGATGCCCTGCAGCACGCGCAGGGTGATCAGCAGGACCGGCGCCCAGACGCCGATGGTGTCGTACGTGGGCAGCAGACCGATGAGGAAGCTGGCGCCGCCCATCAGGCCCATGGTGAGCAGCAGCATGTTCTTGCGGCCGAGCCGGTCACCGAAGTGCCCGAACACGATGCCGCCGATGGGGCGGGCCACGTATCCGGCGGCGAAGGTGCCGAAGGCGGCGATCGTGCCCACGGCGGGGTCGGCGCCGGGGAAGAACAGTTCGCCGAAGACGAGCGCGGCGACGGTGCCGTAGACGAGGAAGTCGTAGAACTCGACTGCGGTGCCGAGCAGGCCCGAGAGGGCGACTCGGCGGAGTTGCCGGGTGCGTTCTGATGCGGTGGGGGACGGGGGCATCGCGCTCTCCCTTGAGCGGGGGAAGGACACCGTGAAATTAGGCTCTCTGGTGACTGCCGTCAAGAAAGTGCACAACATTGACAGGATTGACAGGGATGTGACGGGGGTCACTGGAACTCGGTGATCCGGTCAGGCAGTTGAGAACGTGACCACAGATATGCGAACCCGGATACGGGCCGGGGATCCGGACGCCTTCGCGGAGCTCTACGACGCGTGCGCCCGCTCGGTGTACAACCACGCCTTCCGGCTGACCGCCGACTGGTCCGTGGCCGAGGACGTCATGTCGGCGACGTTCATGGAGGCCTGGCGGCGCCGGGACTCGATCGAGGCCGACGGGGGCTCGCTGCGGCCCTGGCTGCTCGGCATCGCCACCAACGTCTCCCGCTCCCACGGCCGCGGCAACCGGCGTTACCGGGCGGCGGCGAACGCCGCGGCCGAGGCGGGTGTCGTGGAGGTCGCCGACCATGCGGAGGAGGTGTCCGGGCGGGTGGACGACCGGCGCCGGATCGCCGCCACGCTGACCGCGCTCGCCTCACTGAGACGCCCCGAACGCGAGGTGCTCGTGCTGTGCCTGTGGGAGGGCCTGGAGTACGCCGACGCCGCCCGCGCCCTCGGCATCCCCGTCGGGACCGTCCGCTCCCGGCTGTCCCGGGCCCGCGGGAGGCTGCGGAAGCTGGCCGAGGTCGAACTCGCCCGAAAAAAAGGGGAACCCACCCGCACGAACCGGCAGATAACAGGTGATCGCGAGTTCGTGATCCGGTCCGCACAGGAAGGAAACCGATGAACGCCAACCCCTCCCAGCCGCACCCGGCCGAGTGGACGGAGACCCAGGGTCTTCTGCCCTCCGTGGAGCGGGATCTGCCGGCGGGCCGCCACCAGTTCCACAAGGAGCAGATGATGGTCCAGATCCGCGAAGACCTGCGTACGACCGCCTCCGGCCCGGCACCGGCCCCGGTGGCCGCACGTCGACCCAACCCGTTCCTGCGCCGGGCGATCCTGCTGCCCGCGATGGCCTGCGCCCTGGCCGGCGTGGTGGTGGGCGGCCTCGCGCTCACCGGCGGCGACAGCGAGCCGTCCCTGGCCACCGGCCCCGCGCTGACCACCCGGGTCGGTGCCGCCGACGCGAAGGGCGCCGCCCCGCTGCTCGACCACATCTCCCTGGCCGCCGCGGACACCTCCGAACCCACCGTGCGCGACGACCAGTTCCTCTACATCGCCTCGAAGGTGGCCAGCACCTACCCCAGGACCGTCGACGACAAGACCACGATGGTGAGCGAGAAACTGCACTCCCGCCAGGTCTGGGAGTCCCCCGACGGCAAGGACGGCTGGCTGATCGAGCCCGGCAACACGGAGGACGGCGGCATGACCCTGGCCGGACCGAACCCGGTCAGCTCGGCCTACGACCGGCTGGTCCGACTGCCCACCGACCCCAAGGCCCTGCTGCGACAGATCTACAAGGAGTCGGACGCCGTCCGCGACCCCGAAGTCCCCCGCGACCAGGCCGCCTTCGTCGCCATCGGCGACCTCCTGATCGAGAGCTACCCGCCCGCGGACCTCACCGCCGCGCTCTACAAGGCCGCGGCCGAGATCCCGGGGGTCGTCGCGGTGGACGACGCGGTCGACGCCGTCGGACGCCACGGGGTCGCCATCGCACGCCTTGACGAGCAGAACGGACAGCGCACGGAGTGGATCTTCGACAAGAAGACGTACGCGTTCCTCGGTGAGCGCAACGTCCAGGTCGAACCGAACGAGACCTACAAGAAGGGCACGGTGACCTTCACCATCGCGATCACGCGGCGGGCGGTGGTGGACGAGATGAAGGAGGTGCCGGGGCAGGTGGGCTGAGCGGCGGCCCACCGGTCACGGCCCACTCCCTCGTGGCCGGTACCGGCCCACCGCTCACGGCCGTACGGCGGCGTCCGTCGGGGCGAAGAGGTGGGCCAGGCCCTGCCAGAGCGGCATGACGGGGACGGCCGTGGCCGGAGTCCGGCGTGATGTGCCGGACGCCGGGCGGCCGGAGCGGGTCGCGGTGGTCGCCGGGGCGGTGCTGTGCGGCATGGCGGGACACTCCTGTGCGGTGCGGAAACCGATGGTGACCTGATGAGGTCCACGATCCCGGGACGGAGCCGCCGCCACGAGGGAGTGTGCTCCCCGACCGGGGGTGCAGCCCGCTCCACCGTCCCGTTCGGACCGGGCCGCTACTTCTCCGGGGCGAGCTCTTCGATCAGTCCCTCGACGAGCGTCCTGATCTCGTCCCGGATCGGCCGGACGGCCTCGACTCCCTGGCCCGCCGGGTCGTCGAGCCGCCAGTCCAGGTAGCGCTTGCCGGGGAAGACGGGGCAGGTGTCGCCGCAGCCCATGGTGACGCAGACGTCGGACTCCCGTACCGCGTCCACGGTGAGCGTCTTCGGGACCTCGGCGGAGATGTCGATGCCGACCTCGCGCATGGCCTGGACGGCGGCAGGGTTGACCCGGTCGCCCGGGGCGGAGCCGGCGGAGCGGACCTCGACACGGTCTCCGGCCAGGTGGGTCAGCCACGCGGCGGCCATCTGGGAACGGCCCGCGTTGTGGACGCAGACGAACAGCACGGAGGGCTTGTCGGGCATCAGAGGTCTCTCCCAGATGTATCAGCACCTGCTGGTATCAGTTGCCGCTGATGTGAAAGTATCAGTCCATGCTGACGTCGGTCGACACTGATCTGTTGCGGGTCCTGGCCGACCCGCTCCGCCTGCGGATCGTCACCCTCCTCGCCGAGGAGACGCTCTGCACCACCCACCTGATCGAGGAGACGGGGGCGAGGCAGACCAATCTCTCCAACCATCTGAAGGTGCTGCGCGAGGCCGGGATCGTGGAGACGGAGCCGTGCGGCCGGTTCACCTACTACCGGCTCAGGCCCGACGTCATCGCCTCGCTCGCCGGCCGGTTCACCGGCCTCGCGGAGACCGCGCGCATCACCGCCGAGAACAACGTCAAGCGGTCCTGCCCCTGATCGCCGTCCCTACGGCGACCCGCACCGAGGAGTCCTCCTGACCGCCACCGAGGCGAACGAAGCCACCGACCCCACCCCTGCCGGTGCCGCCCCGCCCCAGGCGCCCCCGCTGGTCGCCAGGGCCGCGGCCGAACTGATCGGCACCGCCGGCCTGGTGACCGTCGTGGTCGGCTCCGGCATCCAGGCCACCCTGCTGACCGAGGACGTCGGCCTGCAACTGCTCGCCAACTCCACCGCGACCGTCTTCGGCCTCGGCGTCCTCATCCTGCTGCTCGGCCCGGTCTCCGGCGCGCACTTCAACCCGGCCGTGACCCTGGCCGAGTGGTGGACCGCCCGTCGCGCGGGAGCGGGTGTCACCGCACGCGAGGTACTGGTCTACGTCCCCGCGCAGACCGTGGGTGCCATCGCCGGCGCGATCCTGGCGGACGCGATGTTCGGTGAGCCGCTGGTGAAGTGGTCGACCCACGATCGTTCCGCCGGGCACCTGCTCCTCGGCGAGGCCGTCGCCACGGCCGGGTTGATCCTGCTGATCTTCGGCCTGGCCCGCACCGACCGCCTGCGCTTCGCTCCCGTCGCGGTCGCCTCGTACATCGGCGCCGCCTACTGGTTCACGTCGTCCACGTCCTTCGCCAACCCGGCCGTGACGGTCGGCCGCGCCTTCACCGACACCTTCGCGGGCATCGCGCCCGGCTCGGTCGCGGCGTTCGTGGGCATGCAACTGGTCGGCGCGGTGGCCGGGTTGGCGCTGGTGGGTCTCGTCTTCCCACCGGTCCGGAAGCCCGGCGACTGACACCTGCGCGGCCTTGTCGTCTCACCCGGTGGCGGACGCCTTGGCCAGCAGCTGCCCCATGCCCGCGAGGACGGACGGCTCGACCCGGTAGTACACCCAGGTCCGCGCCGCTCCGAGGTGAGCAGCCCGGCGTCCTTCAGCTTCTTCAGGTGGTGCGACACGGTCGGCTGGGAGACACCGACGTCGGAGATGTCGCACACGCACGCCTCGCCGCCCTCGTGCGAGGCGATCGCCGAGAACAGCCGCAGCCGTACCGGATCACCCAGCGCCTTGAACATCCGCGCGGCCGCCTCGGCCTCCTCCGCGGAGAACGGGCGCTCGGTGAGCGGCGGGCAGCAGGGTGCCACGGTGACCGGAGTCGCACGCGCCGGCCGTGACCAGCAGCCCTTCACCGTGCACATCGACACCACCGACGGCCACGAGGAACGGATCACCGCCCGCGCCGTCCTCGACGCCTCCGGCACCTGGTCCACCCCCGGCCCGGCAGGCGCGAACGGCCTGCCCGCCCTCGGTGAGAGGGCCGCCGCAGACCACATCGCCTACCGCGTCCCGGATCTCAAGGACCCGTCCGTCCGCGCCCGTTACGCGGGCAGGCGCACCGCGGTCGTGGGGTCCGGCGCCTCCGCCTTCACCGCCCTCGCGTCTCTCGCCGACCTCGCCGAGGGGGAGGGCGACGGTACCCACGCGGAGTGGATCCTGCGCCGCGGGATCACCGGTTCGACGTACGGCGGCGGAGACGCCGATCAGCTCCCCGCCCGGGGCGCCCTCGGCCTGCGCGCCAGGACGGCCGTCGAGGCGGGCCGGGCGAGCGCGGTCACCGGATTCCGTACACAGGCTGTGGAACGCGACGGTGACCGGCTCGTGCTCGTCGCGGAGGACGGCCGTCGCCTGGACCCGGTCGACGAGGTCATCGTCCTGACCGGCCTCCGCCCCGACCTGTCCTTCCTCGCCGAGCTCCGCCTCGGCCTGGACGAACGCCTCCGGGCCGCGACCGCCCTCGCCCCGCTGATCGACCCGAACGCGCACTCCTGCGGCACGGTCCACCCGCACGGCGTGAACGAGCTCTCCCACCCGGAGAAGGACGTCTACCTGGTCGGCATGAAGTCCTACGGCCGCGCCCCCACGTTCCTCGCGATGACCGGTCACGAGCAGGTCCGCTCCATCGCCGCCGCCCTCGCCGGCGACCAGGCGGCCGCGGAACGCGTGGAGTTGACCCTCCCGGAAACCGGAGTCTGCGGCGGCGCCGGCCTGTTCGACACCCCCGACACCGCCCAGAACGACAGCGAGGACGGCGGCTGCTGCGCCGCCCCGGCCACCGTCCGGATCGGCATCGGCGGTACGCGGGGCGCGTCGGGCGGCTGCTGACAGCCGGACCCGCGTCCGGCACATGACGAAGACGGGGTCCCAAGACCCCGCCCTCTACTTGTGCGATCCCGGGCTCAGGATGCCGACTGGGCCCTACCTCGACGGCCGGTAGTGGTCCGGCGGCTCCCCGGAAAATCACCCGGACCGGGTGCGCCACAAGGTTGCTGCGGTACACCCGGCCGCTGTCGCCAGGCTATGCGTCCGGCCCGAGTGAGGTCAGGTCGTAGGCATTGCTGATGGCGATGTAGCCGTCCGCTGTGAGGTTGACGTGGTCGCCGGAGTCGAAGTCAGCCGGGGCGGCGTCGTTGCCCAGTTTCAGTGCTTGCGGGTCTGCTGTACTCGCTGTGTTCGTGACCGCCACGATGGCTTCCGCGTCCACGTAGCTCACAGTTGGGGTGGTGAAGTCGAGTTGGTCGGTGATCCAGGTGTTGGTGTCCATGCGGTTCTGGTCGACTGCCGCTGTGCAGGCGCTGTTGCCGTCGCACGGTGTCAGAGTGGTGAAGATGACCTTGATGCCCCAGCCCTTGAGCTGGTCTCGCAACAGTCCGAGAGCGCTGTCGATGTCGACGTCGTCGTGGCCGGCGACGATGTCCTCCAAGCCTTGTGTGACCACGACTGTGCGGATGCCGGGCACGGACAGGACGTCCCGGTCAAGGCGGGTGAGCGCTGCGCGACCGCCCGCGCCTGGACCCTGGTCGGTTCCCAGGTAGTTGTTCTCGATGCCGGCGTTCTCGACGCCGTAGACCGGTACACCGTCCGTGTTGGTTATCAGGCGGTTCGCCAGATACTGGTTGAAGCGGGGAGTGCTGTAGCCCGCCGTGTTGCCCGTGGTGCGGGTGTTGATGAGGCCGTCGCCGAGCACGGAGACGGTGGGCTGGTGGTCGGTGGTGGTGACGTCTACTCCGGTGAGGATGTCGGTGGAGCGGCCCGCGACCGTGCCGGTACCGGTGAACGCCGTGTTGGCCGTGTCCGTGGTGTGATCGCCGCTGCCGACGGCGCTGACGTAGCCGACTGAGTCGGTAGCTGCCCAGGGGTGCATGACGAGGTAGCTCACCTGGTTCACCAGGTGGATGCTGGTCGTGATCACTCCGCCTGGGGCGACCGCCATGGGGAGCGGGTCGCTGTAGAGTTCGCCGCCCTCCGGGATGACCACCGATTTGACTCCGCCGAAGGTCACGTCCACCGGTGTGGAGGCGGTTGCCGCGCCGCTGCTGTACGGGGCGACGGTGACGTGGTCGAGGGTCAACGGGTTGGTACCCAGGGCGTTGGAGAGGCGTAGCCGCACGTGGTCGCCGCCGGCGCTTATCTGGCTGACCTCGCGGAAGGTCTGGTTGCTGAAGGCGCCCATGGACGAGAACTGGAACCGCTCCTCGGTAGGCGCGCTCCAACTTCCGGTCCAGGTAGCGCCGTTCGCCGCAGTGGTGGTGTCGCGGACGGACATGCCGATGATGTGCATTCCCGGCACGTACCTACGCGCGGCGTCGGCAACGTCGGGCAGGTTGACCGAGCTGACGGTGACGCCGGCCTTCAACGGGACGGCGAAGGCATAGATGTTGGTGCTGTGGGTCACCGGATTGGCGGGGATGTTGCGGTACGGAAGGGTGACGGCGGCCAGGGTGTCGGGGCCGTCCACCCAGTCGGGCATGGTCAGGAAGTAGGGCTGTGAGGTGCCGTCTCCGTAGGCAATGGATCCCGTAGGAGTGAGGCAGTCTTCGTAGGTGCCGTTGCCGAGGCTGCAGTTGGTGGCGGACGTGTTGGTGTTGTCGGGGACGACGGGGCTGGTGGTGTCGCCGTCCTGGTGTTGGGAGCCGACGGATCCGTAGGTGGAGTAGCCGAGGAAGACCAGTGCCTGGCCGCCGACGTTGTTCATCTGGATGGTCTGGTTGGCGGCGAGCACGTTGTCGCCGCTTGTGGAGCCGAAGTTGGGCAGCGTGAAGGTGGCGCCGTCGACGGTGATCTTGCCGCCGGGTTGCCAGCCGGCTGCTTTGAGTGTCTGGAGGGAAAGGCTGGACCCCACTCCATCGGCGTCGGCGGTGGTGCGGTTGCTGTCGTCGGTGGTGGCGGTGTTGTTGAAGGCGGCCTGCAGGCTGGAGTAGGTCTTGGTGGCGTGGCCGATGGCGGTGAATTCGTACTGCTGCTGGGCGGAGACGTTGCCGGCCGAGTCGACGGCGTTCACGTAGAGCGTGTGAGTGCCTGGTGCCACGGGGGTCTCTGTGATCGTGGCGGTGTTGTTGCTGGCCGTTGCTGTCTGGGCGGCAGGGGTGTTGGACGTGGGCGGCGCGGCGTCCAGGCCGTAGAGGAACTTGGCCGCGTTGTTGCCGTTGGTGCCGGGGTCCACAGAGAGGGTGAACTTGCCCGCGGTGCCGGCGGCGGTGGTGCCCGCTGCGTCCTCCTGGTAGAGGTTGTCCGCGGTTTTGACGGTGGGCTGGGCCGGACTGTGCAGGTCGACGGTGAAGTGGCAGGTGGCCGAGGTGGCGGAGGTGTCTTCGCCGTCGGACGAGGTGGCCTTCCAGCTGACCACGCTGCCGTCGGCGAGGCCGCTCATGAAAGTCGAGGGCAGCTGCTTGGGTGCGTTGGCGCCGCTGGCGACGGTGGCGCTGGTGGTGGCCGTGGCGGTACCGCTGCCGACCCAGTACGAGTAGGTGGCCGCGAGGGCGTCCTTGTCGGTGTCACTGATGGTGGCGTTGAGGGTGGGCGGGGTGGTGGCCAGGGTCTTGCCGACGATCGGGTACGGGGTGGCGGTGCCGCAGCCGAGCGAGGTGGAGCCGACCTTGGTGGCCAGCGCGCCGGGTTTGTTGGGCACGTGGTTGTAGGTGATTGACATGGACGGGTTGCTGTCGAACCGCTTGAAGTAGTTGCCGTCGCCGCTGCCGCTCTGGCTGTTGATGAGGGCGAACGTCCAGCTCTTCCAGGGCACTTTGGCGCCCTTTTTGATCGTGTCGGTGACCGAGAAGCCGCCGGAGGGCTCGCTGGTGCAGGCAGGGCCGAAGCTCTTGGTGGCCAGTTTGCCGCTCAGGGCTGGTCTGGTGTTCCAGGTGGTGCCGGAGCTGATCGCGCCGGACCAGTAGAGGTAGACGTCCGAGGAGAGGCTGCAGCTGGCGGAGTAGTTCTCCTTGACGTTCACGGTGGCCGAGACGATGTGCGCGTTGTCCACGCTCGAGGGCAGGGCCAGTTGGAAGTAGGCGCGTTCGAGGCCGATGCAGCCGGACCAGCTGTTGTAGCCGACGCCGGGGTCGCCGTACTGGGTGGAGTCGTAGTTCTTGGCGGTGGGGCAGCCCTGTTGCAGTTCGACGTAGTGCTGTTTGGCGCCGGTGGCGTAGTGCGGGTTCCAGGTCGGGTCGATGAAGACCGGGAACTTGGTGTGGGCGCCGGCGAGCAGTTCGGCGTCGGGCACGAGGGACAGGGTCCGGCCGTGCAGGCGGTCCTGGACGCGGGCCACTCGGGCCTTGGGGGCGGGGCCTGATTCCGGGGTGGTGTGTGCCGAGCCGATGCCGCTGGAGTCCCACATGGCCGGCTGCGGGGCGCTGAAGAGCACCTTGCCGTCCGGTGTGGTCGCTGCGAGGTTGCCGTGACCGTCATCGGCGACGGTGACGCCCTTGGCCTTTGTGGTCAGGGCGAGTTGGGCGAGGGCCGGGTCGGCTGCGGCCTGTGCGTTCTTGACGACGAGGACCTGCGACCAGCCGCCCTGGGTGTCGGCGGTGACTCGGAGGTCCACGCCGGGCAGCACGTTCGGATAGCTCAGGCCGGCGCCGGAGGCGTGCGGGGTGGGCAGGGTGTCGGGCCAGGACAGGGCGAGGGATGCCTTGCCCTCGGTCATGATGGCGAGTGGGCTGGTGCCGCCGCCGGAGAAGGCGAGCGGTTCGGCCGCGGCCGTGGGGCTCCAGGTGCCGTCCGCGTTGCGCGTCAGGGTGGCGTCGACCGGGACCCAGCGGTGAGCCTTACGGACCCGCACGGGCTGCACGCTGGAGTCATAGGTGATGGTGCCTGACGGGTTCGCGGTTGTGGTGGCCGTCTCGGTCGTCAGGGCGTCGACCCGGACCGGCTCGCCGCTCGCCGCAGCTTTCTTCTGCGCGCTGGACAGCGCCGACTCCTCGGCTGTCGTCAGCCCGCCGTCGTCATAGGTCGGGCGCAGGGACCCGGTCGGCTCCGGTGACTTCGTGTCACCCGTCGGCGCGGGCGTCAGGTCCGGGCGGCCGGTGTTGACATCTGCGACGGAGTCCGGTCCGGAGTCCGCGGCGGCAGGCTGAGCGGCGAGCGGTGCCAGGCAGAGCGCGCTGACGGTGGCAAGGGCCAGGAATCTGCCCGGTATTCGCGGGCTCTTTCTGAATGGACCGCCGGAGCGATAACGGCGGAAACGGTCGGACATCTGCCCCCCAATTTGAGTCCGAGTGGAAATACGCCTACGGGCGCGAGGGAGGCTACCCGCAATCACGGCAGGGCGACAACAGTCAGAGAAGAAAGCCGTGGCGTCCTGAAATCGCTGGAAGAGTAGATGAAGTGTGCAACTTTGCTGTGCAGTAGTGCAGTTGAGGCCCTTGTTGGTCAATCAATCATGTTCATGGCGAAGTTGATGCATTTGGTGTCGAATTTTGGTCGAATGGAGGCCGATACGTGACGATCTCTATGTCTTTTGGATATGTGGAGACCTTGTGAGGTGCCTCTTTTGTCTGATCCGATAGACCCTCGACAGCCGTGCTGGAATGGGGGGTCCGGAGTGCGTCGCAATTCACGTTGGCGGCTTTACAGAAAGACCATGCGGATACGCAGGGTGCCCGCTTTGTGGATCGTCGCAATCGGCGTGCTAGGACTGCTCGTCGGGTTCATAGCGCCGACGGACGCGCTCGCGGCCGGACAACACGCGGATTACCTCGTGAAGGAGAAGAAGGAACTGTCGGTTCCGGTCTCGCCGGTCACGGGCAAGGCCGCGAAGGTGCCACAGATGGGGCGCTGGAGCGCGGCCCAGGCACACAAGACCTGGCCCGCCAAGGGAGCGGCCGATGTGGCGGTTCCCGCACGAGGTGCCGCCGCCGAGCAGGCTGACGGCATCCCGGTGACGATTTCCGCGGCGAAGAGCGCACACCGGGTGGGTGCGGGCACCCGCGTCCACGTGTCTCTGCCGGGCCAGACGGCCGCCCAGAAACTCGCTCTGAACGGCGTCGTCCTCACCGCGCAACCCGACAGCACCACTTCGGGCGGCACCGCTCAAGTGGGCTTGAGCTACTCGGCGTTCAAGGACGCCTACGGTGGCGACTGGGCGGGCCGGCTGCGTCTCGTCCAACTGCCGGCCTGCGCCTTGACCACCCCGCAAGCCGCCGCCTGCCGCAAGCAGACCCCGCTGAACTCGACCAACGACGCCAAGACGCAGACGGTCTCGGCCGAGGTCGCGCTGCCCGCCACCACGACGGCACAGCCGATGGTGCTCGCGGCCGAGGCCGCGGCCACGGGCGGTGGCGGCAGCTACGCGGCCACCTCCCTGTCCCCGTCCGGCCAATGGTCGGCCGGTGGTTCGGCCGGTGCCTTCAGCTACTCGTACCCCATCTCGGTACCCGACGTGCCCGGTGGCCTGGCCCCGAACGTGTCCCTCGGCTACAGCTCGCAGAGCGTCGATGGGCGCACCTCCTCGACGAACGCCCAGTCCTCCTGGATCGGCGACGGCTGGGACTACTCACCCGGCTTCGTCGAGCGCAGCTACGCCTCCTGCTCCGACGACACGGCGAACGGCACCCCCAAGACCTCGGACGAGTGCTGGTCCGACGATGTCGACTCGCTCACCCTGTCGCTGAACGGCTCGTCCAACACGCTGGTCCACGACGACAAGTCGAACACCTGGCACCCGCAGGGCGACAACGGCGAGAAGATCGAGGTCAAGACCGACACGGTCAACGGCGACAACGACAACGAGTACTTCGTCGTGACCACGGCCGACGGCACGCAGTACTACTTCGGCAGGAACCGGCTGCCCGGCTGGGCCACGGGCAACGCGACCACCAACTCGGTGTTCACCGCGCCCGTCTACGGCAACGACGCCAACGAGCCGTGCCACGCAGCCACCTTCGCCGACTCCTGGTGCCAGCAGGGCTACCGCTGGAACCTCGACTACACCGTCGACCCGCACGGCAACGCCATCAGCTACTGGTACACACCCGAGACCGGCTATTACGGCCGGGACAACGCCACCACTCCGACCACGTACTCCCGGGACGGCTACCTCTCCGAGATCCAGTACGGTCAACTGGCCGGCAAGGTCTACGACACCACTGCCCCGGCCGCCGCCCAGGTCTTCTTCGACACCTCCGAGCGCTGCCTGGCCGACGCCGGCTTCGACTGCGCCACGACGAAGATGACGACCGCCAACGCCTCGCACTGGCCGGACGTCCCCGTCGACCAGACCTGTGCCTCGACGGGCACCTGCAACAACCACGGCCCGGCCTTCTTCACCACCAGGCGCCTGACGGGCATCCGCACCCAGACCCTGGTCGGCACCGGCTACCAGAACGTGGACGCCTGGACGCTGACCCACACCTTCCCGCCGACGGGGGACACCACCACCCCGTCGCTGTGGCTGAGCCAGATCGTGCACACCGGCAAGGACGGCGGAAGCCTGGATCTGCCGCCGGTGAAGTTCGCCGGACAGGCGCTGGCCAACCGCGTGGACGGCCTGGACGGTTACCAGCCCATCACCCGGTACCGGATGACCACGGTCACCACCGAATCCGGCGAAGTGACCACCGTCAACTACACCGCGCCCCAGTGCCACCGCACGGGCACCCCGGTGTTGCCGTCCAGCGAGGACAGCAACACCTACCGCTGCTATCCGCAGTACTGGACTGCGCCGGGACAGACCTCACCGCAGCTGGACTGGTTCAACAAGTTCCTCGTCAACTCGGTGACGACACAGGACCCCACCACCGACGGGCTCCCCGTCCAGACGTCGTACAAGTACGTCGGGGACCCGGCCTGGCACTACAACGACGACCCGCTGACCCAGGCCAAGTACCGCACCTGGAACCAGTGGCGCGGCTACGGCACGGTCGAGACCCGCACGGGCACGGCACCCGCGCAGATCACGCTGTCCCGGGAGACGTTCTTCCGGGGCATGGACGGCGACAAGACTTCAAGTGGTACCCACAGCGCCACGCTCAACGACACAGCGAACGACGACCCACAGAAGGACTCCGACTGGCTGGCCGGCCAGACGTATGAAGCGCTGTCCTACAACGGCGACGGCGGCGCGCTCCTCTCGGACAGCGTGACCGACCCCTGGACCTCGTCGGCGACGGCCACCCAGTCCCGTACGAAGGCGGGCCTGGACCCGCTGGTCGCCCACCGCACCAACATCCAGCGTACCCGCACCGTCACCACCAAGGCGGACGGCACCAAGCGCACGACCGAGGTCGACTACTCGATCGACGACGGCACCGGTCTGCCCAGGACCGTGGACGACCAGGGCGACACCGCGACATCCAGCGACGACAAGTGCACCCGCACCTGGTACGCCACGGACGCCTCCGGCAACCTGCTGCCGATCCCGCGCCGTGTCCAGGAAGTCGCGGTCTCCTGCACTGCCACCCCGAAGTACCCGCACGACCTGGTCAGCGACGACCTCACTTTCTTCGACAGCTCCACGGACAACACCGCCACGCCCACCAAGGGCGACGTCACGATGGTCCAGAAGGCCGACTCGGTCGCAGACGACGGCACCCCGCACTACATCACGGCACTGAAGAACACCTACGACTCCTACGGCCGCGAACTCACCGAGACCGACGCCGACGGCCGCGTCACGACCACCGCCTACACCCCGATCACCGGCGCGTCCCCGACCGCCATCACGGTCACCCGGCCGAAGGTCACCGGCCAGACCGCGGGCTTCGCCACCACGACCACGCTCGACCCGGCTCGTGGCCTGGACCTGAAGACCACGGACGCGGCCGGCTACTCCACCACCAGCGCCTACGACCCGCTGGGCCGCCTGACCTCGGTGTGGAGCCCGGGCTTCCCCACCGACAACAACCCCAACATCAAGTACAGCTACAACCTCTCGCCGTCGGTGCCGTCCACGGTCACCACCCAGACCCTCACCGACGACAACGCCTACCGCACCTCCATCTCGATCTACGACGCGATGCTGCGTCCCCGTGAGACGCAGACGGCGACCGTCGACGGCGGCCGTACCATCACCGACACCGTCTACGACACGCACGGCTGGGCGGTCAGCTCCTCCGACGCGTACTACAACAGCGGTGCCCCCTCCGGCACGCCGGTCGACGCACCGGACAACCAGACCCCGTCCCAGACCGGCACGTTCTACGACGGCGCGGGCCGGGTCACAGCCTCGGTCGCCTACCATTTCGCTTCCGAGACCTGGCGCACCACCACCGCCTACCCCGGCGCCGACCGCGTCGACGTCACCCCGTCCGCCGGGACCACGCCCGTCGGCGCCACACCCACCACCACGTACACCGACGCCCGCGGCCAACTGGTCAAGCTGCTGCGCTACCACGGTGCCACGGCCACCGGTTCCGCCGACACCGTCACCTACTCCTACGACACATCCGGTCACCAGACCGGCGAGGACGACGGCCAGGGCCACACCTGGTCCAGCAGCTACGACCTCCTGGGCCGCCGCACCTCCCAGACCGACCCCGACACCGGTTCCTCCAGCTCCACGTACGACAACGCCGGCCAGCTGCTGACCACGACCGACACCCGCGGCAAGGCCATCAGTTATATGTACGACGAAATGGGCCGCAAGAAGGCCGAGTTCGACACCACGGGGGGCGTCGCGCAGTCCACCAGCAACGAGCTGGCCGCCTGGACGTACGACACGCTGAAGAAGGGCGAGCCCACCGCCTCCACCCGCTCTGTGGGCGGCACTGGCGGTTCCGCCTATACCGACAAGATCCTGGGCTACGACAGCCACGGCTGGGCACAGGCCAGCGAACTCGTGGTCCCCGCCGCCGAAGGCGCCCTGGCCGGCAACTACATCCACCAGAACACGTACAACCTCACCGGCACGCTGAAGAACTACACCGACCAGGACCCGACGGCCGTCAAACTGCCCCAGGAGACCGTCTCCTACAACTACGACGCCTACGGCCGCCCCACTTCTGTCGGTGGTACCACGAACAGCTGGGACTACGTCGACAAGCTCAGCTACACGGAGTTCGACGAGCCGTACCAGCTCACCTACGGCACCTCGGGCAACTTCGCCCAGCAGACCCTGAACTACGACGACCAGACCCACCGGCTGACCGACTCGACCACGATCACCAAGTCGGGCGCCGCGATAGCCGACAAGACGAGTTATTCCTACCAGCCGTCCGGCAACGTCACGAAGATCACCGACAAGCTGGAGACCGGCTCGACCGACACCCAGTGCTTCGACTACGACTGGGCGCAGCGACTGAAGGACGCGTGGACGGCCACCGACGACTGCGCGGCGACCCCGGCGTCCGGTGCCTCGACAACGGTGGGCGGCCCGTCGCCGTACTGGCAGTCCTGGTCCTACGACGCCACGGGAGCCCGCTCCTCACAGGTGGACCACGACACGACGGGTGACACCACCCACGACGCGACGGCCTCGTACACCCCGTTCGCGGCAGGCAAGGGCCCGGCCCACGCGGTGTCCCAGGTGAACACGGTGGTGCCCGGCGACTCGACGGCCAACACCACCAACGCCTACACCTACGACCAGGATGGCAACGTCCTGACCCGCACCACCCGCGCGGGCACCGACACCCTCACCTACGACGACGAGGACAACCTGTCGGAACTCTCCTCGACGGGATCAAGCGGGGACACCAAGTACCTCTACGGCGCTGACGGCAGCCTGCTGCTCCGGCACAGCCCCGCCGGAACGACCCTCTACACGGGTGATGAGGAGATCACCCTCAAGGCCGGGGCCACCAGCGCCGACGGCGTGCGCTACATCTCCATCGCCGGCGAGACCGTGGCGACCCACTCCTCGGACGGCAAGTTCACCTACCTGGTCCCCGATCGCCAGGGCACCGGCACACTGGAGATCGACTCCCAGACACAGCAGGTCACCCGCCGTCAGTACAAGCCCTTCGGTGAAGCGCGCGACCAGACCGGGACCTGGATCGGGCAACAGGGCTATGTCGGCGGCACCCAGGACGACAACACAGGCCTGACCAATCTCGGCGCCCGCGAATACGACCCGTCCATCGGCCGTTTCCTCAGCCCCGACCCTGTCATGGACACCGGCTCCCCGCAGTCCTGGAACGCCTACGACTACGCGGACGACACCCCGGTCAGCACGTCGGACCCCAGCGGCAACTGCGCGGACGTCGACTGCCCGACCCGCAACTGCCCCGCCTGCCTCAACCGCACACCCACCGACAAGAACCCCAACTCGCCGGCGTTGCACGACTCCCCGGGCTCGGGCAGTACACCCACGAACACCAAGGCGTACGCCAAGAAGTACAAGGCCGACCTCAGCAACAGCTCGCAACGTGTCCATGATGAGGAACGCGCCCTGGAGCGCCAGAAAGCAACAGCGAACGCCGCGGCCGCCGCAGCGAAGAGACAGGTATCCGGCTTCAAACACCGTCTGCTCAGCCTGGTCGCGGACGTCATCGGTCTCACCGACGCCTACAACTGCTTCACCAAGGGCGACGTCATGGGCTGCGTCAATACGGCCCTGACAGCGGTGCCCTGGGGCAAGGTCTTCAAAGCCATCAAGGTCGGCGTCGAGGCGTTCAAGGTCTGGCGAGCCCTTGACCGCGCGTACACCGCGGTCAAGGACGCGGAGGAAGCGGCAAAGATCGCAGATGACGCCGTCAAGGCCGAGCACATGTTCATAGAGGCGGAGGAGGCGGAAGGAGCCGGGGCCGAAGCAGCCAGTTGCGCAACCCACAGCTTCGTACCCAGCACAGAAGTCCGCCTCGCAGACGGTTCGTCCAAACCGATCAGCAAGGTCAAGACCGGCGACACCGTCCTTGCGACGGACCCGCAGACGGGCGTCACGGCCCCGGAGAAGGTCCAGAACGTCATCGTCACGAAGACGGACAAGGACTTCACGACTCTGACCCTGGACACGGCACCGGTCCGGGGGCCGCCGCAGCACGCGCAGTCCCACACGTCCGCCAAGCAGATCCTCACCACCACTTGGCACCACCCTTTCTGGGACGCCGGCCACCACCGCTGGATCGATGCCCGCTACCTCACTGCGGGCACGAAGCTCCGTCAGCCGGACGGTACGACGGTCGTCGTTCGCGGGGTGCGGAACTTCCATCAGTACAGCACCACGTACGACCTCACTGTCGGCACCCTGCACACGTACTATGTGCTCGCGGGGGCGACTCCGGTTCTTGTGCATAACTGCAACAAGAACCAAGGGATTTACGAGTTCGAGGATCAGCTGAACCCCGGAAAGACGTATGTCGGCAAGACGAAGAACTTCAATAACCGCTTGCAGGATCACATCGACAGTGGGCGCCTGAAGAGTCGTGGAGATGCGACCTGCACGCACGTTTGCGGCACGGATGATCACCTGTTCGTTGCCGAACATCTTCGGATGGAAGAACTGCGCGGTCAGGGAGTCGATCTGTCGAATGACATTGCGTCGCCGGGCAAGAAAATCTTGGAGAAAAGGCAAGATGCCGAAAAATTCGAACAACTCGGACTCTGGTAGGAGCAGCTCGAAGTGACTGATTTCTGGAGGGTCATCGGCTCAAGCTCCGTCCAGGATGAGAGCGAGATCAACTCTGCCCTGGAGCGGATCTCTGGGCAGCTCAGCGCGATGACGCCCGATGCCTTGACTCGATTTGTTGAGCGACTTCGGGAGTCGCTTTATCAGATCGACAGGAGGGATCTAGCGGAGGTGCCAGTGACGCTTGCCAACGGTTTGGAACTCCCGCAGACGAGCGACCACTTCCTTTACGCGCGATGCGCGTGCATCTTGGCAGGAGAGCGAGCGTACGGCGAAGTCCGGAGTTCTGGTCTGGGATTCGATCGATTCGTTGCGCCGTTTGCTCAGGAGGCTGAGGGGTTGCTCTACCTCGCGTCGGAGCAATACGAAAGGAAGACCGCCTCCAGGATGAACGTCGAGAGCTATTTCTCGATCGAGTCGAGGTCGAACATTCAGGGATGGGCAAACTGATCCCTAACGGGATTTTATTTGCCTGAGGACGTACTGACACGTCAGGGCTGATGCGTTCTCATGTTGTGGACAGCCGCGGTCGCCTGGCCACTTCATGAGGTGCCGTCATTGGGGTCGGCATCGCCGCCGTATGAAGGCCGCGATGTCTGCCCGCGGATGCTCGGCGCTACGCGTCCCCGACGCCCCGCTTGAGAAGTTCATCCTCAACGGCTCGCAGCATCTCCCGCCAGCCGCGGGCGGCCTTGGGGTTGCGGCCCATGCCCCGCGCTGCGGCGTGATCAGCACGCTGGGAAGCGAAGTCCCGACGCTCGCGTAGTTGTTCGGCGGTGAGGCCGGGGAGATCGGCGTGCCAGTTGTCGTGCAGCTTCCAGCGACTCATGGCTTCACGATGACGCCGACAGCGACACTGCCGCTCCCCATTTTCGATCCGCAACGCGCGCCCGGCAGTGCTGTGCAGGACTGGAAATGACGAACGCAACCCCCGATGATCAAGGTTCTCGAAGCCAAAGATCATGAACAGGGGTCGCGTTCGCGTGCCATCCTCCCTGATCGACGTCCTCGCGCGCCACCGCGAGGACGTCGACTTCCCATGCCCGCCCGTCGAACTGCCCGGCCTGGGCACCCTGGCCGGGGTACTGGACCAGGTGCCCGACCCGCGGCGGATCCGGGGCCGCCGCTACCGGATCGGCTCCCTGCTCGCCCTGTGCCTGCTCGCTGTCCTCAGCGGCGCCAAATCGGTGACCGCCATCGCCCGCTTCGCCGCCGACAGCGACATCGCACTGCGCACGCGCCTCGGCCTCACCCGCGCCACTCCGGACACCACCACCCTGGGACGGCTGCTGGCCCGCCTGGACGGCGACGCCCTGGACGACGCCATCGGCACCTGGCTTGCCCACGACGCCCGCGACCCGGCCGACGAACCCGGGGACACCCTGGTCGGCCTGGCCGTCGACGGCAAAGCCGTGCGCGGCTCACGCACCAGCGACAACAGGGCCGTCTACCTGCTCGCCGCCGCCCTACACGCCATCGGGACCGTCATCGCCCAACGCCAGATCCCCGCAAAGAGCAACGAGATCCCGGCCTTCGCCCCGCTGCTGGACCGCATCGACCTGCACGGCACGGTCGTCACCGCCGACGCACTCCACACACAGCGCGCCCACGCTGAACACGTCATCGCCGCCGGCGGCCACTACCTCCTGGTCGTCAAGGGCAACCAGAAGAAGCTCCGCAAGCAGCTCAAGAAGCTTCCCTGGCAACAGATCCCGCTGCAGGACCGCACCACCTCCAGCGGCCACGGCCGCCGCGAGGTGCGCCGCCTGAAAGTCTGCACCGTCGAACCCGGCCTCCGGTTCCCGCATGCCGTCCAGGCCATGGAGATCAAACGCCGACGGGTCAACCGCAGGACTGGCAAGGTCCAGACGAAGACCCTCTACGCCGTCACCAGCCTGACCCCGGTCCAGGCCAACCCGGCCCAGCTAGCCCAACTGATCCAGAACCATTGGTCAGTCGAGGCCCTGCATCACACAAGGGACGTGACCTACGGCGAGGACTCCTCACGCGTGCGCACCGGCACCGCGCCGCGCGCCATGGCCACGATGCGCAACCTAGCCATCGGCCTCATGCGCCAGGCCGGCTGGAGCAACATCGCCGCCGCAACCGATTACTACCGGTCACGACCTGAGCACGCCACCGCCCTGCTCGATCTCACCGCCTGAGAACGCATTCGCCCACGCCCTGTTCCAAGAGCAGGGTGGCGGTCGAGTGCCGGAGGTCGTGGAAGCGGATCGTCCGGAGCCCGGCCTTGTGGAGGAGGCGGCGGAAGCGGCGGCTGAGGTTGGTGGGGTCGAGCGGCCTGCCCTTCGGGGTGGTGAAGACGAACCCGTTGTCCGTCCAACCCGTTCCGGCCGCCTGACGCTCCTCCTGCTGCCGTTCCCGGTGGATCTTGAGGGAGTTGATGCACTCGGTGGGGAGGGCGATGCGCCGCTCGGAGGCGAGCGTCTTGGTGTTCAGGACGGTCAGGCCCTGACTGCGGGTGCGCTGGAGCGAGCGGTGGATGGTGGCGGTGCCGCCATCGAGATCGAGGTCTTTCCAGTGGAGGCCGAGGAGTTCGCCCTTGCGGAGTCCGGTGCGCAAGGCGAGTTCGTACAGCGCGTGCAGACGATCATCAGCGGCCGACTGAAGGAACTGCCGGGCTTCGGCGGCGGTGAGGGGCTGGAAGCGACGGGGGCGCGGTGTGGTGGTCTTGACGTTGCGGGCGACGTTGCGTGGCAGTTCGTCCTCGCGGACGGCGTGTTCCAGGGCGGACTTGAGGACCGCGTGGACGTACGTCACGGTCAGCGGGGACAGCCGCTTGTCGCAGCACTGGCCGATGGCACAGAGCAGGACCGCCGTGTCGCGTCCCGGTTCTGGGCGCAGCACTGGCAGGTGGTGCGGAGTCCGTCGAGGAAGGTGCGGACGTCGCGAGTGGTCCCAATCGCGCAATGCCCCTGCCTCCGGCCCCGCGTGGCCAGACCGGGTGACGCACCAGCCCGGCCGTACGCTGCCTCTCCCGCTCGGACCCGACCTGCTGAAAGAAGCTGACCCTGCGCCGCCTCGGCAGGTTGCCGCTGGTTCGCGGGCGGCGCCGTGGCGTCAGGATGAAGGAGGGAGTACGGGGGTGTGCGACGCTGGAGTGGCTGCGATCGCGGCGACGGCACGCGACCTGAACTACGAAGTCGCGCTCACGCACCCCGTGCCATATATCATCGGTGCTATGGACAGCGGGCGGTACTCGATCGAGATCGAGCCGGAGGTGCGGCTGTGGCTGGAGAACATTCCTGCCCATCACTACAAGCAGGCCGAACATGTCGCCGACCTGCTCGCCGAGCAGCCCACCACGCTCGACGAACCGCATTCCCGCCACCTGGGCGGCAAGCTCCGCGAGCTGCGCTTCCGCCTGGGCGATGCCCATCAGCGGATCACCTACTGGCTGGCGCCCGGCCGACGTGTCGTGCTGCTCACCGTGTTCCGCAAGACCAAGATGCGCGAGCAGGCCGAAGTGGACCGCGCCCACGCCGCACAGCGATTGTGCGAGGCAGAGCATGAAGCCGCCGCCGAGCACGACCTCTACAGCCGCAACCTCAAGGAGAACCGATGAACCACAGCGAATGGAGGACCCGTCGCCACCGCCAGCTGCTGGGCGAACACCTGGACGTCGACCCCGAGTACGACCGGGTCTACGAAGAGGCCGGCCTCGCCATGACGTTGGGCAAGGCCGTCTACGACCGGCGTAAGCAGCTGGGCCTGAGCGAGGCCGACCTCGCCGAGCGCATGCACGTCGACGTCGATGACATCGAAGGCATCGAGACGGCCACCGAGCTGCCGCCCATCGCGGTCATCATGCGTCTGGCCCGCGCACTGGACCTCACGGTGGACGTGCACTTTGCCGGCGGGGACGAGCCCACCGTCACCATCGTCGCCCCGGCGGCCTGAGGCGGGGAGGAACCATGCAGGACCCGCCTTCCGCGCTCGCCTGTGAGCTCGGGCAGCTTGTCCACGACCGGCGCATCGAGCTCGGGCTGTCCCAGGCCGAGCTGGCCGAGCGGTGCGGGATGAAGCAGCCGCAGATCTCCCGCTTCGAAGGCGGCGGGACCGTGCCCACGCTTCCCCTCCTGCGCCGCCTGGCTCAGGCTCTCGGCGCCGACCTGACCATCAGCCTCACCCCGCACGGCAAAGCCGCTTGACACGCATTCGGAATTCCTGGAATTCCCCAGGCGACATAGACCACTGACGGCAACACCAACAGACTCCAGCGCACGAGCACAAACATCCGGCGACTGTCAAATCGCCCGCTGACCAGCAAACTTGCAGGCAGGAGCAGCCTGGCCTGCACACGTACTATGTGCTGGCGGGGGCCACGCCAGTTCTGGTGCACAACTGCGGTGGCGTTGATGATCTAAGCGAGAGTGCAACTGATCCGCTCAATGGAAAAGCTGGTGATAGTGCAGCTTCTCGTGCCTATCAGAAGCGCATGCACCGTCCGGGAACAAGTCTGATCAAGCTTAACTCCGGAAAAGAGCGGGTCGATATTTCGGGTCATCTAGTGGACGACTTGCTTACGAACCCTAAGTCCGCCGTGCAGAGATACACGAACCCTGAGGGATGCAATGTGGTCGCTACCTTCTCCCTGACGTGGGTGCGGCGTGGGACGCCGACACCAATGCATTTATTGGATTCCTGGATCATGCGAACGGTCGAAGGGGCGCACCGTGACACGTTCAGAGTCTTTGAACCTCTTGCAGCGCCTGGAGATGCAGGAAGACAGTCTGATCGAGGTGTTCGTGACCTCGGCTTCGTATGGGCAGTGGGTTGCTGTACTTGAGGGGCTCGCTGCGGGTGGTTTCATCCTCAGGATGAAGCATTTCGACTCCGATGTGCCAGTCGATATAAACCCCGCAATGTTCAATGAGGGTGATAACGTCGACTACCTCCTGTCGGTCCAGGTAGGCCGGCAGTCGTGGACTACTCAGTTCTATTCGTCGACACTCATTGACTTTCAGGGCGATCCCCGAGGTATTCGCACAGAGAAGGATGTTGCCGACGTTGCGGAATTCATGCGAGTGATTTCCGAGGCGACTGGGCAGACGGTCTGCCTCTCGTCGGAGACGCTCGACTATGCGAACGCAACGGCCTACATGACGGTCACCGCCTATGGAGCGCATGACGGCAGTAGTTGACAGAAACGCGCTTGGCCCGAGGCCGAAGGTGATGTATCGCGCCAACATCAGCAACACGCTGATCTATTGCTCGATGGCCGCCTATCGGGGAATCTGCACGCTTTCCGAATTTCAGCGAGCGGCGGGTGGGTTTCTCCGTGATGTTCTTGATGATGTCGGAGCGAGATTCTCATCGATCTTGGGGACTCCACTTGCGGCTGAGATCTCGAAAAAGGCCAAGATCCTTTCGAGGTGATATCGACCGCGACGTTCGTCGGGTGCATTCCCGTCGACCTGACGCGCATGGGCGAGCTGGCTGTTGCGGGTCAGGACGTTGGTGACGGCGCATAGTGGTGGGCAAGGTCGGTGGCGAGGGTGCGGAGGTGAGCCCTGGCTTCGGTGGGGCCGTGCACAGTGATGGCGCTCCCGAACGGCAGTAGTGCTCGCACGTCCTCCAGGTGCAGGAAGCGGATCGTCACCTTGTGGCCGGTGGCCGATGCCTCATGGTCGTCCCGGACGAGTCGTTGGCCGAAGATCCGTCGCGCTCGTTCGATCTGGGTCCGGTCGATGGTGGCGCTGACCTCTATCGCATGGTTGTGTTCCCACTGGTCAACGAGCGCTGCGGCAACGGTGGCAAGGGTCTGGTTCTCGCGGATCCGTCGTGGCTGGTCGACCTCGCTCCACGTCGTGATCCGTTCGAGTCGGTACATCCGTGGCACCTGGGCACAGTCGGCGACGAGGTACCAGGTGCCGGCCTTGGCGAGCAGCCCGTAGGCATCCACGACCAGATCGCGTGGGCATGGCTCGCGTGGGCTGTCGTACTCGATCCGTAGCCGGCGGCCTCGCCGCACTGGGCCGATCAGCGAAGCCGGAGTCGTGCCGGGAGCTAGTGGCCGGAGCCAGGGGCGGCTGTCCACGTGCACTACGTCGCTGAGCGGCAGGAGCTCATGACCTCGACGTGACTGTGCCGCGACGATCTTGGAGAGCGCGCGCCGGCTTTCGACCGACGCGTTGAGCTCGGCACGTTGCTTCTCGTCCAGCCCGGTGAGCGAGAGATGGTCACGCTCGTCCGGCGTGAGTCGCGTGAGGTCGAGCCCGGACCCGGGGAGCATGCTCACGCCTCCGAGGCGGCCCCGGTGTGCGGTCACCGGCAGACCGGCGTCGCGGAGCCAGTTCAGGTCCCGGGTGATGGTGCGAAGGGACACCCCGAGCGCCGAGGCAAGTTCCTGTGTGGTCACCGCATCCCTCGATTCGAGGAGCAGCATCAGGGCGAAGAAGCGGTCCGGCGTCACACCCCAAGTTTTCCAGGAATTACGACACGATACGGCGCATATTCCGATCAGGCTGGTGGACGCGTACCTGCACCCCTGTGAGAAGGAACAACCATGACCACATCCGTCGTGTCCATCGTCTATGTGAACGACGCGCCCGCCGCAGCTCGTTTCTACGGCGATCTCCTCGGCCTGAGCCCTTCGTTCGAGACTCCGGGATACATCACCTTCGGCCTCGGACCAGGCGCTGACCTCGCTGTGTGGTCCGGCCACTTCGAGAATCTGTCACCGGATGTCCCGCGTACCAGTGAGGTGTGCCTGGCCGTCGACAGCGGGTCCGACGAGATCGACGCGATCTTCAAGCAGTGGCAGTCCAAGGGCGTCACGATCCTGCAAGAGCCTCATGACGCGGGGTTCGGGCTGACCTTCGTCGCGGCCGACCCTGACGGGAACCGTATCCGCGTCGCACCGAAGGACTGAAGGTCCACAACGCGGCAGGCGCCCACGACAGGTGTCGCGCCTGCCGTCGTCCGACGTCGAGAGGACGTCGAGTGGACGACGAGGGCCCCACGCGAACGCGCCCCTGAGGTGAGCATGGGTTGCCGACTCGGGTGGGATCACCCAGGCCCGCCGGCGGCTGGGCGAGGAGCCGTTGTGGCCCTCCGCTGCTGATCATCGACCGGCTCGCCCAGCCGATCTGAAGGTCGAGGCCCCCTCATCGTCACCGTCCCCTCAGCCACGGCCGCGCGGCAGCGTGAGGGCCGTGGCCGTGGTGGCCAGCAGCATCACAGTCGCGACGCACAAGGCGACCCGGAGCCCCACAGTGAACTCACCCGGGTCCGCGACCAGGGCTCCGAAGACGGCCACGGCGAGTGCGCCGCCCGTCTGCCGGAAGGAGTTCAGGATGCCGGCGGCCATTCCGGCCCGGTCCGCGGCGATGTCGTTCAGCAGGATGGCGGTCAGGGAAGGGACGAGGAAACCCAGGCCGAGGCCGACCGGGATGAGCATCGCCGCGATCACCGGTCTGCTGGTGCCCCCGTCGATCCAGAGCAGGCCGAACATCGCCAGCGCGAGGATCGCCTGTCCCACGGCGATTGGCATCCGCGGTCCAAAGCGGGCCGCAGCCCTGGCGGAGGCCAGGTTGGCTCCGGCGATCACGGCCATCATCGGCAGGAACATCAGCCCCGCGGCAATGGCGGACAGGTTCAGAACGTCCTGGAAGAACAGACTCAGCACGAACACCAGCCCGTAGAACGCGGCATTGACGACGAAGCCGATCGCGACCGAAACCGTCACCGTGCGCGAACGGAAGAGGTCGAGCGGGACCAACGGCGCGGCGGTACGCGCCTCGATCATGATGAACGCGGCCGTCGCCACCGCGGCGAGCCCCAGGCAGCCCAGGACCACGGGCTCGCCGAAGCCGTCCTCCCCTCCGTCGATCACCGCGAAGGTGAGCGCCGCGAGCGCGACGATCGCCGTGAGCTGGCCGTACGGATCGAGCGGCGTGGCACGGCGCGGCGAGCGCTCCACGCGGGTCAACACCGCGAGGGCGGCGATGCCGACGGGCAGGTTGACGACGAAGACCGCCCGCCAGCTCAGAGTGCTGGACAGCACCCCGCCGGCCACCGGGCCGGCGGCCACCGCGACGGCTCCGCCGGCGGTCCACAGCGCGATGGCCCGTGCCCGTTCGGCCGCGTCCGGGAAGGCCTGCCGGACGAGGGCCAGCGAGGAGGGCAGCATGATCGCCGCCGCGCTCCCCTGGATCAGGCGGGCGGCGATCAACTCGCCCAGCCCGGGCGCCAGTCCGCAGGCCGCCGAGGCGGCCGTGAAGACCGCGACGCCGGCGCCGAACGCACGGCTCGCCCCGATGCGGTCGGAGAGCGTGCCCGCGGAAAGCAGGAGCGCGGCGAACATCAGCGTGTAGGCGTCCACGATCCATTGCAGTCCCGCCGTGCTGCCACCGAAGGTCCGCCCGATCCCGGGCAGCGCCACGTTCAACGCCATGGTGTTGAGGTTGAGCAGGAAGATGCCCATGAACGTGGTCGCCAGGATCAGCTTCGGTGCGGCCGTGCGTGGCCGGGCGACTTGTGTCGTGCGGCCTGGTTCAAGAGTGGTCATCCGTCCAGACTCGTGAGGCCTGCGAGGGTGCGGCAGACCGTGATCTTCCAGGGCACGCCACAGGGGGGTGCAACAGGGCCAGGCTCCGGGCCGGCCCCCTGATCACACGCTGGCAGAATGACGGCATGACCGAGTTCGGGAAGTTTCTGCGAGCTCGCCGTGGCGACGTACGCCCGGCAGACGTCGGGCTGCCCGCCGGAACCGGCACGCGCCGTACGCCGGGTCTGCGCCGGGAGGAGGTAGCGGCGCTGGCCGGTGTGAGCATCGACTACTACGTACGGCTGGAACGCGGCAAGGAGACCCGTCCGAGCCCTTCCGTGGTCGAGGCGCTGGCCGACGCGCTCCGCCTCGACCAGGAGGAGAGCGGCTTCCTGCACGAGCTGGCGGCGCGAGCGGCGCGGCGTGCGTCCGAGCCCCGTTCCCTGCCGTCACGGCGGGTCCGTCCGACCGTCACGCAGCTTCTGGAGACGCTCCGGCCCAACCCGGCGTACGTCGTGAGCCGCACCAACGACCTGCTGGCGGCCAATCCCGGCGGGCTGCGGCTGCTCCACGGCATCGCCGACTGGCCGGAGCGGCAGCGGAACACCGTCCGGTACACCTTCCTGCACCCGGCTGCCCGCGAGCTGTGGGCGGACTGGGAACAGAAGGCCAAGGGGTGCGTCGCCCAGTTGCGGGCGATCGCCGGCACCGATCCGGACGCCCCGGATCTCGCCGCACTCGTAGGTGAACTGATCGTCAAGAGCCCCGACTTCAACCGGCTCTGGGAGCGGTACGAGGTGCACACGATCGGCGACGGCCAGAAGACGCTCCGACACCCGGAGGTCGGCACGATGACGCTCTCGCACGAAGGGCTGTCCCTCAACCGCGCACAGGGCCAGCGCCTCGTCGTCTACATGGCGCCGCCCGGCAGCCCGGACCACGACAAGATGACGCTCCTCGACCTCGCCGCCTCCGGCCCGTCCGCCGGTTCAGGCGAGACGGCGCCCGCCTCCCCCTCCCGGAGACAGGGCTAGGCGCTTACGACATCCCGATCGGCGAAATGTTGTCCATCCGCGGGCGATGCCCGGTTCGGTCTGCCGACCAGGTCCTTGCCCCGGAGGCTCCGGAGGCGCCTGCCGTCCGACGGCCCCCCCGCCACGAAAAAGGGCGAGGCCCGAAGACCCCGCCCGCAGCCGCCGAAACCTCAGCTCACGGCCACACAAGGCAATACGGCTGATGCCCCGCCTCGTGCAGGCGGTGACTGAAGTCCTGCCACTCGTGCAGCGATTGGGGGCAGCGGGAGGCTGACCTGGGGTTTCTTGGTGAGATGTGCGCTGAGCTGCGGAAACGACTCTCGGTAGTTCTCACTGGTCGGCGCTGTTTCCCAGGCTCATGTGCCCTGGATGTGCCCTCGCCCCGTAATGGTGCAGTCGGGTATTGGAACCTTCCGAATGGCTCGGCCGGCATAATCCCTCCTCTGTCGATGTCGACTGATTGCAGGCGTCGAAGCCAGCCATGGAGAACCGCCGCTGTCTTCCACTGAGCTCCGAGGACGTTCAACGGGGAGGTGAGAACCGGCGGACGGTGTCGGTTCCCCTGTCGGTCAGCCAGAAGCCGCCGTCCGGGATGGGGACGATGCTGCTCAGCCCTTTGGCGCCCCGTACGGGCCAGAGGGTGATCTTGCCCCTCGGGGTGATGCGGCCGACCCTGCTGTCCGTGGTGAACCAGAGTGCCTCGTCAGGGCCGAGAGCGATGCCGTCTGGGTGCTCGGACTCCCGGACGGCGAAGTGGGAGACGTCGCCGTCGACATCGATGCGTCCGATGCCACCTCTCTCGGTGAACCACAGCGCCTTGTCGGGGCCGGCGACGATCCTCTGCGGGGTTGTGCCTTTGGGCAGCGGCCACTCCTTGTAGGCCCCTTGTACGGTGAGGCGTCCGATGCCGTCGCCGTCGGACTCGTCGTACTGATGAATCTGGGAGAACCACACCGCACGGTCCGGCCCTGCAACGATGCCGCCCGTCGGGATGGAGAACGTGCCCTTGCCTTTCAGGATCGCGATGCTGGACAGCCCTCGATTGTTGTCGGCGCGGCTGAAGGCTGGGATGCCGCCGTTGGCGATGTGGGCAAACCAGATGGTGTTGTCGGGGCTGAGGGTGAGTCCGTCGGGGTACCCGGGACCGTCGTCGGAGCCGGGACCGTTGTCGTTGCTGCTGGAGCTGTCGTCCCACCACGTGAACTTCCCGGACGGGTCGAGACGTCCGAGCTGGTCGCTCGCGCTGTACCAGATCCCGCCGTCCGGGGACTCCTGGAGGTCGTATGGGTAGGGCGGGTAGCCGGGTCCGCGGGGAAGGGGGTGCTGGGTGACCTTGCCCGAGGGATCGATCTCGGCGATCGCGCTCAGCTGTGCCTGCGCGACCCACAGTGTGCCGTCGTCGGTCAGGACCATGTCGCTGGGACTGGCGTTGCCGGGCAGGAAGATCACCGCAGAGTCGGGGCCGGACGAGGATGGGGAAGCGTTCGGGCCGCTGCCGTCGGTTCGGCCGCCGGGCTCCTGTTGGCAGCCGGCTAGTGAGAGGGCCGCTGCCAGGGCGAGCGAGGCAGCGAGCGCACGTTGGCGGGGTGGCGTTGAGCCGGGGCCTCTTCGCGCCTTCGTGGTCACGGCCTGCTCCTGCCGCCAGGGGAGCACGGCGTCATTCCCCGCAGCGCAGGGCGGAGGGGCCTTCGCTGCCCATGTGCTGTTCCCACTCGTCCGGTTCGAGCTCCCTGCCGGTCGACGAGCAGACGGTGCGGATCCAGTCACTCGGGTCAAGCCTCCATTCGGTGAGTTGCCCCAGGCCACGGTCCGCTGCGGCCTCGGCCTCCGTCGCGGCATTGGGGGCCTCCGTCGCCGTGACCAGGTTCGTGCCATCTGCCGTGAAGGCCATGCCCGTTGACTGCGGCTTGTTGTCCTCGGGGAGCGTGAGTGCCCCGAGGGCGGCTTCTGACGACAGGTCGAGGAGGCGAACGGTGTTGTCCTCGGACGTCGTCTCGGCGACGAGGTCCCCGCCGACGACGGGGCCGAAGGCGGTGTCGGCCGTGCCCTCGATTGTGTCAAGCCGCTGGCTCCCTGAAGCGGTCCAGAGCTCGAGGGCTCCGCCGCTTCGTTGAACGAGCAAGCGCTCCCCTGCGTAAGCGACGCCGGTGGTGCCCGATGCGGGAATCGTGCGGATACGGCCCGTCGCGATCTCGATGACATGGATCTGAGGACGTGGGTCTTTGAGCGGGTCCCCGTAGTCGAACACCGCGGCGTGGGCGGCCTGCGGATCCAGCGCCACGAAACTCCGGCTGCGCGCGGTGAAGCCGGAGTCGGCTTTCGGTGCCATGGCCCTCGGGCCCGGGACCTGATGCAGCACCTTTCCGGAATCTGCGTCCCTGAAGCGGACCGTGCCGGAGGTGTCGACCTCGGCAACTTTCCGGCCGTCCGGCAGGAAACGCAGCAGCGCGGGCGGGTCGGAGAGCTGGAGCGGGTTCGGCACGGCGGGCCAGGAGCCGGCGATCCGCCATTCGTCGCGTCCACGGGCCAGGATCTCGGCGCTGCCGTCCGGCGCCACCACGAAGAGGCGCGAACTGTCGGGCTGCCACAGCAGCTCCGAAAGCCCAGGGAGCTTTAGGACCTGCGGCAGTCTTCTCTGCCGTGGGTCCTCGCCGGGCAGGCCGAGCCTCTGGACGGCGAGGCTCGATTCGTTGCCGTCGAGGACTGCCACGTCGCGGCCGTCCGGTGACACGGAGACGCGCGGTGCATTACATGCCTCGCAGGAATTCGGGATGGTCGCCGTGGCGGTCTTGGCGATGCGGGAGTGCTGGTTCAGGTCCCACAGGCTGAGGGTGTCCTGGGAAGCCGAGATCAGCTTGCTGTCGCTGTCGCCGACGAAGGTGAGTGCGTCCTCGGTGACCGTCCCCGCCCCCGGGAGGGCGATGGGCTCGGATGCCGTCTTGTTGGGCGCGTTGGTCCGGGTAACGCGGATGGTGGTGCCGATGGCTGCGGCGACCCGAGAACCGCCGCGGCTCACGGCCAGGGCTGCGGGATTGCCGGGTTCCGTCTTCGCCTGCAGGGCTGGTTTGTCGATATCGGGGGCGCCCTTGGACGGCCAGATCGGGAGCGGGGAGCCCTTGTTGCTGTAGGTGAAGTGGCTGCCGTCCGGGGCGAGTGCGAAGCCCACGTTGTGGACGCCGAAGCCGAGCGTGCTCCCGGCGGTGCGGCTGAGCCGCTTCAAAGAGATGCGATTCCAGGTGCCGTAGTCGGCCTCGAGGACAGCCACGTTCATGTCGTCGACGAAAGCGACGGCGTCCGCGTTCGTGTCCATGTCCTTGAGATCGAGCCGTCTCGTCTCTCCCAAGTCCCGGTCCAAGACCCACAGTGTGGGCGGGATCCCGAACCCCGAGGTCGTCGTCGTGACCGTCACGAAGCGTCCCGACGGGGAGACTGCCACCGCCGTGGGCTGCTGCCCGGCGGGGATGCGGGGCGCTGCCGCGCGCACCCCCTCGGCCCACACACGCACCGTGGTGCCGTCGGTCGCCAGGACAGTCTCCCCTGTGCTGTCGGCCGCGACGGCCTTCACAGGGCTGGGGAGGCGACCCAGCCGCTTGTGGTCGCCGAACACGGTCCCGGACAGCGTCCACTGCTCCACATATCCGTCCTGGGTCCCGGCGACGGCGCCCCGCCCGTCCCGTGCACTCGCTACGGCGGAGACCGTTCCGCTCGCCCGCACGCTCCCAGCCAGGTGCGGGCTGGCGGTGACTGCCCGGAAGAGGGCCCGGCGGGTCAGCGGATCGGGGTGGTGCCGGTATGCCCGCTCCGCGAACAGTTCGGCGAGCCCGACGTCGCTCTGGAGAAGATCCTCCGACACATCGGCCAGCTGATGAGCAGTGGCCAGCCGGTTCCTGGCCTCGGCCTCCCTGTACTGCACCACTACACCGGATGTCGTGGCGGCGGCGACCAGCGACAGCACGATGGCAAGGCGGGCGGTGCGGAACCTGCGGGCGTACCGGTCGGCTTGCCGCAGCGTCTCGGCGAACTTCACGTCTCCGGGCTCGGGCGCATGGGCGGCGTGGGGCCGGTTCGCTGTGGGGGCGACAAGACGCAGCCCTTTACGGCGCGCGGCCAGGAGCTTGCTCTCCATGCCGCTGACCTCGACGAGCCGCTCACCATGGCCTAGTGCCCCGGTCACCGCAGTGCGCGGGCGCAGCCCGTAGAAGACTCCGCGAAGCCAGGCCACGCTGGGCCGTCTGGACGGGGGATGACGCAGGAGTTCCCGCAGCCCCAGGGCGAACGCGGCGCCGAGGGAAGGGCCCTCGATCTGCAGGAGAGGTCCGGGAGGGTCTGTCAGCACGACGCGCCACAGCACACAGCGGAGGCCGCGGCGTGGGCCCGCCACGGCCCATGCCCGGCCGAGGGCGGTCGCGAACTGCCCGTTGGTGCTGCGCAGTCCGGTCATCGAGCGCGGATCGGGATACAGGCCCGGGGGGCCGGCGGGGAATTCACGCAGTTCCAGGACTCCGGTGGCGCCTGCCTCCTCGGCGCCCTGACCGTTGTGTTGTGCGGCGCCTCCGAATACCACCGGCACCCGTACTAGCGGTCGCCTGCGCGGCTCGGCCCCCGCCATCAACAGCGCGCCGATCATCAGCACGCCGTCCGGTCCGGCCGACCGCCCGCCCTCATCGTCGGCTACGGGCAGATGTGAAAGGCGCTCGATGACGGCATTCAGCCGCTCGGCGACGTCTGGAGGAAGATCCCGAACTCCTCGACCGGACGGCTGAGCAGGGCCGGGAGCGGCGTTGGCCGACAGCAGACCGCTGCGGCCCCACGCACTCCGTATTCGGGTCAGGGCATCGTCGTGCTCCGCCGTCCGGCCTTCCGGTGCGCTGAGCGCCTGGGCCAGCAGGTATGCGTGGCGGGCGGGCGTCATCGAGTCGGCCGGCGGCCGGTCGGGTGCTGTCGAGTCGATCCACTCGGCCAGGTCCTTGGCCTGTGCGGAGAGCAGCCAGGAGGGATCCGCACGGACCGCTTCGCTGCAGCACTTCCACCACAGCTGCCGCTCGCCGAGGAGCTCGTTGACCACGCCTTGTGGACTCGTCGCGTCCTTGAGGACGGTGTCGAGCACGACGCGGTGTCGGTTCCCTTTCGCGGCGGTTGCTTCGGAGGTCATCGCAGTGCGCCGTCGATGACGCCGCGTACCTGGTCGTTCACGAACTCCCGCACCTGGCGCCAGGCGTCGCGGGTCGCCTCGTTGAGTGCTGCGTCGATCGAGTCCGCGACCGTTGTGGGGTCCCAGTTGGTGTCCGGGGACACCGGTGAGGGGGCGGTGGCGGCCCACGTCGTGCCGGTGTCGAAGCCGCGCAGGCCGACGTATGCGGCCGCGGGACCGAACTGCCCCCACGCCACGGGCACGAGCAGCACACGCTCATGCCCGTCCGGCTGCCGATAGGTGACCGTGGACAGCAGTGGCTGGGCGGCATCGCGAGCACTGCGCACCACCACTTCGAGGCTGTACTCGGACTCGCCGCCGCTGCGGCGGCGCACCAGAAACCCGGCTCGCCCGTCGGGCGACGACGCTTCGAGCACCACCGAGTCGCCGCCCGCGGCGGACAGGGTGCCGAGGGCTGGGAGCTGCGGCAGTGCGAACCACCCCGAGGTGAGAGGGCGGGCCTGCAGACCGCTCCCAGACTGTTCCTGCACGGCGAGGGCCGACGCATGACCGGCCGGGGCCGCGCCAGGTCGTGAGCGGAGATCGCAACCGATGAACGATGCCCAGGCCCGCTGCCACAAGGTGTATCCGGCGCGTCCGCGTTCCGCCGACCGCCGGAGGCTCGGCCGACGTCCGCCAGTGAACGATTTCCAGGAGCGATGGGCGAGGGATCCAGGGCTCATGGGGCTGCCTCCCCTTGAGCGGGATCAAATCCTGGAGGGCCTGGCGGGGTAGGAGACTCGGCGGCGCCTCCGGCTGGGTCCACGGGAGGGGGATCGGCGGCGGGACCGGCCCGGAGCGCCTCAGCGGCGGTGGTGGACCGGCCTACCTGAGCGAGTACCGCAGGTGCCGACGCTCCCACGGACACGGCAGCGAACACCCCGGCCAACTCGCCATGGAGGAGCCAGCCCGCCACGCCGCCCAGCACGACGCGGAAGAGCGCGGCCAGCGAATCCGCGGGCGGATCGATGAACGTGCCGATCGGAGGCAATGGCTTCGCGGCTGCCCTTGCCTCATGCCGGGCCTGCTGCCAGGCGTTCAGCCGCCCGAAGGTCACGACGGCCTCGACTATCAACCCGCCCCCGGCGCCGCACAGTGCGGCCTCGGCCCAGGTAAGCATCGGACCCCCGTCCCTCGATGAGCTTCACGAACCCGCCGGATCGCACGGGGTGAACGACTTCACGTCGGCAAACGTACAGACGGATTCCCGAAGGCATGGATCTAGAGCCGAAATTCGTACTCCCCCTTGAGGAAATGGCTTATTTTCGACGATCAGCGCGCGAGCGGAGGCGACTGGATGGGATACGCCGTCGACGTCGCCACCCGGTCCGCCATTCGTGCCGGCTCCCGAACGATATAGCCAGAGCCTCTCTCGTCCGGTCCCTTCGAGGTGAGGGAAGCGTCCAATCTCGGCCTCCAGCCTGCATGGCGCAGACATGAGGCCGTCTTGATCGCCGTCTCTGATCCTGGTCACATGGTCGTTGGTCTTTGATGGGATGCGAAACGGGGGGTGCGTGAGCGGCTTACAGGTCTCCGTATGGAAGCGTTACGGACATGACCGTCTCTACGTGAATCAGTCGGACGGCAAGAAGGTCGCATGGCTCGACCGCCGCACGGGGTACCTGAAGCTTCTGGTTGAGGAACAGCGGGACGCGGTACTTGATGTCCTTGCGCCTTTTCTCACTGCTTCTTCTTCGCCCGTAGTACACAAGGCACTGCGTTCTGAGGACGACCTCGCCGGGAACCGCCCGGGAGACGCGCTGCAGATGAAGCTGGAGGAGCTGGCGCCCGGCTTCTGGCGGTGGGCGTTGGCCAGGTTGTCCGGTCGGCGCCTGGAGGCAGACAGCTGGCGTGCAGGGCTGGCCGGCGAGCGTCGGGTGGGAGCGGAACTGGAGAGGCTGGCGCGGCGAGGCTGGCGAGTTCTGCATTCCATACCCTTGGCGGGTGATGTTGACATTGACCACGTCCTGATTGGGCCGGGCGGAGCCTTCTGTTTCAACACGAAGTGCCTCCGCGGAGCGCGCGTTTGGGTGGGCGACGACTCTGTTCGCATAGGCGATCAGTCGTACCCCTACGTGCGGAAGAGCCGAGCTGAGGCGCGGCGGGCCTCAACTGCGCTGACGAGTGCGTGCGGGTTTCCCGTCGAGGTTCAGCCGGTGCTTGCCTTCGTTGCGGTGGCAGATCTGCAGGTCGTGCCGTCGCTCCGGGACGTGCGTGTCGTTCAGGAGCGCGACATCGCGGCGTTCAGGCACCTCAAGACTGACTGGCGACTGGACAGGGTCGAGTCGGTGTACACCGCGGCTCGTGATCGCCACACGTGGGTTCGCTCCTGACGGTTGGCTGCGTTACAGCCAACTTTCGCGGAATGTGGCTCGTTCGCGTCATTACTTGCGGGTCCCTGTTGATGGAGCCGCCTCTCTCCCACATCCTGGAAGGCTTTCCATCGGGCCATTATCTGGGGGATAGGTGTCTCTTCACTCTGCACTTCGCGCAAATAATCCGGAGGCGGTTCACCACACGCGCCAACTTATCGAATATATGCGCGAAATCGTCCGGGGTTCGTACAAGCCGGTGCGGGACTGGCAGAAGTATCCGGAGGTCCTCTGGCTCTCAGGCTTGCCGGACGACAAGCTCCGGCGGCACCCGGACGGCGACCGGACGCTGCTCAAGGTGGCACACCGCCCGCCTCGCCCGGCTCCTGACCTGCCCGAGGTGCTGGTGGGGTGGATCGATCCCGAGGCCGCCGTCACCGCGACGCTCGAAGCACCACCGCTGGCCGAGTCGGGACCAGGCCAGGGCTGGCAGGAGGACGAGAACGGAGACCTGTTCGAGGTCTCCGAGATCCGCCGGGAGGAAGCGCACGACGTGCTGCGCGCCTACACGCGATGGCTCGACGCGTGGCGTAAGTGGTCGGAAAAAGAGCGCGTCGACCGGCCGTACCGGGAACTCCATCAACAGCTGTATCGAGTGGCGATCAGGATTCAGCAGGACGGCGAGGAATACGAGGCGGTACTGGGCGCTGGCTTCCTGACCATCGGAGCCACACGTCCGTCTGCGCGTATCGCCCGGCATATTCTGACGGCGCCGCTGATACTCACCGTGAATTCCACGAATATGTCCATCACCGTCGCTCTCGCACCCGGCGACCCCGCGCGGATGGAGGACAGCGAGTTCCTTGACGCGGACGAGGGCTACAGCACCCGTGTGCTGGGTCCGCTGCGAGACCGTGTCGACGCGGACGGGTTCCATCCGCTGTCGCGTGACTCCCAGGACGTGCTCGGTGATTGGTCGGAGCGGGCGTTCGGCACCGATCGCGCGGTGGCGTTCCACCGGGGCTGGGGTCGCCCGCCCGCCGACCCGGCGCTGCCGGTGCCGACGCTCGGGTTCGCGCCGGCGATCATTCTCCGGCAGCGGGGCCAGGGCGCCCTCGTGAACTTCTACGACGGTATCGCGAACCGCCTCGCTCAGCCCGGTGCCATCGCTCCCCTGGGCCTAGCTCAGTTGCTGTACAAGCTGGAAGCGGAGGACCGCAGGGCGTGGGGTACGGCAGGGGGCCGCGACGTGCCGCCCGCCCTCGGCCCCGACCCGCTGTTCCCGCTGCTGTCGAACGAAGCCCAGCGGGAGGTGTTGAGGCGCCTTCAGACCGATACCGGCGTCGTCGTTCAGGGACCGCCCGGCACGGGAAAGACGCACACCATCGCCAACCTCGTGTGCGCCTTGCTGGCGGACGGCAAGCGGGTGCTCGTGACGAGCGAGAAGGGCCAGGCGCTGAAGGTCCTGCGGCAGCAACTGCCCGCCGAACTGCGCAGCCTATGCGTCCTCCAGGGCGACCGGCGCCAGGACGGCAGCGACGACCTGGAACGGTCCGTGCGTGCGCTCTCCCAGCTCAGTGCCACCCAGTCGACAGAGCGTCTGGACGTAAAGATCCAGGGCCATGAAGCGCTGCGCTCGGAACTGTCGGATACCCGCGCGCGGCTCCGTGACGAACTTCGTGCCGTTCGGGAGGCGGAGTGGTACGAACACCTCGACGTGGCACCCGGCTACGTGGGGCGGCTCGCGGAGATCGTGGAGACCGTCACTGCTGGCGCACCGAAGTACGACTGGATGCCTGCCCTGCCCACCTCGGCACCGCGAGAACCGTCGCTGAGCCAGGATGAGGCTCAGCGCCTGCTGGGTCTGGTGTCCCGGCACGGGGCCGGAGTCCTGGACGAGCATGCCGCCCGCTGCCCGGACCCCGCGGACTTCGTCGCACCTGTGCTGTTCGAAGAGGCAGTCAACGCCCTGGACACCGCTGCACGAGCCTGCGCCGGACCAGCATCTGACACACTCGCCCTCGAACTCGCTGAGCAAGGCTGTGAGTTGATTGCGACGCTGGTCGGGTTGTTGGACGCGGCGGAACACGCGCTGCAGAGTGAGGGACTGCCGGGCGACCCCGCCGCCTGGCCGCCCGAGGACTGGACCACGCGTGCCTTGCAGGACGGAATGGCAGGCCGGCGACAGCAGTTGTGGGAGGGAGTACGCCAGTCGTCCGCCCGGGCCGAGAACGTGCAGAGCTTGCTTCAGCACATGCCCTTCTCCATGCTCGACGTACCCGACGTGGCGCTTGCCGAGGAATCTCGTCTTATCGCTGCAGGGAAGGACCTCGAACAATACCTGCAGGGCGGCGGCAAGCTGCGGAAGCTGGCTCCGAGGCCGGTGCAGAAGGAAGCCCAAGTCCTCCTACGGGACTGCCGGGTGGACGGGCGGCTGCCCAGCACACCGGACGAGATCTCCGCGCTGGTGGCCCATCTGGCGGCACGCCAGTGCGTCCGGCAGTTGAACGAGCGATGGCAGAGCGTTGGCGTGCCTGCGGTCGAGGGCTCCACGGAGGTCGTTCTGTCGGAGCTGCTGGACCGGGTGCCAACGATCCGCGCGGTGGACAGGTTCACCGACTCCGTACGTTCGCTGCATGAGGTCCTGCTCGAAGCCCGGATCAAGGCCACGGTGCGGACAGCGCAGCAGTGGGACGACATCCGTACGTCGGCGAGCGGTGCGGAACAACTGCTACGTGCCCGTGAGGCGGAGGAGACGCTGCGGTCCATCGCCGAGCAGCTGCCGCGACCTGATGCCCGCGGAGTGGCCGAACTGGCAGAGGTGCACCGGGCCGTCACCGCTCTTGATCCGCAGGCGTACACGTCCGCGATTGACTCACTGACCGAAGCATTCCATCGTGAGGCTGATCGCAGGGAGGCCCGCAAGCTCCTGGACCGACTGTCCGAGGGCCACCCCGAACTGGCCCGGCGTTTCGCCGAGTTCCCGACCGAGGAAGCTTGGGAGACCCGCCTCGTAAATCTGGACGGAGCCTGGACGTGGCGGCGAGCGCGTACCTTCCAGGACGCGATGCTGACACCTGGCAAAGAAGCCAAACTAGAAGGCGAACTCGAAGCGGTCGAGGCGCAGTTGAGGCAGACGGTGACCCAACTGGCGGCCGACAAGGCGTTGTACCACTGTCTGGACCGGATGACGGCCGGACAGAAACAGGCGCTGAGTGCCTATGCGTCGGCCATGGCGCATGCGGGCAAGGGAATGACGGCACTCGGCAAGCGGCACCTGAAGGCCGCCCGTTCCGCGATGCGTGACGCGCGTGCCGCAGTCCCGGCATGGGTCATGCCGATCAAACAGGTGGCCGAAATGATCGATCCCGAGCCGGACGCCTTCGACGTCGTCATCGTGGACGAGGCGAGCCAGGTCGGTCTCGACGGGCTGATGCTGCTATGGCTCGCTCCGAGGATCATCGTCGTGGGTGACGACAAGCAGTGTGTCCCGTTCTACACGGGCGGCAAGCACGAGCGTCTGAACGAACTTCTCGACTCACTCCTGCCTCATCTCACAGATTGGCAGCGGGACGGGCTCAGCCCCAAGTCCAACCTCTACGACCTGCTGTCCGCGCGCTTCAGCGAGACGATCCGGCTCACCGAGCACTTCCGGTGCATGCCGGAGATCATCAAGTGGTCCTCCGCCCAGTTCTATCCCGACAACGAACTCGTGCCGCTGCGGCAGTACGGAGCGGACCGGCTGCGGCCCCTCGAAGTCGCCCATGTCCATGAAGGCCACTGCGAGGGTCGGCGAGAGACTCTGGTCAACAGGCCCGAGGCCGAACGCATCGTCGCCAAGTTGCAGGAACTCGCGGAGGACGAGGCGTACGCGAACCGGAGTTTCGGAGTCATCGTGCTCCGTTCCGGACACCAGACAAGGCTGCTGGAGAATCTTATCGACACGCGGATCGACTCCACGATCCAGGAGCGGCACAACATACGTGTCGGCACGGCCGAACAGTTCCAGGGAGACGAACGGGACGTCATCCTGCTCTCGCTGGTCGTCGACGCAGACAACACCCGGGCCCTGACCGGCCAGGGTGACGGAAGGCGGTTCAACGTGGCCGCCAGTCGGGCGCGCGACCAGATGTGGCTGTTCACCTCCGTCACGCCGGACCAGCTGCGCAGCAGGGACCTGCGCCACTCCCTGCTCACCTATATGCAGGCGCCACCGGAACTCCAGGGCACTTCTCCCGGCCTTTCCGCCGTTTCATCCGACGAACGGTGCGAGCCGTTTGACTCACTGTTCGAGCAGCGGGTCTTCCGCAGGATCAGGGAGCGCGGCTACCACGTCGTCCCCCAGTGGAAAGTCAGCGGTAAACGCATCGACCTCGTCGTCGTAGGAGAGACAGGCCGCCTTGCCGTGGAGTGCGACGGCAGCCCGTATCACTCCACTCCTGACCAGATCCGTGACGACTACGAGCGGGAGCGGGAACTGCGCCGGGCTGGCTGGCAGTTCTGGCGCGTACGCAGCAGCGAGTTCGCCCTGTCTCCGGAGAATTCGCTGGCTCCGTTGTGGAAGCGCCTTGACGCTCTGGGTATCCGGCCCGGAGTCACTGAGGAAATCCAGGGCGACTCGGGGAGCACATGGGCCCCGGTCGAGATGGACGATACCGACCTCACCACCGATGAACTCGACGCCCTGCTCGATGAGGATGCGTCTGTCTCTCTCGAAGGAGCCTGATGTGAACGAGATCTTCGACGACAGCACGCTGACGGAGGTCGCCCACCTGATCTGCGGGGACGAGACGCCGCTGCTCTACCGGAAGGGGTACGAGATAGCCGCGTTCTTCCAGCGGGCGGGCTGGGACGACGTTCCGGAGTACGACGGCACACCGAGGCACAGGTGGGCCCGGGAACTCCTCAAGGAGCGGCAGGAGGACAGCACGGACGACGCCGCGCGCGCAATCCTGCGCCTGGCGAACCGCCTTGAGTACTACAACCAGCAGCAGGAGTACCACGCCACGCTGAAGCGACTCAACGAGGTACTCGTGCTCGACGGACGCCGGATCGGAAAGGAAGAAGGCCAGCCGGTCCTCGTCCGCTGCGAAGCCGGTTTCGAGAACGAAGTACGGCAGCTGCCGCGTGTCGAGCTGAAGGTTTCTGTGACGGAGGTGGTGAGCGACCCGGAACTCGCGGCCACCGTGCAACTCCGACTGGACGAGGCACGTACCTGCTACGAGCATGGCGCCTACACGTCGGCGGTCATCATGCTGGGCAGCCTCCTGGAGGGGGTTCTCGCGCATGCCGCGCAGATCCGCACCGCAGGCGTACGCATGCCGAAGCCGTTGCGGAACATGGGGCTGAATGACTTCGTGGACTTCGCGTACGAGAACAAATGGATCGAACACGATGCCAAACTGGCCTCTGAGCTTGTCCGGCACTACAGGAATCTCGTCCATCCCATGGCAGAGAAACGGACCGGACACAGCCCGAACCGCGACACACTCGACATGTGCTGGCCGGTGGTGAACGCCACGCTGAATGACCTCGCGGCTACCGCTGCAGCGCCTCCTGCTCCCTCTTCTCCGCGCGTGCCCGCAGATCGAGGTCGGGCCCGCAATCCCAATGTTTCCACGCAACGCCCAACGCCGGCCTCTGTCGCTCGTCGCCGTCCGGGCGGGGGAACCACGGCGGGCACTTGACCGCGGGTGAGAACTCGATCCAGCCTCGGGTGGAGGAAGCGCAGAGTGTCTGACGGTGCCTCCTCCGCCCGGGCAGAACATAAAGCACTGAGCCTGAAGGCGGGCTACGTCAAGGCGTCCGCAGTGCTCGTTCCCCTCCCAAAACGTAGTAGGCGCATGGCCAGGACTGTTCCGTAGGGAAAGGGCCTGAGCGAGATCGTGCAGTATGTACCGCGGAGACAGCTCTACCGACCGCCCAAGCTCCGCCCTCGGCGGGGCTTCCAGGCCGTTCTTCCGTCGGAGCGAAGTGCCTTTCCCTGCACGCTTCTTGTCATCTCTTGCCACGGCCGTCTCGACGCTGGGAGCGCTTGTGACTGCCGTGCATGATCATCGCCCGCAGGTGCCTGGATTTACGTTTCACACTACGCAGTCATTTATGGAAGCGGACGTATGGGGAGTCACAGCAGTCTCGTTCGCAGCATCGGGGATTCTGAGGTGACCTGGGACTTCACCAGTGGGCGGACCAGAGGTTGGAACCATTGCGGAAGCTGGTTTTACTGTCAGCCGTGTAGAGCGGCTCGGTAGGTGCTGAGCTCGTTGTTGTAGCGGCGCTCCCGGGACATGAATGCTGCGGTTCCACCCTCCAGGATGTCCTGGATGTCATGGCGGACCTTCGTCACTTCGATGGGGCCCACGTGCTCCTGCTCTTGGTACCCCTCCGGACCTGTCTCCGAAGCGCTGGTCTTGATTCGGATCCGGGAGCCGTCGTTTTCGAGGACGATCACCCGCTCCGCGTCAGCGTTTACAGGGATGTTGGCGTTGTGGGTGATCACGATGACCTGGCGGTGCCACCGACTCTTCCTGATCTCGGGGACGATGAGCTGAGAGATCCACGCAGTGTCCAGGTCATCCTCGGGCTGGTCTAGCACGAGCGGTTCCGTCCCATGGTGTAGGACGAAGCTGAGCATGGCCGCGCTGCGCTGGCCTGGTGAACCGGTGGTGACGGACTGCCAGTCGGCGTCGTTCTCGGCCTTGCCGCCGTCCCGCAGGAAGTACATCACCACTGCGTCGTCCGGGAAATTCATTGCGAGGCGGATGCGTTGTGTCGACTCTAGCTTCGCTAGTTTGCTCCACCATGTGGCCTTGCCGCCGGCCTCTTGGCGCAGTTGTGTGAAGTTACAATTCAGCAGGGACTGGCGCCAGAGTTCCTGACGGCGTTGCCCGTCGTTGAGTGGCGCGCTCCAAAGCCACTCGGCCAGAGCCGGGATGTCGTCGACGAACCCGTCAGATCGCACGCCGAGTTGACTACGCACATCCTGTACCCAGCTGGTGCAGTTACCGTGCGGGACCACCTCGAAACGCAGTGAACCGCTGCGCTTGGCCACTTCGGCGAACAGCGTCTCCCGCCGCCGACGCCGGCGTTCGTACGTGTGCTCCAGGTCGGACCACGCAGCTTCCTCCGAGCTGCGTAGCCCAGGGGCAGAGGCTTCGTCCTCCTCAAGCTCCCGCAGGATTCCCTGCACGGAGTTCAGCGCCTCGGTAAGCGAGAGGTAGGCCGTGGGCTCCACGCCGAGCAGGCTCAAGCGCTGCTGGAACTCGATGATTTTCGTGTCCGCGCGCTGCACCCGATCGGCCCAGACTCCTGTCTGCTGCCGCTGGCGGTTCTGCGCGAGTGCCTCCTTCGCCGCTATGACACTGGTTCCGACGGTCCGGTTGAGCTCGTCACGGATCTGGGCAAGTTCCGCGTACAACTGCCGGGGCTCCTCGTCCAACCCTGTTGGAGGCTTTGGCAGTGCGGCTTCCAGGCGTTTGATCGTCGCCGCGCCAAGTTCGTCGACTGCGGCTTCGAACCGCGCGGTGTCGGCGCCGAGTCTGGCGTGGTCGCGCCGGATCCGCTCGCTTTCCAAGCGGGAGCTTTGGCTCTCAGCATCCCCGAATGCCTCAATTTGATGGAGGAGTTCGTCGTGCCGGGCTTCCTGTGAGGGGCGCTGAGCGAGCCGCGCCTCGACGCTGATGCGCTTAGCGACTCTCGTCAAGCACTGTGTCCGTACCGCGTCCAACTCGATCGCGAATCCGCCCGGAGCGGCTGCGTCAGCCTCAAGAGCCGTATCAACGAGGCTCAACAGGTGCTTAGATGCGGCGAAGCGGTCCGCGCGGTCATGAGCGGTCCGTTCGAACAGCTCCTTCTGGCTGAAGACACGCATCGGGAAGTGTGTCGGCAACTGCACGCCGTTTCGCTCCGTGCGTGAGCCCAACGGGGAGCTCCATAGCGCAGTCTGCTGCTCCCGAGAGATGGCGAGCCTGTGCTGTGCGGTCAATCGTGCTTCGCTGAAGACGCCATCGACGAAGGCGGTCGCCTCGTGCTCGATGGAGTCCGGAAGGCTCTGGGTGCTGCCGTACAGCTGTCGCAAGGCGGAGACCACGGTTGATTTGCCGGCGCCGCGGCCTCCGATAATGACGTTCAGCCGTGGGTCGAAGGAGATCCGTAGCGGCTCTATGGAGTTGCCCAACGTGCCACCGAGTTCGATATTCCCCACCCAGGCGTGGTCGATGACATTGGGGTCTGGGTTCGCGATCAGCCGCGGATCCCAGCTCGGCATGATGCGGGCGTCGTGGTCAAGAAATGCCTGGCGCAGTGACTCTTTCGACGGGGTGTCCATCCGGATCCACGTGAAACGCGACCCCAAACCCTCCAGGCTGTAGGCGTCTGACGTTGCGAGAAACGGCATGCGGGCAAGACACGGGAATCCGCCAAGAGCCCGGTTGAGGAACTGGGCAACGAAACCCTTCCCCGCGCGCCGCTCCTCTGTTACCTCGCCGGGGTCCACCGCGCCGAGCCGGTCGTGATGAAGTGCCTTCCAACGCAGATCCCCGCGCACGGTCTTTCCCGACGCGAGACCGTTTTCGGTGAGCACGTGCGGAGCAATAGCCAGCCACTGATCAGGAAGGTCATCCAGGATCTGATTGACCGTCCGGGGAGCTGGTGCGGGATCATTCGTCCTCGGGTTCAACCTCGGATGGTCATCTTCGAATCCGCAAGTGCGAGCAAGTAGCACATTGATGTCCTGCTCTGTACGGTCCAGGTCGCCGATCAGTACCAGGTGAGCCCCGTCCGACCCAGAGGCCGTCGTCACCTCGACGCCAGGGAACACGACGATGTCGTACTTGCGTCCCGCGGCCTCCATGACAGGCAGCCATGCACCGGTGTTGTGGTCCGCCAGTGCGATCACCTCGATGCCGCAGTCGCGGAGCCTCTCCATGTAGGCGTCCGCGAAGAGGGCCCTGTCCTCCTCCAGGGAGAAGTCGTATGAGCTACCTGCCGGTAGTTTGAACTTCCATGCCGGTGTGGCCACTTGAAGGTCACACTTGTACCAACGGGACGCCGTCATCACCGCTCTCGACGGGGCACATGGGCATTCTGTGTGCCGGATGGGACAGGAGCCCATTGTGCGGCAGTAGAGGCCGAGACGCCGTCGCTTTTGCGTAATCCTTCGGGGTTGTCTGGCCTGCTCTGCCCCGGATTGAAGGAAGACGGTACGTCCTGGCCTCCCTGGGCAGTACGGGGTGAGGCGTAAACCAGGAACCTGAGGTCCCCCTGTGCGGGAGTGGCTGCCTAGCTGGTCAGAGCGGGTTGAGGTGGGTTCAGGTTCGCCTGCGAAAACACCCTAAATCACTGGAATTCAGAGCCGGTTTGAAGAGCGCTATTGGCTGCTGACGAGCCAGTCAAGCAAGCTCTGCACCCAGGGCCCGGAGCGTGGGCACCAATTCAGGATGGTCTCCACGCGAGGCTGACTGCAGCAGTTCGGTGATGACGATGATCTGCGCGACGCGTCCGGGTTCTGTCTTGAGTACGGGGAAGGCGTCCCGGACACGTTGGATGAATCCCGGCACGAGCAGGGAGTACGCCAGCAGCATGGCCGCGTCGTAGCCGGCGGGCGCTTGGCCGAAGCCTTCCCAGTCGAGGAGGTAGGGGGTGGTGTTGGTGAGGTTGGCGGTGTGCAGGTCTCCGTGGGCCGTCGTCCAGTCCGTGATGCGGGGGCCGGGGATGCCGAGGAAGCGGGGGACGCTGCGGTCCACCCACTCCTGGCGTACGGCCACGCGGTCCGTCGGGACCCTGCTCACGTAGTCCAGGTCCGCTCGGAGCGAATCCCACCACGAGACCGGCGGATCGGGATCCGTGTGCAGGACTGGGCTCGGAGAGACAGCGGGTTCGGTGACGTACTGGTGCAGTTCCGCGCGGTAGGCGTGGCCGTCGCTCCTCGCCTCCGAGGTGTCGTACAGCAGCGGTTTGCGGACGTGCCGGTCGAACAGGGCGGCGGCCTGGCCGTTGCCCTCCCAGATCCTCCCGGCCGCCTTGTCCTCGGGTACCGAGAGCAGCCTCAGCCAGCAGACTCCGCGGTTCGGGTGCTGGACGCGGCTGCTGATGGTGCGGCCGTACCAGCCCCAGACCTCCGGACCGACGACTGTGGTGTTCAGCGTCTGCGCGGCCTGGACGAATGCTCCGTGCATGCGCTGTTGGTCGGCGGGGTCAGTCGGCGGCGAGTACATCCAGCACCTTTCGCAGCGTGGGGACTGGGATGGGCGGGCTTCGCAGAGCCGTTTGCGCCTCGGCCCAGTGTGCCGGGGTGGAGGTGGAGAGCAGAATCCGTGTTACTCCCGGGCACGAGGCCGTGGCGAGGAGGCATGCCTGGGGGACGGTGAGATCCGGGCTGAGGAGCTCGGTGAGTTCGGGTGTGGCCAGGTGGGGAAGTTCCCCGCCGAACAGGGGTGCTGAGGCGTACACCTGCCATCCGAGTTCGGCTGCCTGGGCGATGGGACCCTCTCCGTCTAGGGCTTGGGCGAACGCGGTGGCGGTGACGAGGGATACGGGCAGTTGGATGGCTCGCAGGTGGTGGTGTTCTGTGCCGGCGGCTTCGGCCGCCAGTTGGTGCAGGGAGGGGATGCTCAGGGCGCCGGTGTCGAAGCCGTCCCAGGTGGCGACGCCGTACGCGCTCAGGGCGCCCGCTGCCGCTTCTGCTTCGAGGGCGGTGAAGGCTTCGCGCAGAGATTCGTACGGGTCGCCTGGGAGCCGTTCGGGGTTGTGGGTGAAGACGAGGTCCAGGTGGGCGCGGCCGAGTTCGGTGCGGTTGCGGGAGCACTGCCAGTGGACGTACGGGGTGCTGAGGCAGTGTCCGTGTTCGGCGGCATCGGTGGTGAGGGCACCGTCGGCGACGGCGTCCTTGATGGCCCGGTAGGTGAGGAATCCGACCTTCGTGGAGACCGGGACGCGGTGCTGGATGAGAACCGGGGCGAGTAGCGACTGGGCTTGTCCGTTGAGGTAGTTGGGCGCTGTGTCGATCCATGCGGTGGTCGGGTCGGTGGCTGCGCGGATGACGGCCTCGGACAGTGCGGACGGGTGGATGCGGTGGGTGCCCAGACCGAGAGACGGGATCGTCATCGTCGGTCTCCTTGCACCACTGTGGCTGCTTGGCCGTTGATCAGATCGGAGACGACGGCCGTCACGTCCGCGAGGGGGATTCCGGCTGCCGTGACCAGTTCGCCGAGGGAGACGGTGCCGGGTGCGGCGGACATCAGGCACTGAAGCAGAGGCAGGGCTTCCTTGGCCAACTCCCATTCGTTGTCGCAGGCTCGGAAGATCATCCGTCGCCGTCGGGCGCGGGGCCTATCTGCGCGCGACTGCTGGTCAACTGGATGTGGATGTCCGGGTCTGCAGGGAGTCCGGTGATGTGAGGAAGGCTCGGGCGGAGGCGGGTGAGGTCGGTGCTGTCGCGCATCGCCGTGTAGCGGCCGAGCAATCCGGGGTCTTCAAGGGCGGTGGTGACTTCCTTGCGCAGTCGTTCCAGGTATGTGGCCTGCTGCGCTGCGGTGGCGTGTACGGGCAGGTCTTCGCGCAGGACGTCGTGGCGGCGTAGGTCGTCGGCGAGCCAGGACAGGAGTTGGGCGCCGGTGGTGGTCTGGATGCCGAAGGTGAGGTGGAGGGAGTGCTCGCCTTCGGAGGCAGCCACCGAGTGCCACCAACCGCGCGGGAGATAGAGAATGTCCCCTGGGCGCAGGACCAGTTCCGCGACCGGTTCCTCCGGCGGCGGTTCGGGTTCGTCGGTGTCCTTGTACATGGGGGCGGTGCGTGTGGGGCCGTACAGCTTCCAGCGTTTGGCGCCGTCGATCTGGATGACGACGACGTCGTGGTCGTCCCAGTGCACGCCGAAGCCCTCGCGCGCGGTGAAGGACGCATACAGGTTGGTCTGCACGCCGGTGCGCAGCCACTGCTCCAGTTCCATGGCCGCGCGGCCGATGGGTGGGTGTAGTTCGTCGACGGCGTCGATGACCAGGGAGGCGCCCTCGGCGAGTCGGTCGTGCAGTTCGGTGGGGTGCAGGCGCTGCCACACAGTGTGACGGCGGGTGGTGACGGGAGCGGTGTAGCGGTGGGCGGGCAGCATCTCCCCGTCCGCAGAGAGGCGGAAGCGGGGCGGCTCCAGGCGGTGGGTCGCCAGGATGGTGTTCACGTCGTCCCAGGTGATCAGCTCACCCGGGTTCGGGAGGGCGGCAGGGATGTGGCGGTAGTGGCGGTGGAGCACCTGGGCCAAGAACTCGTCCTGGCCCAGGTGAGCCGCCGGATTCAGCGGCGACAACGCTTCTCCTCCTGGATCAGTCGTTGCCGTCGGTACGGCCGGTGCTGCCACCGTCGGACGGGGTGACGCCCCGCTCGCGGGCGGCCTGGATGCGGCGACGTGCCTTGACCAGCCCGGCCTGGGCCGGTCCGGTCGCCGGGGTGGTGGTGTCGTTCGGCATTGTTCCTCCTGGGGTTCGGGATGAAACGGCATTGCGGACCCGCCCCGGACGGCGCTCGACCTGTCCAGGGCTCGGGCGGTTGATCCGCCCGGGGCGGGGGCTTACGACCCGCCCCTGCCGGGGCTTCTCGGGTGGGGGGAACCTCTCGATCGGCTGCGTCCGGCAGGGACGGGAACTCAGGGGCCGGCTGGGGTGGTGCAGACCGCGACGCCGATCACGAAGCCGCACGAGGCGGCGATCAGCATGATCGGAAGCGGGCCGTGTAGCGCGCCAGTCGACTCACGGCACGGCCTGTCACGGCTTCCACCAGGCCCGCCATGGCCGGGTGATGACCTCCCGGTAGGTGTGGTGCGACGGGTTGCGGCCGCCGTGCCCGAACACCCAGTCCTGTGGTTCGGCGAAGTCGATGCTGGGTGGGGAGGTCTCGCCGCAGACGGCGCATTGCATCGCGTACGTGGTCGGCTCCGCATCCGGCTCCCGGTCGGGCTGGATGGTCCACTCCATGTGACAGATGATTGCGCGGGTATTCACCGGCCTGCCTCTTCGAACTCGGTCTGTCTACGACAGGCGCCGGAGGGCTCCTCCTGGCCGGCGAGGACGTACGGGTGGGACAGCGCGGCGCGGAGGGTGTCGGCGTCCGTGAGGGTGTTGTCGTCGGGCAGTTCGCACCAGCCGCCGAACCAGTCGTCCATCAGCTCCAGGCCAGGGGCCACCAGCCAAGAGTTGCTGGAGAGATGCCGCACGGGCAAGTCGTCCCAACTGCCGAGGGTGCCGGTCCTGATCGCGTAGTAGAGGCGTTCGTTGGGCTTGTCGTACAGTACGGGGCCGATCGTCGCGTCGGTGGCGCGGAGGTGAGCCAAGGCCAGGAAGCCGATGTCCGCGGGGGTCCGTACGAGGTCCCAGCAGTCGCCGACTTGGAGCAGGCGCAGTCCGGGCACATCGTTGACCATGAGGGCGCTCCGCAGCGCTTCGCGTAGGAACATCACGTGCCTCTTTGCCGTTGGAGGTCGGAACTCTTGCCCAGCGAAGGCGCGGGACCAGTGGTCGCCAGGGTGGAACGGACCACGATCAGACGGGTGTTGGTCGCGGTGATCTGCCGCTTCCGCTCGCCGGCGGTCCGCTTGGGGCCGAGATGGCTGAGGACGGGGATCACGGCGCCGTAGGTGTCGGGGAGTCCGAGGGCGTCGAGGAGACCGACGAAGGCGGGGGAGCGGACGGTTACGGTCGCCTCGCGGTCGGTGAAGACCCCGCACAGGGTCAGTTCGTGCCGTCGGCAGTACTCGGTCAGGCAGTCGACCAACGCCGCATGGCGGGCCTGTCCACCGGTCACATGGCGTATGTAGCCGAAGACGTGGGGGCCGGTGACCGGGCGGCGTTCCGTGATGAGTTCCTCGTCCATGCCCATAGCGTCGGCCAGTGCGAACGGCCTCGAAATGACCTGCTGTTGTACTTCCGTTGCACTTCTCGCCCTGCGCCGTCACGGAGGGTGCTTACATACGTGACGGAGGGGAGGTCAGCCGTGGTCAGCGTGCAGCAATGGACAGGCCGGGAGGCGAGCGCTCTGCGCGCTGCCCTGCGCATGAGCACGCGCGCCTTCGCCGAGCACCTGGGCGTCGCCCTGCGTACGGTGGCCAAGTGGGAGAGCCTGCGCGCCGGAACGCAGCCGCGGCCCGATACCCAGGCGATCCTCGACACCGCGCTGGCTCGTGCCGATGCTGCAGCTCATGCCCGGTTCGAGGCGGTGCTGGTCCCGGAGCGAGAGAGCGCAAGGCCGGCGGACTACGAGACCTGGACCGAGGACATCGAGCGGGCTGTGGTCTGCATCAGCCGCCAGAACTTCTCCTTCGCCTCCACCTTGTTGAACCGCTGGCTGGGGAGTCACGACCCGCACCGCCTGGACAACAAGGGCCTCTATTTGTACGGCCGTTCACTCGTTCTGCTCGGTGACCTTCAGCGGGACCAGGGCGCGATCCTCGGCCCGCTCTCCGCCCTTCACTCCTACCGCACTGCCCACGGCATGTTCACCGAACTCGACATCCCGCGGCGGGTGGCGCAGATCGAGCTGTCCCTCGCCGTCGTGCAGGAGATGTCCGGTCGGCTCGAAGCCTCCGCCCGCCACTACGAACTCCTCGCCACGGATGAGCGCTTGAGCCCTCGCGACCGCGCCCGCGCCCAGCTCTGGGTCGGTACGGCCCTGAGCAAGGAGGGCGACAACGAGTACGCCACCAACGTGATGACGGCCGCCACCCGAGCTTTCGAGGACCTCGGCGAGCCGGAGGACTGGTCGGTCGCCCACCAGAAGCTGGCCCTGGCCCATCGCGGCGTCGGCGATCTGAAGCAGGCCCTGCATTACATCGACGTCGCGCGTACCACCGGCATGGTCGACTCCCCGATGCAGCGGGTGCGGCTGGACACCGCGTACGGGCACATCCTTCTGTCGGACGCGGCGACCCGGAATGATGGGCTGTCCGTCCTCGATCAGGCGGCACAGGTGGCCCAGCAGTTCGGGCTGAGCCACCAGCTGCGCAGCATCGAGGGCATCCGTAGAGGCCAGCAGGGATGAGTCAGGGAGTGCCAGTGCCGGAGCACCAGCAGCGCCAGATCACCGACGAGCAGTTCCACGACGCGACGTTGATCTGGAACTACCACCAGATGGGCCACGAGCAGCGGCCCTGCTCGGCGGCGATCGGCCTGGGCAGCCACGACCTGGGCGTGGCCACCACTGCCGCCGACCTCTACCGCGCCGACCTCGTCCCCATCGTGGTGTTCAGCGGCGGCAACAGCCCCACCACCCGAGCCCGCTTCCCGCGCGGCGAGGCCGTCCACTACCGCGAGCATGCGCTCGCCCTGGGCGTTCCGGACGAGGCGATTCTGGTGGAACCGAAGGCGGCGAACACCGGCCAGAACATCACCTTCTCCCGCGAGCTGCTGGCCGACGCTGGCGTGGAGGTGGAGTCGCTTCTGCTGATCTCTAAGCCGTACATGGAGCGCCGCTCGTACGCGACCTGCCGCAACCTGTGGCCGGAGGTGGAGGTGGTCTGTGCCTCTGAGCCACTTGAGTTGGACGACTACATCAAGTCCATCGGCGACGAGAAGCTCGTCGTCGACATGCTCGTCGGAGACCTGCAACGGGTGATCGAATACCCGAAGCTCGGCTTCGCCGTTGAGCAGGACGTACCGAAGGATGTCCATGACGCCTACGAGCGCCTTCTGCAGGCCGGATTCGACAGCCGCCTCATCAGCGACTGAATCACCCCGCGTCGGTCCGTCGGACGGGGTGTGTGCGATTCATCAACCGAACTTGTTTCCACGGCTGTCCACATTGGCGAAGCTCTTTGCCGCCGACCGCTGGATCGTCCTCGACGATGTGCAGTTCGCCCGGCGCGACTACCAGCATCGAGCCCGTCTCGCCGCCTTGGACGATCCTGGTCGGCAGCAGTGGCTCACGCTCCCGACGCACCTTCCCCACGGGCGCGCGACGAGGATCAGCCAGGCTCGGCTCGTCGATCCCCGCCGCTCGCGACGGGCGGTCGAACTGCTCGTGCGCCAGTACTACGGCCACAGCCGCTACTGGGATGCCGCGCGCGAGGTCCTAGACGCGGTCTTGTGCATGATCGACACCACAGACCGCGTGGCCGACCTCGCGAGAGCATCGACGATCGCCCTGCTCACCGCTCTTGGCTGGTCAGGAGAAGTGCTGGTGAGCAGTGAGATCTCGACCCGTCAAGGTCGGTCCGAGCGCCTTGCCGATCTCGCCGCAGCCACCAGCAGTACCCACTATCTGTGCGGCACCGGCGGGCTGCGCTACCTCGACGTTGATCCGTTTGATGCCTGCAGCATCCCTGTGCTGCCTTTCCGTACCCCTGTGGATGCGGACGATCCGCTCTGGCAGTGGGCCCGGAGGACCAGCAGCCTCTGGGCCTTGAGCAAGATCGGTCCCGGGGCGTTGGCGAACAGACTGGCTGTCCAACGAGAATCTCGCTTCCTTGCAGCCCAGGCGTAATGGCACACAAGCTGCCCTACTACTGCACGAGGCGTAGGACCGGCCGCTGTTCCTGGACGTCGAGCAGCTCACGAACGCGCTGCGGCGTCCAGGCCAGTTCATGCGCCAGTGTGGCCACTGACAGATCCGCTTCCTTGCGGGCTAGTTCGAAGGCTTGGCGCAGCAGAGAGGGCTGCTCGCCGGCGTAGTTCGATACCGACTCGGGGATGAAGCCGGGCTGGCCATCCAGCGCACGAAGGCGTTGATATGTGCGGCTGGTCGTGGCGTCGGAGATCAGGCCGAGTTCACGGCATCGGTAGACGAGCGAGTGGATGGAAACGCCCCAGACCTGCCTGAGCTCGGCCAGGCGCGCGAGGTCCATCCGCTTGGGCAGGAAGGGAAGGATGCTGTCCTGGGGGGTGAGGAACTCTGCGGCGAAGGCGTCGGCTTCCTTCTCTTGACGGCTGTCACCGGTGGCGTCGCCATGGAGTACGAGGTGCCCGAGCTCGTGGGCGGCCGTGAAGCGATGGCGGTAGATGTCATCGGCCCGATTGGCAGTAAGGACTACAAGCGGCCGTGCCGCCCGAGTGGAGAACGCGTCCACGGTCGCTGCCGAAGGATCGGACGCGGGGGGCATCACGACAACGATGCCGTGGGATTCCATACGTCGGACGAGGTGGGTGACCGGTCCTTCTCCCATACCCCACCGCCGCCGCAGCTCGCGTGCTGCCGCTGCCGGGTCCGTGGGCAGTTCGGCTCCGGGGTGGACCTCACCGCCGGCAAAGCCGGGCAGGTTCACGAGGGGAAGCTGAATCCGTCGTTCGAGGGCGTAGGTGAGTTCCCATACCTGTTCGGCGAAGGCCAGGGCCCGTTCCCTCTGGGACTTCGGCGTGCTGCGCAAGCTGCGGAAGTGGGCCATGGAGGAATCGAGTCGGCTTGCCGGACGGCCGACCAGAAAGAAAGTGGCAGGTACGCCGAGTGATTCGGCAAGACGGGGGATGAGGTCCGGGCGAGGACGGGAAACCCCGGTCTCGTACTGGCCCACGGCCGCCGGGGTCACCCCAAGGGCAGTCGCGACGTCCTTCTTCGTCATCTCGGCCAGCCGACGCGCCTGCGTCAGCCGGGCGGGATCGAAGCCGTCGGAAATGGCGCGGGGCGTTGTGCCCCGCTCCTCCAAGCCCGGAATGAGGTCTTGCTTAATCGTTCGCATCGTCTTCGCTGGTCTGGTCCTCGCGTAGCTCTGCTTCGGTCAGGGGCGGAACGTCGCGCTGCTGATCAACGTTCCCACGCGACGACAGCGTAAGGGTCGGCTCTGCTCCACCGTCGAAGCTCGTCAGCTCCCGCTCGGACGACATCGACTGCTTGGGGATGCTCCTCAGATGCTGCCCGTGGAAGGTGACGGTGTCAGGCAGCGTAAGTGCCTCGGGGAGCGTCGCCCACTCCAGGCGTCGCTCGGCACCCAGTGCGGCCATGCCCCAGTGAGCCTCCAGCAGCTCGGAGGCGTTGCAAGCGAAGGGAACCAGGACCAGGCGTGTGCCAGGCGGCACGGTCGCGAGACCACCTCGTGGCTCCACCACCTGGCCGCTCTCGTCGAGGTCGTCGAAGTCGAATGCGCCCTGCACCTCGGCCGGGTCGGGCGCGAACGTGAACAGCTCCTTCACCAACCGAGACTCACGCGGGATGCGGGCTGTGCGAACGTCCGACGTGGTCTTCGAGTAGAGGAACGGATAGAGCAGGCCGTTTCCGACGACCATGAGCTCGAAGGGGAACCCGAACGGCTTGACGGGAGTGGAGCCGGGCAGATCCTTCAGTTCCTCCCACACTCGCTCGAACTGGCCCTGCCAACGGGCCGAGCCGTAGGTGTGGTTGGTGCGCGAATCGGCCTGTTCCTGCGCGGCCTGGGCGTTGGCCTGCATGTTCCGTAGTGCCTGCCCGAGGCCCATGCGGACTGCGGACGCCTGCTTGCCGAACACCTCGGTCGCCCAGGATGAAAGAGGCACGCTCATGCGGACGACTCCTCTGGTCGGACTTCGCATTGCAGCACTTCACTGCCAGGCGGACTTTAGTTGATGTAGGAGTTTTTGCACAAGCGCTTCTCTGTGGCGCGTGATCTGCTCGATTGCTAGTCGCTTCAGGGTCGATAATCGCCAGTCCATCGCGGATGGTTCATTGGCTCGGAGGCTGCGATCGGGCCGTCAGCCGTAGGTCAGCGGCGGCGTTGGCCACTGATAGCGGACTGCTGCGCGGAAGGCTGCCGTGTCGACGTGAGCGGGATGCGCCGGGTCGAAGCAGAGTCATGAGTTGGTGTGCTGGGTGCCGACGCTGCCGTGAGACGTTGAATGCGCCAGATCAGGACGCGTGCGGCAGAGCCGGCGTCGTCCAAGGCCCGCTGGTCGGCTGCCTGTTGGAGGAGCCGCTCCGGGTCGTGTCCGGCTGCTTCTGCCTCGGCGAGGGTGACTGCGAGGGCGTCGAAGGCGGGGTCTGCGATGACCTGCTCGGCGTGGTCGGGCACGGCCTGGCGTAGGCGGCGGATCTGCCGCTCCACGGCCTGCTGGGGCGGCTGGCGTTGGGCGAGGGCGGCCAGCGGTGCGGCTGCTGCGTGGTCGTAGGCGGCCTGGAGGTGGAGCAGGGTCTGCTGGGTGGCGACGACTTGCTGGTCATGGCGGCGGAGCTGGTGCCAGCGGGCGGCGGCGATGACCAGGAGGATCGCGGCGTCCAGGAGCATCACCAGGATGGCGCCGTCCTTGGGGGCGGGCTCGCGGAGCATCGCCCGCACGGCGCCGCGCAGTGCGCGAGCGTGGTGGTGTTCGGCCTGGATGCGAGAGCGAGTGGCACGCTCGAACGCGGTTGCTGCCTCTCGAAGTTGGGGCCGCAGAGCCTGTGGAGCGAGGAGCGGGAGGGCGTCGAGGGCCTCGCCGAAGGCGGCGAGGTGGGCCTGGGAGGCTTCGTCGTCGGCCTGGGCCAGGTGGTGGGGGATGCGCTCGGTGGCGGCGGTGGCCTGGTGCCACGGGTTGGTCCTGCGCCGACCCGGCTGCCCAGTGGACTGCGGGTAGATGCCCGCCAGACGCTTTTGGATCTTGGGGAAGGACAGGTCCGGGGAGAGTTCGTAGCCGGAGAACCAGACGGGCTCGTGGTCGGCGGTGGTGGTGTCTTTGCTGGCCACCTTGTAGCCCCGCACATCGCCGGAGGGGAAGTACACGACCTCGGCGAGTACGCCGTCGATGTGGCTGAGCAGGTGGACGAACTCCTCCATGCTGGAAGCGGCGGCCACGGCGGTCCGCACTGTGGTGCGCAGACGTTCGCGGGCGGGCTTGTCGTGGCCGGCGCGGCGGGCCTTCTCCTGCTCGGCGCGGGTGGGGCGCTTTGCGGCGGTGCGGTCACCGCGTACGACTTGGAAGAGGCCGTATTCCTTCTCGATGGCGGCGAGTTCGCGGTCGGCGGTGTTGTAGTCGTTCCAGTGGCGTGCGGTGCTCAGGTCGGCGCGGACTTTGGTGGCGGCGATGTGGATGTGGTCGGGGGCGTGGCGGACGGCGACCCACCGGCAGCCGTCCGGGTCGCCGTCGGGCGCGATGCCGGTGGCCGCGACCACCCGGCGGGCGATGTCGGCCCACTCCTCGTCGCTGAGGTGGCGGTCGCTCTCGGTGGCACGGATCGAGCAGTGCCACACGTGTTTCTCGGGGGCGCGGCCCAGTCGCCGGGCCTGCTTGACGTGCAGGTTGAGGTCGGCCACCAAAAGTTTCTTGGTGGCGTCATAGTCGTCCGTGCGGCCGGGGTCTGGGGCGAAGCCGTCCCAGGAGGCGACCAGGTGCGGGTCGGTGTGGTCCTTGGCCTTCTTCGTGTCGAAGAGGTACCGGATCAGTCCCGCGGTGTATTTGCCGCTGCCGATCTTCGCGATCATCGGGCCGCCTTCTTGGTGACGGCCTGGTTCGCGGCTGCCGCGATGTGGCGAACGGTGGCGCCGACCGCGGTCAAGGTGCGCTCGGCCTGGGCCAGAACGGCGGTATCCCCAAGCTGTGGATGACCACCGGAGTTCAGCTTCTTGGCGATCTGGTTGATGTTGTGACCGATCTTGGCGGCCTCGCCACGCAGGGCGGTCAGCTCGTCGATGTAGTCGTCCAGCGGAGTGCGCTGGCCGGGCAGCGTGAGATCACCGTGGATGTGGGCCATGACGACGGCGCCGACGTAGTGGGCGCCGGCGATGTTCAGTGACCGGGCCATGCGCAGGATGTCCTTCTTCTCGGCGACGCTGTAGCGCGCGTCGACACGCTCCTTGCGTTGGCCGTTCGGGTCGGGCTTACGGCGTCGGGCGACACGGTGCAGCGCGGCGGCTTCGGCAGCACGCGGCAGCGGCACAGCGGCGGCGGTGTCGACGGGCTCTTCCCCCTCGTGCGCCCCCTGGTGCCCGAGGTCCTCCGCCACCCCCGGGGCGGAGGCATCCCCGTTGGGCCGGCCCTTGGACGGTCCAGCGGCATACCTTGCTGCGCTGTTGGGGTCGGTGGTCATCTCCTGCTGGGGGGTGAGGATTTCGCGGTACGGGTCGTGCATGGGGGTCTCCGGGGGTTGCTTGAGTGTCGGGCGCTTCGCTGCGCGCGGCTCCCGTGTCCCCGTGCTCGGCTGCACGGGGACACGGGAGTGAGCCCGGGAGGCGGGGCGATCGGCGCGAAGGCAGGGGTCAGGCGGCCCTGGCGGGGGTCGTGTCGAGGTCCCTCTGCTGGGAAGCGGCTTCGTCGAGTTCGGCCTGAAGGAGGTCCTTGAGCTTGTCCGCCTCAGTCCTGCCGATGGTCAAGTCCCTGCTACGGAAGGTGACTTCGATGTGGCGGCGTGAGGCACGCCCTTTGCGCCCCAGCGGCGCAATACGCGCGAGGGCGAGCCGCTCGGGAGAGATCTCGTTGGGCTCGTGATCCTGCGGTTCGGTGGAGGATTGCGAGTCCTCAGCCACTTCGGTGGTGTCCGGAGCCACGTCGGCAGCATCTCGCGCCACATTGGCTGGACCGTGAGCAGCGGCATGGCGGTGGACGACGATGTAGAGGTGGACCGCGCCGGCCAGGGCGAGCGGGGCGATGGCGGACAGGCCGCCGACGGTGAAGTCGTCGAGATGGAGTCCGTTGCGTTGTCGGGTCTGCTGGTTGAGGCGGACGGCATGCAGGGCGTTGGCCCAGATGCTGGTGATGGTGGCGATCCCGACGAGCGCCCACACGTAGAAGCGGGAGTGCAGCGGGGCGTTGCGCAGGATGAGAAGGGCGCCGACGCCGATGGCGATGAACCCGTCGATCACGAGGGGGAAGGCGTAGGTGAGCAGTCCGCGCACGTGGATCGCGACGGCCATCTGACGCAGCGCGTCGTAGGAGAGCGCGAAGCCGATCGTGCCGAGCAGGACGATGCCGAGCCGGATCGCGGCGGTTCCAGGTATCGCGGCGGGCGTGGTGGCGGTGGACGAAGGCACGCGGGGTACTCCAGGCAGGGAACGGTCGGCGGCCACGATCGTGGGGTGACCACTGAGAGGTGCGGTGACTCGTCGCACCCGTCGCATGCCTGGTCAGAGCAGGTACGGGAGCACGGCGTGGTACGGGAGGACCCGTCACAGCCGCACGACCCGTCACGGGGCTGACCTGGGATGCGACGCGTGTGACGGGTGTTTACGGGTGTATGGCCTCCCCGTGGCGAGCGGTCTCGTCACCACGGGTCGGTGTCGGCTCCTCGGGGCAGTAGCGTGCCCAGGCATCGGTGAATTGCAGGTGCGCGAAGCCCCTGGCCTGCCGTCCGCCCTCGAAGCGGAGAACGGCTGCCTGGATGCCGAAGTCCTTGAGTAGGATCCCCAAGTGGCGTGAGGTCAGTCCCGTGTTGCGGTACTCCGCCCACGGGGCCTCCTGGTCCTTGAGGAGTTCCTCCAGCAGGTCCCGGGTGCGCATGATGTCGGGATCGCCGAAGCGCGTGAAGACGCGGCGGATGTCCCGCAGCAGGCGGGTCTTCAGGTTCGACTCGTCGTCCTGGCCCACCTCGGCCGCACACATGATCACGCACGCTTCGCGGGCCCGCTCCGGCCAGGAACCGCCTGCCAGTTCGGCGACGATCACCAGCGGCTCCCAGGTGTCCGCCGCACGGTCCTGTACCGGCATCGGGGGCACCAGGTCGGCGGCGGTGTCGAGCAGTGGGCGAAGCCACGCGGCGAGCCGGTCGCGCACTTCGTGCAGGGCGGGGATGTCCCGGCGGGAGCGGAACTGCTCCACCCGCTCGCCGCCCTTGCGGCGCTGCATGCGGATCACCACCGCCCGATCCATGATCGTGTCCGGCAGGTCCCCGATCCCGGCCAGCGCAGCCATGGCGAAGGTGGGGAACGCCTGCGGCTTGTGCTCCGGCCCGGAGATCCGCAGCGCGGGCCGGTTGCGCTGATGACCGGCGTTCAGCAGACCGCGCAACTCCTCGTTCTTCTCAGCCGCTTTGATGCTGCCGAAGATGGTGTCGGCCTCGTCCACCAGCAGCGTGGGCGGGTCGTCGCCGATGGCGCGGAAGACCACCGCCGGGCTGGTGTTCACGGTGATCAGCGGCTCGTGCACCGTCTCCGTGATCACATCCAGCAGGCGGGACTTGCCGCACCGCTTCGCCGGCCCGACCACCGCCAGGCGCGGCGCGTGCTGCAGTGCGGGCTGGATATGCGCTGCCGCAATCCACAAGGTCACCGCCGTCAGCGCCTCGCTGCTCGGCAGGATCACGTACCGCGCGATGGCTTCCCGCAGCTCGTCCAGCAGCTCCGCGCCGTCTGCGGTCTGCTGCGCTTCCGCGTCCTCGGTTGACGAGGGCTCGGGGTCGGGGTGTGGGCCCTGTCCGGGGGCGGCGACGGACGGCCAGGCGGGCGTCGAGAGTGCGGTGGGGGCGGTGGGAGACGTAGGTTCGTCCACAGGCGTTCCTCCCTGGTGGGCCGGACGGGTAAGGCCCGGCCCACCGGATCGATCATTCAAGGGCGACGGGGCAGGGACACTGCGGCTCTCGGCGGTGGCTCGCCGAGGGCCGTTTCGCAGTCCCGAATGGGCGGCTTCAGACGGCGAGGTCGTACGCGGACCGGGCGTTCACCCAGGCGTCCACCTCGGACCAGCGGTAGCGCAGGTGACGGCCGACCTTGTGCACGTTGGGGCCGATACCCCGGTACTTCCACTGGTAGAGGGTCTTCACCGGCACGCCGAGGTAGGCGGCGACTTCCTGCGGGCCGGCGAGCGGGCCGCGCCTGGCAGCCTCGGCGGTGGCAAGGGCGTTGGTGATGCGGGAAGAGGAATTCGGCACAGGGCTCCTTTTCGGTCTTGGACATCGGGCTTGGACAACACAGCCACACCCCGGGCGGAAAAGTCCAGAGTTGGTTCTCAAACTCTCCAGCACTTCTCGGTGTGACCGGTTGATTCCAAAACGGTAAGGGCGGATCCCCGGTTGCCGAAATCGCTCCCACCGCCGCCGAAATTCCCGCGTCGCAGCAGTCGGTCGAATGGGCGCCCACAGGCGTCGCCACAGCTCACATGTGCCAGAGAGCTGCCATGAAGGGTTACGGCTCCTCCTTCGGGCGGCTAGGTGGAAAATAGCCTAAATCACCCATTTCGTGCGCGCGGAGGAAAGTTAGTGCGACGCTTCGGGGGAATGGTTCGTGATAGGCCGTGAATTGCTGAGACGAACGCCACTCTGCCTCGAACGACTTCTGTAGAGTTTAAGAACCAACTCTTGCCATAACGCCCGGCTGCAAGTTAAAGCTATCTGTCATGGCATCCCGACCTGTCGAAATTGGCCCCGCCGGCCTCCACTCCGCCCGCGCTATTGAGTGCATCCGCCTCACGCGTGGCCTGACCCAGCACCAGCTCGCCGCCCGCTGCACCGCACTGGGCCGCCCGATGACCAACACCGCTCTCAGCCGCACCGAACGCGCCCGCCGCCGCTGCGACATCGACGACCTCGTCACGATCGCCGCGGCTCTCGGTATCGCGCCAGCGGCCCTGCTGCCGTTGTGGGCAGCCCGCGACCCCGCGTCCCACTTCGGCGGGACCCTCGACGACATTCAGGGGGCCCTTCTTGGCTGACGTGTACGACCGCTGGCACAAGTCGCACCCCAACCCCGACGAGTCCGAGTGCAGCGAGCACAAGGGCCGCACGAAGCGGGCCGTCCCCACCGCCGATCACGGCATCGGCAAGCGCTGGCAGGTCCGGTACCGAGACCTGGACGGCCGTCAGCGCAAGGAGAACTTCCACACGAAGGCCGAGGCGGACAACCGCGCCGCCGAGGTCGACGTCGAGATCCGTCGCGGCTCCTACGTCGTCCCGGCCGAGACGAAGCAGACGCTCGGCGCCTACGCGCAGAAGTGGCTCGACGCGAACTCCGTCGGCCCGACGACCGCCCTTCGCTACGAGGCGACCGTCCGCAACCACATCGTCGAGCACCTCGGACGACGCGAACTGCGGTCCCTCAACCAGCCCTCGCTCGTTCAGGGTTGGGTCCGTACGCTCCAGGACAGCGGCCTTGAAGTGTCGACGATCGAGGGCATCTTCGACATCCTCTCCAGCATCCTCGGCGCGGCAGTGGAGGACGGGTTGCTGCCGAAGAACCCCTGCAAGGCGAAGTCGGTCAAGCTACCGACGGCGACCAAGAAGAAGATCATTCCGTGGTCGTTGGAACGCGTACGCGCGGTCGTCGCCGGACTCCCGAAGCGCTTCCAGGCCGGTGGCAATCTCGCTTTCGGCTGCGGCCTGCGCCAGGGCGAGGTGTTCGGCTTCGCAGTCGACGACATCGACTTCAAGGGCGGCTGGATCCACGTCAACCGACAGGTGCGGCTGGTCGGTACGAAGCCTGTCTTCGCCCTGCCCAAGGGCAACAAGATCCGGTCAGTGCCCCTGCCGGCCCAACTTGCCGCCGCCCTCAAGGCCCACGTGAAGGAGTTCCCACCCGTCGCCGTCACGCTGCCCTGGACCAAGCCGGACGGCGAACCGAAGACCTTCCGTCTCCTCTTCGTCGACGAGAAGAGCCGGGCGTACAACCGCAGCGTCTTCAACATGGGTGCCTGGAAGCTCGCCCTGGCTGCCGCCGGTGTGATCCCTCCGCGTGAGCGCGGCGCGCGCTACCTCCAGGCGGCTCCGGAAGACGGCATGCACGCCCTTCGGCACGCCTACGCCTCCGTGCTGCTGGACGCGGGGGAGAGCATCAAGGCGCTCTCCGAATTCCTCGGCCACTCGGACCCGGGCTTCACGCTGCGGACGTACACGCATCTGCTGCCGTCCAGCGAGACCCGCACCCGCAAGGCGATCGACGACGCCCTCACGGAAGCCGAGGCGGAAGGCGACCCGCCTGCCGACCAGGGCACATCAGTGCCCCCGCCGAAACCCATGTGCCCTCAATGTGCCCTGGCCGCCTGACGGCCCCTCTGGGGACATGAAAAAGGCGAGGCCCGAAGACCCCGCCCGAATCCCACGAAACCCCAGGTCAGGGCCACACCAGGCAATAAGGCTGATGCCCCGCCTCATGCAGCCGATGGCTGAAGTCCTGCCATTCATGCAGCAGTTGGTACACGTTGAACGCGTCCCGTGGGCCGCCCCGGTCCGGGACCGTCGACCAGATGAAGGCCGCCGCGCCGACCGCTTCCTCGCCTATGCCGCGCAGCGGGTCCACGACCGTCATGGGGAGTTTGACCACCGCGTAGTCGGGGTGGAGGACGACCAGTTCGAGCGGGGGGACCTTGTTGAGGGGTACGCCTTCTATGCCGGTGAGGACCATGGCCGCCATGGTCTCCGGCTTGATCTTGGTGAACATGCCGCCCATGCCGAGCTCGTCGCCGCCGAGTTCCTCGGGGCGCATCGAGATCGGGACGCGGGCCGCGGTCGCGCCGTCGGGCGCGCCGAAGTACTTGTACGTCACCCCCACCCGACCACCATTCCTGCTTCCCGCCCTCAACCGATCGATCCGACGTTCGATACGTCGCTCGTCGCGTTCCGACTCACCGGCTGTGCTCGGCGCACCGGGTGCGCCGTGTCCCTGTCGGGTTTCGTTGGCCTCTTCCGCCTCGCGTCGGTGCTTCCCCCGTTGGGAACGTCGAGGACCCAGGTCATCGGTCCCCTCGCCCAGTCCGCCACCGCGATGCATATCTCCACCCGACTGCTTTTCTAGGACGCGTGGCCCCCGCCGCGCAACCCGATCATCGTGTCAGTGACCTCCCCCACGGTCGCGCGCCGAAACGTGCGCTGAAACACCTGTCCGCAGGATCTTCGCAGCCTCTGAACGAACGGCTCCGTGCCATCGTCTCCGTGAGCTGTGTGTATCTGCATCCAGTTTCGCAGATCGTCGGGCGCCGGGGGGTTCCGAGGCCTGGCCTACCCTGAGGTAGTCACAGGCAACGAAGCCGGAGAACGGCGCGGAACGCCAGAGAACGGCGGGAACGCCGGAGAACGTCGCAGAACGCCAGAGAACGTCGTAGAAGGTCGGAGAAGTCGCAGGACATGAGTGAATTGCCCTATTCATACGACGCGCCTGTCTCGCAGGCCCTGTTCGACCGCGCCTCGGCGGTCACGCCGGGCGGCGTGAACTCCCCGGTGCGCGCCTTCCGCGCCGTGGGCGGCACGCCCCGCTTCATGGTGTCCGGCACCGGCCCGTATCTGACGGACGCCGACGGGCGCGAGTACGTCGACCTGGTCTGTTCCTGGGGCCCCATGATCCTCGGGCACTCGCACCCCGAGGTGATCGCCGCCGTCCAGGAGGCGGTGTCGAAGGGCACCTCCTTCGGCACCCCCGGTGAGGGCGAGGTCGCGCTCGCCGAGGAGATCGTCGCCCGGGTCGAGCCCGTCGACCAGGTCCGGCTCGTCTCCAGCGGCACCGAGGCCACCATGTCCGCGATCCGGCTGGCCCGCGGCTTCACCCGGCGCACCAAGGTCATCAAGTTCGCCGGGTGTTACCACGGTCACGTCGACTCGCTGCTCGCCGCCGCGGGCAGCGGTGTGGCCACCTTCGCGCTTCCCGACACCCCGGGTGTCACCGGTGCCCAGGCCGCCGACACGATCGTGCTGCCGTACAACGACCTCGAAGCCGTCCACGAGGCCTTCCACCGGCACCCCGGTGAGATCGCCTGTGTGATCACCGAGGCCGCGCCCGGCAACATGGGCGTCGTACCGCCGCTGCCCGGCTTCAACCAGGGGCTCAAGGACGCCTGCGCGCAGAACGGTGCCCTCTACATCTCCGACGAGGTCATGACCGGGTTCCGGACCAGCCGCGCCGGGTGGTACGGCATCGACGGGGTCCGGCCCGATCTCCTGACCTTCGGGAAGGTCATGGGCGGTGGATTCCCCGCGGCCGCCTTCGGGGGACGCGCCGACGTCATGGCGCATCTCGCGCCCGCCGGGCCCGTCTACCAGGCCGGCACGCTCTCCGGAAACCCCGTCGCCACCGCCGCCGGGCTCGCCCAGCTGCGGCTGCTCGACGACGCGGCCTACGTCAAGGTCGACGCCGTCTCCGAGCAGATCCGCTCGCTGGTCTCCGAGGCTCTCGGCAAGGAAGGCGTCGCGCACACGGTCCAGAACGCCTCCAGCATGTTCTCGGTGTTCTTCACCGACCGTCCGGTGCGCACCTACGAGGACGCCAGGGCGCAGGAGTCCTTCCGGTTCACCGCGTTCTTCCACTCCCTTCTGGAGAACGGCGTCTACCTGCCGCCGTCCTCCTTCGAGTCGTGGTTCGTGTCCACGGCCCATGACGAGCAGGCGGTTCAGCGGATCGCCGACGCCCTTCCGGCGGCGGCCCGAGCGGCGGCGGAGGCCACGGCAGCATGAGCACCCCCACCAACAGTGACATCACCGTCGTCCACCTCATGCGGCACGGCGAGGTCGCCAACCCCGACGGCGTCCTCTACGGCCGTCTCGCGGGCTATCACCTCTCCGAGCTCGGGCGGCAGATGGCCGACCGGGTCGCCGAGCATCTGGCCGGCCGGGACGTCACGCAGGTCGTCGCCTCCCCGCTGGAGCGGGCTCAGGAGACCGCCACGCCGATCGCCAAGGCGCACGGCCTGGACATCGCGACCGACGAGCGGCTCATCGAGGCCGAGAACGTCTTCCAGGGCAAGACCTTCGGCGTGGGCGACGGGGCGCTGAAGAACCCGGACAACTGGAAGCACCTCGTCAACCCGTTCAAGCCGTCGTGGGGCGAGCCGTATGTCGACCAGGTCGTCCGGATGAAGGGCGCGTTGGATGCTGCGCGGGATCGGGCTCGGGGGCATGAGGCCGTGCTGGTCAGCCATCAGCTGCCGATCTGGATCGTGCGGTCCTGGGTCGAGAAGCGGCGGCTGTGGCACGACCCGCGCAAGCGGCAGTGCACGCTGGCGTCTTTGACGTCGTTCACGTATCAGGGGGACCGGATCGTGTCCGTGGGATACAGCGAGCCGGCGCTCGACCTCGTGCCGGTGCATCTCCGCGCCGGGGCCAAGCCGGCCAAGGGCAAGAGCAAAGCGTTCGGGGCCTAGCGGTTCGTGGGGGACTGCGGGGCTGTCGTGGCTGGTCGCGCCTACGCGGCGGAGCCGCATATCGATACAGCCCCGCGCCCCTGACGGGGCGCTCTTCTGTTACCGAATCCGGAAACAGCACCGGAACCTTCTCCGCCGTCGTCTCCTCTGACTGGGTGACCACCAGAGAACGTGACGAATCGGGGAAGCATGCACTCTCTCACCCGAAGGGGAGCACTCGGACTCGGCGCGGGTGCCGCGGCCGCCGTAGGACTGTCGGGGTGCGGGACCCTCACTCCGTCGGACGGGGCGACGCATGCCGCGGGTTCCACGCCGAGCGCGACGAAGAAGCCCGTCACCGTCCGCCCCATCGGCGACGGCTCGACCTCCTTCACCGGCAAGCAGCCCCGCCAGCCCGCCAAGCCGGTGCCGCTGGAGCCCGGTCAGACCCCGCCGCAGTTCGTGGTCTTCTCCTGGGACGGGGCCGGCGAGGTCGGCAACGGACTCTTCCCGCGCTTCCTCGACCTCGCCAAGAAGCACGACGCGCACATGACGTTCTTCCTCTCCGGGCTGTATCTGCTGCCCGAGTCGAAGAAGCGGCTCTACGACCCCCCGAACAACGCCCGCGGCGCCTCCGACATCGGCTACCTCACCGACGAGCACGTCAAGGCGACCCTGACCAACGTGCGCCGCGCCTGGCTCGAGGGCCACGAGATAGGCACCCACTTCAACGGCCACTTCTGCTCCGGCCACGGCACCGTCGGCAACTGGACACCGGCCCAGTGGCGCTCGGAGATCCAGCAGGCGAAAGCTTTCGTCAAGGAGTGGCGCACCAACACCGGCTGGACCGACCTGCCCGCTCTCCCCTTCGACTACGAGAAGGAACTCGTCGGCGGCCGCACCCCCTGCCTGCTCGGCCAGAACAACCTGCTGCCCACCGCCCGCGAACTCGGCTGGCGCTACGACGCCTCCTCGCCCGGCGGCCGCCAGGTCTGGCCCGAGAAGAAGAACGGCATATGGGACCTGCCCCTGCAGGCGATACCTTTCCCCGGCCGCAGCTTCGAGGTTTTGTCGATGGACTACAACATGCTCGCCAACCAGTCGATCAACTCGACCAACGCGCCCGCCCACAACTACCCGGCCTGGCGCGAGCAGTCCGCGGGCGCCTACATCGACGGCTTCCAGCGGGCCTACGAGACCAACCGCGCCCCCTTCTTCGTCGGCAACCACTTCGAGCACTGGAACGGCGGCATCTACATGGACGCCGTCGAGCGTGCCTTCACACACATCGCGCGGGAGAAGGAGAAGGGGGCCGACGTCAGGCTGGTCTCCTTCCGGCAGTACGTCGACTGGATGGACGTACAGAAGCCGGAGGTGCTGGCCGAACTCCGCACGCTCGACGTCGGCCAGCAGCCTGCCGGCGGCTGGAAGGAGTTCCTCAAGGCACCCTCCGCGAACACCGCCTCGCCGTCCTCGAACGCCGCCTGAAATGCGGGTTTCCGCCCACAAGGGGGGTGCGCAAGATCCCCGGAACGGGCATGCGAAACTTTTCACATGAGTGCCGCCAGGCCTAGCCGCTCCCGAACCCGTGCCGCCCTGCTCGTCGCAGGTACCGCGGCAGTCGCGCTGACCCTTTCCGCGTGCGGTTCGGGGGGCACCTCGGGGGGCGGCGGTGACACCAACTTCGTCATGGGGACGGACGGCATCTCCACCGCCGACAAGGGAGAACGGGGCACCGCCCCCGACCTGTCCGGCAAGACCGTCGACGGAGCACAGCTCGACGTCGCCGACTACAAGGGCAAGGTCGTCGTCCTGAACATGTGGGGCTCCTGGTGCGCCCCCTGCCGGGCCGAGGCACCCAACCTGGAGGCCGTCTCCAAGGCCCTCAAGGGCAAGGACGTGCAGTTCGTAGGCGTCAACACCCGCGACACCAGCGTCAAGAACGCCCGCGCCTTCGAGAAGGACATGGGCATCACCTTCCCCAGCCTCTACGACCCGACGGGCAAGCTGATGCTCCGCTTCAAGAAGGGCACGCTCAACCCGCAGGCCGTCCCCTCCACGCTCGTCATCGACCGGGACGGCAAGATCGCCGCCCGCTCGCTGGCCGCGCTCAGCGAGAGCAAGCTGCGCAAGATGATCGACCCGGTCCTCGCGGAGAAGTGACGTGAGCGCAGTCATCACGCTCGCCGCCGAGACGGGCTACAACGGCACCGTCCTCAACGGCGCGCTGCTGGTCGCCCTGCCCGTCGCGGTCCTCGGCGGCCTCGTCTCCTTCTTCTCCCCGTGCGTCCTGCCCCTGGTCCCCGGCTATCTGTCGTACGTCACCGGCGTCACCGGCACCGACCTGGCCGAGGCCCGACGCGGCCGGATGGTCGCCGGCGCCTCCCTGTTCGTGCTCGGCTTCACCGCGGTGTTCGTCTCCAGCGGGGCACTGTTCGGCTACTTCGGCCAGACGCTCCAGGAGAACCAGAGCGTGCTGTCCAAGGTGCTCGGCGTGCTCATGATCCTCATGGGTGTCTTCTTCATGGGCCTGATGCCCTGGATGACCCAGCGGGAGTTCCGCTTCCACCGCAAGCCCGCCACCGGTCTGATCGGCGCCCCGCTGCTCGGCGCCCTGTTCGGCATCGGCTGGACCCCGTGCATCGGCCCGACCCTCGCCTCGGTGCTGACCCTGTCCGCCCAGCAGTCGAGCGCGGGCCGCGGTGCCATACTGACCGTCGCCTACTGCCTCGGCCTCGGCCTGCCCTTCGTGCTCGCCGCGGTCGCCTTCCGCAAGGCGCTCGGCGCCTTCGGCTGGGTCAAGCGCCACTACGTCTGGGTCATGCGCATCGGCGGCACCATGATGATCGTGACCGGTCTGCTGCTGCTGACCGGAGTCTGGGACCGCCTCGTGCAGGACGTCCAGTCCTGGTCCGCCGGCTTCATTGTGGGGATCTGATCCATGAGCAAGACCACACCCGACGCTCCCGCCGCCGACCAGGACCTCGGCGCCGCCGGCTCCCAGCTGTCCACCGCGCCCGCGGAGTCCCTGAACATGCCGGCCCTCGGGGTGATCGGCTGGGCCCGCTGGTTCTGGCGCCAGCTGACCTCCATGCGGGTCGCGCTGCTGCTGCTCCTGCTGGTGGCGCTCGGCGCGATCCCCGGCTCGCTGATCCCGCAGACCGGCACCGACGCCACGAAGGTCGCCGACTTCGTCAAGAACAACCCCACCCTCGGGGACGTCTACGACAAGCTCGGCCTCTTCCACGTCTACAGCTCGGTGTGGTTCGGCGCGATCTACATCCTGCTGTTCGTCTCCCTCATCGGCTGCATCATCCCCCGCACCTGGCAGTTCGTCGGCCAGCTCCGCGGCCGCCCGCCGGGCGCCCCCAAGCGGCTGACCCGGCTGCCCGCCTACACCACCTGGCGCACCGGGGCCGAGCCCGAGCAGGTCCGCGAGGCCGCGCTCACCCTGCTGAAGAAGCGCCGCTACCGCGCCCACCTCGCCGGTGACAACGTCGCCGCCGAGAAGGGCTACCTCCGCGAGGTCGGCAACCTCGCCTTCCACATCGCGCTCATCGTGATGCTGACCGCCTTCGCCTGGGGCCAGCTCTTCAAGTCCGAGGGCAACAAACTCGTCGTCGAGGGCGACGGCTTCTCCAACACCCTCACCCAGTACGACGACTTCAAGTCCGGGAACCTCTTCGACACCGGCGACCTGGTGCCGCTCAGCTTCACCCTGAACAAGTTCACCGGCACCTACGAGACCAGCGGCCCCAACACGGGCACCCCGCGCCTCTACCAGGCGGCCATCACCTACAGCGAGGGCGCCTACGGCAAGGACCACAAGACCCTCGTCAAGGTCAACGAGCCGCTGGAGATCGGCGACGCGAAGGTCTACCTCACCGCCCACGGCTACGCGCCCGTCATCACGGTCCGCGACGGCAAGGGCAACGTCGTCTACAGCGACGCCGTGGCGATGCTGCCGCTCGACTCCAACGTCACCTCCACCGGTGTGGTCAAGGTCCTCGACGGCTACAAGAACGCCAAGGGCGTCAGCGAGCAGCTGGGCATCTCGGCGTTCTTCCTGCCGACCTACACCAAGGGCAGCGAGACGGCCTCCACCTTCCCGGCGCTGAACAACCCGGTGCTCAACCTCGCGCCCTACTACGGCGACCTCGGCGTCGACTCCGGCATCCCGCAGAGCGTGTACCAGCTCGACAAGTCGCATGTGAAGGAGTTCAAGGACTCCAAGGGCGCCCAGCTCAGGGAGAACCTGAGGCCCGGCCAGACCATGAAGCTCCCGAACGGCGCCGGGTCGATCACCTACGAGAGCACCAGGCAGTGGGCGAACTTCCAGGTCGTCCAGCAGCCCGGCACCGACTGGGCGCTCGCCGGCTCCCTCACCGCGATCTTCGGCCTCGCCGCCTCCCTCTTCATCCAGCGCCGCCGGGTGTGGGTCCGCGCGGTCCGCGGCGCCGACGGTGTCACGGTCGTCGAGATGGCGGGCCTGGGCCGCAGCGAGTCGGCCAAGCTCCCCGAGGAGCTCGGCGACCTCGCCGGAACCCTGTACGACCAGGCACCGGGTGCGCCCGGCCCCGACGAAGACCCACCGCACGACGACACCACCCCCGACCCCCGAGTCGTACCTTCCGAAGGGGCTGAGACGAAGTGACTCTCGCCGCCGCAACCGAGTTGGCCACCGCCACCAACGAACACCTCGCCAACATCAGCAACACGCTGATCTACTCGTCGATGGCCGTCTACACCCTGGCCTTCTTCACGTACATCGCCGAATGGCTCCTCGGCAGCCGCAGCAAGGTCGGCCGCACCGCCGCCGCGCTCACCGGCACCGCGGGCAAGGCCAAGGCGCCGGCCGTCACCGTGAGCAAGGGCGGCAGCACCGCCGTACTGGAGCGACCGCAGGTCGTGGTGCGGGCCGCGGCCGGGGCGCGGGACGTGCCCGACGGGCCCGGGGCGCACGGCGGGGACGAGCAGGGCGACCTCTACGGCCGTATCGCCGTGTCCCTCACCGTGCTCGCCTTCCTCGTCGAGCTCGCCGGGGTCGTCGCCCGCGCGGCCTCGGTGGAGCGGGCCCCCTGGGGCAACATGTACGAGTTCAACATCACCTTCTCCACGGTCGCCGTCGGCGTGTACCTCACGCTGCTCGCGCTGCGGAAGAACGTGCGCTGGCTCGGCCTGTTCCTGATCACGACGGTCCTCCTCGATCTCGGCATCGCCGTCACTGTCTTGTACACCGCCAGTGACCAGTTGGTTCCCGCCCTCCACTCGTACTGGCTGTACATCCACGTCTCGACCGCGATCCTGTGCGGCGCGGTCTTCTACGTGGGCGCCGTCGGCACGATCCTGTACCTGTTCAAGGACTCGTACGAGAGCAAGCTGGCGAGCGGCGGCACGCCGGGCCGGTTCGCCACCTCGTTCCTGGAGCGGCTGCCCGCCTCCGCGACCTTGGACAAGTTCTCCTACCGGGTCAACGCGGCCGTCTTCCCGCTGTGGACGTTCACGATCATCGCGGGCGCGATCTGGGCCGAGTCGGCCTGGGGCCGCTACTGGGGCTGGGACCCGAAGGAGACCTGGGCGTTCATCACCTGGGTCGCCTACGCCTGCTACCTGCACGCCCGCGCCACCGCCGGCTGGAAGGGCCGCAAGGCCGCCTACCTGGCGATGATCGCCTTCGGCTGCTGGCTGTTCAACTACTACGGCGTCAACATCTTCGTCACCGGCAAGCACTCCTACGCCGGCGTCTGAGCCCCGCACCGACAAAGGCCGGTTCCGCGACGACAGTCGCCGGAACCGGCCTTCGCCGTACCCGCGAGGGCCAGGCGCTACGACGGCGGCAGGCACTCCTTCGCCGGTGGCTTCTTCTCGGGCCAGGCGATCCTCACGAAGCGGGCGGTGCCCTGCGGGGTCAGTTCCACGATCGGTACGGCCTTGTCGTACGGGTTGCCGTGGTTGTCGAGGCAGATCCAGCCGCTCGCGCCGTCGACCCGCTGCTGGGTGCCCTTGATGAGCCGCCACTCGTTGCGGACCTCCTCGAGCGTGGGGATGTCCTTGGTGCCCTTGGCGAACCGGATGCCCTGGTACGTGAGCCGCATCGCGTCGTAGGCGATGATCAGCTGGCCGTCCTCCAGGTCGACCGTGCCGATCGGGCCCACCTTGTCGCCCTGGCCCACCCGCACCAGTTCCTGCAGGATTTTCGCGTCGGCGGCCGAACCCCCGGTCGCGGGCGGGGACTTGATCCAGGCGTCCGGGTGGGCGAGGGAGGTGTAGCGGACGGTGAGGTTGCGGTTCAGGGCGTCCCGGCGCAGGTCCTTGTCGCCGGTGAGGTAGGACGCCTCGTCGCCGGTGAGCAGGGTGAACTTCCGCTTCTGGCAGCCGCGTTCGCCGAGCGCGTTGATGAACTGCCGCAGCTGGGTGTGCCGTCCGGCGAACAGGATGGTGTCGGTGCCGGCGTCGGTGTCGCAGACCAGGTGGGTGATCTGCTCGAAGTCGTTGGCGGTGGAGCCCTCCTGGGCGCGGTCGTCGGGCGGGTTGAACGACCAGGGGGCGTACGGCGATCCCTTGAGCAGCTTCTCGAAGGAGCGCTGGAGGGTGAGGGAGTAGGGGTCGCCGTCGTCGGGGTCGTCCGCCTTCTGGTCGTAGACCAGGACGGCCTTGTCGGCCGCGACCTGGGCGAAGGAGGTGAGCGCGCGGGCCTCGTCGGTGTTGGTGGGGGCGACCCGGGCGAGGCCGGGGAAGGGGTCCTTGCCGTTCTGCCCGTTGGCGAGGTTGTCGGCGGTGATGGAGGTACCGATCACCGCGATGCCGCGCGCGGTGAGGGCGGCGACGGCCCGCTTGTTGTTGGCGGTGCTCAGGCCGACGCCGACGACCGCCCGCAGCCGGTCCTTCTCCCCGGTCATGCCCTCCAGCCGGTCGACGGTGTGCTCCCAATGGGCGCCGGTGGCACCGGGGTTGGCGAGCACCAGCCGGATCGCCGGGACGGTCCCGTTGGACTGGTGGTTGGCCTGGTACTGGGCGAGGTACGCGCCCTGCATCTCGTGCAGGACGTCACCGAGGTTGTCGGCGTCGGTCGCGGTGAACGGTTCGAGGAGGGCGACGGTGACGTAGGGGCCCTTGATGGACCTGTTCTCGCGGTCGATCGCCTTGACGACCGGCCTGAGCGGGGCGCGTCCCCAGTCGTAGGCGGTGGCCGAGACGCCCACGCACTCGTCGCTGCCCTCGGGCCGGACGACACCCGGCGCGCAGGAGCGGTCGTCGTGGGCGAGGGCGCGGACGCCCAGGACCAGACCCGCAAGGACCGCCACCCCGACCACGACCGCGAGGTACCGGCGCAGCGGGATCTCCCACACGCCCTCACGCAGCCACGTTCCGAATCCCCTGCCGGCCATCACGCCTCCCCCTCGTCGTCGTCCGGGATCCTGAGCGCGCGCCCGGCGAGCGCGTCCTCGGGCCAGTCCCGGGAGGCCCGCCACAGCAGCGCGTTGCCGGCCGGGCGCAGGTTGGACAGCTGCTCCAGCTCGAAGCGCAGCCGGTCGCAGACCTTCGGGTCGGGCAGCGCCAGCGGGTCGGTCAGCTGCCACACGGCGTGCAGCAACCGCCGTATCCGCAAGTGCAGTACGGGGTTCACGCCGTCCGGCACCCGCTGGGCGGCGTCCGTGCGGCCGAGCGCGATCGCCGCGCGCCGGTCGTCGCGGGCGTCGAAGTCGTGGCCCTCGGCGTCGTGCGCGTGGAAGTAGGGCGCCGAGGCGATGAACCGCAGGGTGCGCAGCCAGCTGCCGGTGTCCAGGTCGGTGAACGTGTCGCGCAGGTGGGCGACGGCCGGCTCGGTCGTCCCGAGGGCGAGCTGGTGGTGCAGGTGATACCGGTCCGTGGGTTCGTAGCGCCGGATCAGCGTCTCGTGCGCCTCGCGCCACCGTCCGTGGTCGGCGGCCCGGTGGTGCAGCCGGAGCAGCAGCAGTGTCCGCACGAAGGGGTCGCCGACGAACTGGCCCGGCTCCTCGGGCAGCCCTTCCCGGACGAGCCGGGTCTGCAGGGCCCGTACGTCGGCCGGGCCGAAGTCGTCGGGCAGGAGGGTCTCGGCGAGTGCGGTGGCGGAGTCGTGGTCGTGGGCGGCGGCCAGCACCGTCAGCTCCTCCAGCCGGTCGGCGGGCACCAGCCGGTCGAGGAGTTCGACGTAGGCGGGCCGGCCGTCGCGGTCCTCGTGCAGCCGGACGTCCGAGGTGAGCAACTCCCCGAGGGAGGCGGTGCTGTTCTGTGCGGCGGACTCGGTCAGCAGCACGATGCCCAGCGGGTTGCCGCCGGTCAACCGGTGGATCGCGTGCGGGAGTTGGGGCGGCACCTGGTGCTCGTCGACGATGTGCAGGGTGTCGTCGGCGGACAGGGGTGGCAGCGAGACCAGCAGGGCGCGGGAGGACGGGGACGCGGGGTCGGGAGTCCAGTCGGTGCGCCGGGCGACCTCGGGGAGGGTGTGCCGTACGGCGTTGCGCAGGGCGGGGCGGCCGGAGCCGCGCAGTGCGGTGATGAAGACGGCCTGGTCGGCGATGCCCTCGGAGCGGTCTCTCAGGACGGGGTCGGTGAGGCCGGGGCCCGGCGCGGACTGCGCGTTGTCGACGAGGACGAGCGGGCGGCCCAGGCGCTGCATGCGGGGCAGCACGCCGGTGTAGGCGTCGGTGAGGTCGGCGAGCAGGGCGCGGACCAGATGGCGTTCGGCGTGCTCGCGGGAGGTGCCGCCGGCCCTGAAGTGCCCGGAGAGCAGCATGAGTCCGCGCCGGGCGTTGCGGCTCGCGTTGGGGTAGTCCCGCCACCAGGTCGCGGCCCGCTGCTGGCGCCGGTGCACGAAGCTGTCGGAGATGGACTCCAGGGTGGCCTCGATGGCGGAGGACAGCAGGGGCCCGGTCCCGGTGGCCGCGGCCGCCACGTTGGCGGCGACCCGCCCTGCCCAGCGTCCGGCGAACCCGGCGATCCAGGACCCGCTCTCGTTCAGCAGCAGGATCCGCTCGACTTCGCGCCGGATCCGCTCGGAGTCGGCGTCCCGCCAGCCGCCCGCGGCGACCGCGACCAGGCCCGACATCAGCCGCGGGAAGGTGATGCGGCCCGCGCCGGTCACCGGTTCCGCGAGCTGCTCGGCGATCACCAGCAGTGCCTGTGACACCGGCGACCAGGCCTCGGCGTCCCGGCCCGCGGGCGGTGCCGTGAACTCGGCGGCCTCGCAGTCGATCAGGGCGACCGGCGTGTGTCCCTTGTAGGCGTCCCGCAGTTCGCCCAGCACCGCGCTCTTGCCGCGGCCGCGGCTGCCGGTGAGCACGACGAAGGGGAGCTCCTGCGGATGCTCCACCGCCGTGGCCCGGTGCTGGTGGGGCCGTAACCCCACGAGCCGGGGCGCGAGCCCCGCCGGATCCGTGTCGAACAGCGCCCCGCGCCCGTGCAGCTGTCTGTGCACCCGCATTCCCCCCATGCGCGCTGTGTATCAAGACCAGGGTAAGGAGGGGGAGTTGGTTCGGACTAGATCGCGCGATGTCCGTTGGATTACGAAAATGTCGATAGGTGAGCGTTCAGGAGTCCGTTCGCAGCACGAGTTCCAGCAGCCCCGGGAAGCGGATGTCGAACTCCGGGCGCCGGAGCCGGTTGACGCGCCGCGGCCCCTCGTCCCGCTGCTCCAGGAGTCCGGCCGCGCGCAGCACCGCCAGGTGGTGGCTGAGTCCCGCCTTGCCCACGGGCACGTCGAAGCTGCCGCAGGCCAGGGCCCACTCGGACCGGGCTGCCAGGTCCCGCACGATGGCGAGGCGGACGGGGTCGGCGAGCGCGGCGAGCGCGGTGAGCACCGGGACGTCGTCCGGGTGGGTGTGCTCGGGGGCGGCTCGGTGCCGGGGGGCGCTCATGGGTTCCCTCTGTTTCGCTGTTCCGCTTGCCGAGTGTTCGATGAAAACCATACAGTGGGGAGTGTTCGGTTTTCATTGAACAGTCGAGTTGAGCAATCGAGTTCAACAGTTGAGGTGGGGACATGCGCGCGATCGAGATCCAGGAGTACGGCGATCCGGAAGTGCTGAAGGTGGTCGAGGCCGAGGTGCCCGAGCCCGGCCCCGGCCAGGTGAGCGTCGACGTCGCGTACGCCGGGGTCAACTTCGCCGACCTCAAGGCGCGTTCGGAGGGCTACCGGGTGCCGGAGCTGCCGTTCGTACCCGGCCTGGAGGTGTCCGGGCGGGTGCGGGCGCTGGGCGAGGGCGTGACCGGGCTGAGCGTCGGCCAGGAAGTGACGGCGGTGCTGGCCGAGGGCGGTGGCTACGCGGACGTGGCCGTCGTCGGCACGGACAGCGTCTTCGCGCTCCCGTCCGGCCTCGACCTGCGCACGGCGGCCACCCTGCCGTCGGTCCTGCCGACGGCGTACGCCCTCGTGCACACCGTCGGCCGGCTCCAGCCGGGAGAGACGGTCCTGGTGCAGGGCGCGGCGGGCGGGATCGGCACGGTGGTGGGCCAGCTGGCGAAGCGGGCCGGAGCCACGGTGTACGGCGTGGTGTCCGGCGAGGCCAAGGTGGCGCACGCGCGCGAGTACGGCTACGACGAGGTGTTCGTCGGCGATTTCGAGGAGCCGGTGCGGGCGGCGACCGGCGGCCGCGGGGTCGACCTCGCCCTCGACCCGGTCGGCGGCGACACCCTCCGCGCCTCCCTGGCCTCCCTCGCGGTGTACGGCCGCCTGATCTCCTTCGGCAACGCGAGCGGGGCCCCGCCCTGGCAGGTGGGCCAGCCCGAGCTGTACCCCCGTGGCATCTCGGTCGCCGGCTTCTCCATCCTCACCCTCGCCCAGATCGCCCCCGCCGAGCTGCGGACCCTGTCCGAGCAGGCCTTCGCCACGGTGGCCGACGGCGCGGTGACCCTGCCGGTAACCGCCGAGTTCGGCCTGGAGGAGGCGGCGGAGGCACACCGGCTGATGGGCGCACGGACCAGCACGGGCAAGCTCCTGCTGAGGGTGAGCGGCTGACCCCGGGCGGGCCGCCTGCTGGACATGGGGCCGGGGATGTCGACCGACCGGCCCTCGCGTCCCCCTCCGTCAGGCCACCGTCCGCAGGCCGCGTCGTACGACGGTTCCCGTTCCGCGGACCACCCGGTGGGCGCACGTGGCCGTCAGGAGTTCTCCGAGCAGGTCCGGGTCGTCGATGTCGAGGTCCAGCAACGACTCGATGCGCTCCAGGCGTTGGTACAGGGACTGGCGGCCGATGTGGAGCAGGGCGGCGGTGCGGGTGGGGGAGCAGCCGTTGCGCAGGTGGGTCTCCAGGGTGCGGACGAGGTCGCTCGGGTGGGCCGCCTCCCAGGCCAGGAGGGGGCCCAGGGTGTGGTGGACCAGGGCCGACAGGCGTTCCCGGTTGGCGTCCAGGCCGCCCCTGGTCAGCTCCCGCTCCAGCGCCAGCGCGCGTGACGAGGTCACCACGGGGCCGTCGGGGACGGCGGGCTCGGCGGTCGGGACGGTCAGCGCCAGTTCCAGTGTCGTACGGGCCGCCCGCAGCGTGTCGCTCCAGCGCAGCCAGCCGCCGTCGGTGGCGGAGACGGCGTGGCCCACCGCCACCGTGAGCCCGGGGTCGGCGGCCTTGCGGAAGACCTCCCGCACCGCTTTCACGGGGTCGCCGGGGCGCGCTCCCGGCAGCGAGAGCAGCGCCAGGACGTCTCCGGGGAACGCGGCCCGCAGCACACCCGCCCCGCCCAGCAGCCGTACCGCGCGGTCGACCGTGCTCACGTCCCGGGTGCCGTGCAGGGAGACCCCGATCAGCCGGGCGCCGGGGCCGGGGTGGAAGCCCGCGAGCGCGGCCCGCGCCTCCACCTCCGGCTGGTTCAGCGCCGCCCGGTCGGCGAGGTCGGCGAGCAGGGCCGCCGTGTGGTCGTCGCCCCACGGCCGTACGACCGCACGGCCCGACAGGCCGCGGGCCACGATCGCCCGGTTGGCGGCCTCCGTGATCCGTACGAAGGGCACGACCCGGTGCAGGGCCAGCAGCGGCAGCTCACGCCGGCGGGCCTCGTCGACCACCTCGGCGGGCATCGCGGGCAGGGACCGGCCGACCTCCACCGCGAGCCCGGTGGCGCCCCTCGCGGCCAGCTCGCGGACGTAACGCCGGCGCACCTCCTCGTCGGCGTCCGTCAGCCCGAAACCGTTGGTGAGCAGCAGCTCGCCGCCGTCCAGGAAGTTCGCGCCCTCGTAGACCTCGCTGGAGTGGACCCAGCGGACCGGGCGGTCCAGGGCGGTGTGGCCGGCCAGCAGCTCGGGCTCGCACGCGCGGACCGGATCGAGGGCAAGGATCTCGCGAAGAGTGAGCGCGGGCACGCGTGCCTCCCGACAGTTCGTCCGGATGTGGGTTGCCGGGAGAGTACTTTCCGCACGTTGCCCTCGTGTTTCGGCCACAGGAGAGTGAGGACATGGACCCTTTGGACCCCCTGGACCGGGCGACGGCACGCACGTGGCTCGCCACCGCCGTCGCGGAGGCCCGCACCGGGCTCGCCGAGGGCGGCATTCCGATCGGGGCCGCGCTCTACGGCGCCGACGGCACCCTCCTCGGACGCGGCCACAACCGGCGCGTCCAGGACGACGACCCCTCCATGCACGCCGAGACGTCCGCCTTCCGGGCGGCGGGACGGCAGCGGTCGTACCGCGGTACGACGATGGTGACCACCCTCTCGCCCTGCTGGTACTGCTCCGGTCTGGTCCGCCAGTTCGGGATCGGGCGGGTCGTCGTCGGGGAGGCCACCACCTTCCACGGCGGGCACGACTGGCTGGCCGCGCACGGTGTGGAGATCGTGCTCGTCGACGATCCCGAATGCGTCCGGATGATGACCGACTTCATTGAGAAGAACCCCGCACTGTGGAACGAGGACATCGGTGAGTGACCCCCGCATCCCCACGATCGATCTGCGCCCCTGGCTCTCCGGGGACCCCGAGGCCCGCGCCGCCATCGCCCGCACCCTGGACGAGGCCCTCCAGACGGCCGGGTTCTTCCTGGTCACCGGGCACGGCGTCGACCCGGCCCTGCGCTCCCGCATCCGGGAGGCCGCGCGGACCTTCTTCCGGATGCCGGTGGACGTCAAGCAGCCGTACACCGCGAAGGTCGGCGGCCGCGGCTGGCTCGGTCCGGGCGCCGAGGCCAACGGCTACTCGGAGGGCACGGAGACCCCGCCCGACCTCAAGGAGTCGCTCACCTTCGCCACACACGAGCCCTTCGAGGACCCGGTCGTCAACGCCGAGTGGTACGCGCCGAACGTCTGGCCCGCCGAGGTGCCGGAACTCCGGTCGCTGTGCGAGGAGTACCTGGAGCGGATGGGCGAACTGGAGAAGGGGCTGCTGTCGCTCCTGGGCGAGGCCCTCGGGCTGGGAGCCGACTTCTTCTCCCGGCACATGGACCATCCGACGTACGGCTTCAACATCAACTGGTACCCGGGCACGGAAGTGGTCGGCGAGCCCCAGCCCGGGCAGTTCCGCATCGGCCCGCACACCGACTTCGGCACGGTGACGATCCTCGACCGGCAGGCCGGCAAGGGCGGGCTCCAGGTCTTCACCGACGAGGGCGGCTGGGAGGACGCGCCCTTCGACCCCGATGCCTTCACCATCAACATCGGTGACCTGATGGCCCGTTGGACCGGAGACCGGTGGCGGTCCGGACGGCACCGGGTGCTCCCGCCGCCGGCCGACGCACCCGCCGAGGAACTGATGTCCCTGGTCTACTTCGGCGAGTGCACCCCGGGCACGACCGTCGAGTCCGTCCCGGCACCGGTCGGACGGGTGGCCTACGAGGCGGTGGACTCGCACGCGTATCTGCGGGAGAAGCTGGACTCGATCACCGTGGACTGAGGGCCGTTTCTCCGGGCCTCAGGACACTTCCGGTGCCTGCTGTCCGGGTCTGCGTACGAGGGGCCTCGGCCGGCGCCGCTGTTCCCAGTAGCGGCTCAGGTTGGGGGCCGGGACACGGGGATACAGGCGGCCGTAGCGGGCGTAGTTGGTGCGGACCGTGGCGATGCCGCCCTCGGTGGGGGTGGCGTAGGTCTGGTCGCCACGCTGGAGGACGGTCGCGTACTGGCGGATCTGGAGGACGGTGAGGTCCTCCACGGAGGCGTAGCGGGTGGTGCTTGGCAGGGCGATGCCGTCGAGTCCGGCGTTGGCCAGGGCGACCATCAGCCGCCACTGGCGGACGTTCATCGCCTCCGACAGGAAACGGCTCAGGTTCTTCGACGCGACCGGAGCGGCCTCCTTGATCAGCGTCTCCAGGCGGCTGCGGCGTTTGTGGGCAAGGGCGGCGTCGGCGGTGGACTGCGCGAAGGCCGCGTCCACCTTCATCCGGGCGTGGTCGCGCAACAGGTCGCGGTAGGCGTCGAGTTCGGCGTTGACCAGCCGGCAGGCCACCCTCGTCGGGCGCTGGACGAGCGGCGCGATCCGCAGGAGCAGCGGGTCGTCGACGTCGATGACGGCCGGGGTGTGCTCCTGGTGCGCGCGCTCGAAGACGATCCCGAGCTGCCGGGCGAGCTGGGTCTGGCGGGCGACCGCCTCGGGGTGGCGCAGCAGCGCGCGGTCGATGACCGCCGGGGCCACCCCGAACACGCGGGCCAGGTTCATGCGGACGGTGCCGTCGTCCCGCACCGGAAGCAGGGCGTGGCGTTCCAGGTTGGCGTAGCCGCTGCGGCTGATGCCGACCTGTGCGGCCGCCTCCGCCATGGTCAGACCGCGTTGGCAGCGCAGACCGTGGATGTCGGCCAGTACCCGGTTGCGGCGCAGCTTCCGGGGCTCGTCGATGCCGAAGAGCCGGATGATCTCCGCGATGCGCTTCGGGTCCGGTGTGGAGGTGTTGTTCTCGTACGCGAGGACACGGCTCTTGGAGGTGCCCAGGCGCTCGGCGAGGGCCTGGGCGCTGAGGAGTTCGCCGTCGACCGGGCGGGTCTGGCGGGTGGCGCGCAGTGCTCTGCCGTCGAAGTCCGCTGTACCACGTGCCACTTGAACCCCAACTCTCCTCGTTGGTCCTTCAACTAGCCTTGCTAGCCCCGGAGGTACCGTTCAGGTTCATCATCATGCATGCCCGCTCATCCTGGAGCCCGTTCCGGCCGCTCTTTGTGGATCGAACGCAGTACGGTGGGGGTACCGCATAGAACTGTTTTGGGTTCCCGGGGGTGCTCCGCAGGAGTGAGGATGTGCTCACTAGGGGTGGCGTTCTCAGGGGATCACTACAGTTGAGGTGTTTCCGGAGCGTGCCGCTCCGCGACGACTTGCCGAAAGCAACGTGGGCCCGCGTCCGGCGGCCAACCTGAGCACGGACCCACGCTGCGGACTATTCGGTAACTGACGGCGGATGGGGTCGAGACCTCATCCGCCGTTGTCGTACAGGTCGAGCATCAGCCGGATGAGCCAGTACAGGCACTCTCCGACCACGCGTGTCCGACGTCTGCGCGGCGCGTCACCGCGGTCCGGCTCTGGGGTGCCACGCGGGGGACTGTCGTCGTCCCGGTCGCTCGGCTGGTCAGAGCTAGCCACGGACCTTGCTCCTTTCCTTCGGGGGCCGAGCCCGGATGGACCCGATCGGTGCCCATCGACACCAGCCCGGAAAGGAGCTAGAAGGAGACTAGCGCGTGTGCGGCCTCAATCTCGTGTCACTCGTGTGGGTTAACTCGGAGGCAGGGAAGGTGATATGACGGCCCGTCGGCATACTGCGGGTGTGGACGCGAGTAGACGAGTCGACAATCTTGTGCGGTCCGGGAGCGGCGCCTTGGATGTGAAGGGTGCTCGCCGGTAACTCCCGTAATTCCGAAGACAGTTATTACCGTCGAGTACGACGGAAAAAAACTGATCCGGCGTACAGTGCCGCACTCAGCACGAACCCGACGACTGGCGTGATGTCCCCGAACGACGGCCAGTGCTTCGGCACATAGCCGACGTAGTCCTCCTGGTTGGAGAAGAGCGGGACCGAGACCGCCACACCGATCAACAGGGCCGCGAGACCGGGCCAGTTGGTGAAGCCGCGGTCGTCGAGGCGGGCGGCGAGGGCGTCGTCCGGCGTGCGGGACCGCAGGAGGCGTTCGACCAGGACGACACCCAGCCACGGCGCCACCCAGTACGCGATCACCAGCAGGAACGCCTCGTAGGCCGCCCCCGCGTCGGAGAGCGACGCCCAGGCCGCCGCCGTACCCGCGACCCCGGACACCACGACCAGGACGCTGCGGCTCAGCCAGGCGGGGAGGTTCAGGCCGAAGGAGGCGATCGAGATCGCGCCGGAGTACACGTTGAGGGCGTTCGCGGAGACCGCGCCCAGGATGATCGCGAGCAGGACCAGGTCGCCGAGCCAGCCGGGGAGATGGCCGGTGAAGGCCGCCGTCGGGGTGGCGTCCTTCGGGGAGACGATCGTCGCCGAGGCCGCGCCGATCACGGCGACCACCGAGACGGACAGGAACAGGCCGAGCGCGGGGTACAGGACGGTCCGGAACCTGTTCGCCGTACGGGGGAGATAGCGCGAGTAGTCCGTGGCGTACGGGTTCCAGCCCGCCGCGTACCCCCAGGCCGCGCTGAACGCGAGCAGGAAGCCGCCCACGCCGCCGCCCGTGCCGCCGCCGCCGAGGTCCGCGTCCTTGAAGGTCCACACCCCGGCCAGCAGGAAGATCACCGCGAGGGCGGGGAAGGCGTACTTCTCGAAGACGTGGACGAAGTTGTGGCCGATGAAGCCGATCAGGATCTCGGCGGCCACCACGAGGAGGAGCGACGGCAACGGCCGCAGACCGGTGAGGGTGTTGAGGGCGAAGGCCGCGCTCACGCTGTTCACCGCGAACCAGCCGACGCCCGCCACCAGGCCGTTGGCCGCGGCGGGCAGGATGTTGCCGCGATGGCCGAAGGAGAGCCGGCCGATCACCATCTGCGGCACCCCGAACCGCGGCCCGTCCAGGGACAGCACGCCCTGGGTGAGCGCGCCGAGCGCGGTGCCGAGCACGATGGCGGCCGTGGCCTGCCAGAAGCCCAGACCGAAGAAGAGGACCGCGATCACGCCGATGAAGACGGTCGCGAACTCGATGTTCGGGGAGGCCCAGGTCCACAGGAGCTGGAGCGGGGTGCCGTGTCGTTCGGACTCGGGGATGGGCTCCGAGCCCGCCGTCTCGACGGCGATGACCTTGTCACCGTATGCGGGGGCGGGGGCGCCGGTCGTGGAGTCGGCGGGAACTGTCGTCATGCGAGGCAAGTGTCCGGCCCGCGTCCGGCGCCGCCCAGGGGCGCATTGTCCGCTTCGGGCGGCTCGGCGGCTTACAAGGTGTACGGCGTCGGGTCAGTTGCCCTCGGGGCCCTCGCCCTGCTCCCGGCGCTTCAGCTCCTCCTCGCGGCGGCGCAGGTCCGCCTCCCAGTCCTTCAGCAGGGCCTCGTCCTTCTTGTTGTCGGCCTTGAGGGAGTTCAGGAACTCGGGGTTGTCGTCGGGGGCGACGTACTCCATGCGGTGGTTGCGGTGCCACTCGGAAGGGGTGCGGCCGTCCGCCGGCGGGGTGCGCAGCCTGCCCGCCGCGAGCCAGGCGACCGGTCCCACGATCCAGAACAGCAGGATGATGAAGACCCAGGCGATCTTGGGAAGGTGCTTCGCCTCGTCCTCGGGGGTGTTCAGGCAGTCGATGAACGCGTAGATCGTCAGCGCCAGCGGCACGAGGTACATCAACAGCCTGAGCATGCGCGCAATCCCCCTGGGAACGTTGTGGGGAGCCTGTGACCGCCCCCTGACGGGGCCAGGGTAGCGGCTCGGGGATACTTGACCCCATGGCTTACGACGATCTTCGCTCCCTGCTCAGGGCACTGGAACGCGAGGGAGACCTCAAGCGGATCAAGGCCGAGGTCGACCCTCACCTGGAGGTCGGGGAGATCGTCGACCGGGTGCAGAAGGCGGGCGGCCCCGCACTGCTCTTCGAGAACGTCCGCGGGTCCGCCATGCCGCTCGCCATGAACGTCTTCGGAACCGACCGGCGACTGCTCAAGGCCCTCGGCCTGAAGTCGTACGGCGACATCTCCGACAAGATCGGCGGGCTGCTCCGTCCCGAACTGCCGCACGGTTTCGTGGGCGTGCGCGAGGCCTTCGGGAAGCTCGGCTCGATGGTGCACGTACCGCCGAAGAAGGTGAAGGCTGACAACGCCCCGGTCCAGGAGGTCGTCCTCACCGGGGACGACGTCGATCTGGACCAGCTCCCGGCCCTCTTCACCTGGCCGCAGGACGGCGGCTCCTTCTTCAACCTGGGCCTGACCCACACTAAGGACCCCGAGAGCGGGATCCGCAACCTCGGTCTCTACCGGCTCCAGCGCCACGACAAGCGCACGATCGGCATGCACTGGCAGATCCACAAGGACAGCCGCAACCACTACCAGGTCGCGGCGAGGAGGGGCGAGCGGCTGCCGGTCGCGATCGCCTTCGGCTGTCCGCCGGCCGTCACGTACGCCTCCACCGCGCCGCTTCCCGGGGACATCGACGAGTACCTCTTCGCCGGGTTCATCGCGGGCAAGCGGATCGAGATGGTGGACTGCAAGACGGTTCCGCTCCAGGTCCCGGCGCAGGCCGAGGTGGTCATCGAGGGCTGGCTGGAGCCGGGGGAGATGCTGCCGGAGGGGCCCTTCGGCGACCACACCGGGTTCTACACCCCGCAGGAGCCGTTCCCCGCGCTGAAGATCGACTGCGTGACGATGCGGAAGCGGCCGCTGCTCCAGTCCATCGTCGTGGGCCGCCCCCCGACGGAGGACGGGCCGCTGGGCCGCGCGACGGAGCGCTTCTTCCTCCCGCTGCTGAAGATCATCGTGCCGGACATCGTGGACTACCACCTGCCCGAGGCGGGCGGCTTCCACAACTGCGCGATCGTCTCGATCGACAAGAAGTACCCGAAGCACGCGCAGAAGGTGATGCACGCGGTCTGGGGGGCACACATGATGTCCCTGACCAAACTGATCGTGGTCGTCGACGCTGATTGCGATGTCCACGATCTGCACGAGGTCGCCTGGCGGGCGTTGGGCAACACGGACTACGCCCGGGACCTGTCGGTCGTGGAAGGACCCGTCGATCATCTCGACCATGCCTCCTACCAGCAGTTCTGGGGTGGCAAGGCGGGCATCGACGCGACGAGGAAGTGGCCCGAGGAGGGCTATACGCGGGACGGCGGCTGGCCCGAGATGGTCCTGTCCGACCCCGAGACGGCGGCGAAGGTCGACCGCCGGTGGAAGGAGTACGGCCTGTGAGCCCCATCGCCGCGGGCGGCCCGGCCCTGTTCATCGGCACCGACACCGACTATGTGGCACTCGTGCGGCCCGAGCTGGACCCGGCCGACCCGGGCGTCCGGCTGGCCGCCGAGCAGGCGGGCGTCACCCCGGAGGAGCTCGCCGGCCCCGGTGACACCTGGGCGGTCCTCTTCGAGCACGGCGGCGACGGCGACGGCTTCGAGCTGCCCGGTGTGCGTGACGCGGAACCCGTCGACTTCGCGGAGCGGCTGCGCGCGGGGCTCACCGCGGCGGACGGCCCGTTCACGGTCGACGGCGGAGCGGTGCTGCGGCTGGACGCACGCCCGGCCGGCGCGGACGCGTACACCTTCACGGCGCACGTCACCCCGCCCGACGACGCCGAGACACCGCTGACCGTGGAGACGGGGCCGCTGCCCGCCGCCGCACTCCTGACCGACCTCGACGCCTTCCTCGGGAGCCTCGCATGATGACCACCGCCGACGGGGTCGTGGGCCCGGGCCCGGCGCCGCAGCCGACCGGGAAGGTGAAGGGATTCCTTCGCCTCGTGATGATCGAGCACTCGGTCTTCGCGCTGCCCTTCGCCTACATCGCCGCGCTGACCGCGATGTTCGAGTGGGACGGGAACATCCACTGGGGGCGGCTGCTCCTGGTGACCATCTGCATGGTCGGCCTGCGCACCTTCGCGATGGCGGTCAACCGGATCATCGACCGGGAGATCGACGCGCGCAATCCGCGGACGGCCCAGCGGGAGTTGGTCACCGGGGCGATGTCGGTGAAGCACGCGTGGACCGGGGCGCTGGTCGCGGTCGTGGTCTTCCTCGGCTCGGCGGCGCTGCTGAACCCGCTGTGCCTGGCGCTGGCTCCGGTCGCCGTCATCCCGATGGTGGTCTATCCGTACGGGAAGCGGTTCACGAACTTCCCGCAGGCCATCCTCGGTCTCGCCCAGGCGATGGGGCCGGTGGGCGGCTGGCTCGCGATCACCGGTGAGTGGTCGTGGGACGCGGTGATCCTCGGTCTCGCGGTCGGCATCTGGATCGGCGGGTTCGATCTGATCTACGCCTGCCAGGACGTGGAGACCGACCGGGAGGTCGGCGTGATGTCGGTGCCGGCGCGCTTCGGGATTCCCGGAGCGATCTGGGGGGCCAGGGCCTGTCACTTCCTGACGATGTCGCTCCTTGTCTGGTACGCCGTCGCGACGGACGCGGGTGGGTTCTTCTGGGTGGGTCTGATGATCGTCGCGAGCGCGTTCGTCTACGAGCACTCGATTGTTCGGCCGCATGACCTGTCCCGGCTGAACAGGGCGTTCTTCAGCGTCAACGGCTTTATCGGCATTGCCCTGTTCGTGTGTGCGTTGCTGGATCTGCTGGTGCGGGGGCTGACGGTCTGACCGGGGAGTCGTCGGGTCCTGGGGTCCGCAGGGCCGTTGCAGGCTGCGGGTCGGCTGTGGCTGGCCGCGCAGTTCCCCGCGCCCCTGG
>NZ_JBIAKA010000001.1:721720-1030460 GCF_042872225.1 Streptomyces sp. NPDC005374 | reverse complement strand
TGGGTGGGTGGGGTTGGCCGGTGTTTGAGCCGGGAGTGCTGCTGCCCCTGGCGCTGGCGTAGGGGCGTTGCAGGGTGCGGGTGCGTTGTGGCTGGTCGCGCAGTTCCCCGCGCCCCTGGGTGGGTGGGGTTGGCCGGTGTTTGAGCGGGGGTGCTGCTGCTCTTGGCGTTGGCGTGGGGCCGTTGCAGGGCGCGGGTGGGTTGTGGCTGGTCGCGCAGTTCCCCGCGCCCCTGGGTGGGTGGGGTTGGCCGGTGTTTGAGCCGGGAGTGCTGCTGCCCCTGGCGCTGGCGTAGGGGCGTTGCAGGGTGCGGGTGCGTTGTGGCTGGTTGCGCAGTTCCCCGCGCCCCTGGGTGGGTGGGGTTGGCCGGTGTTTGAGCCGGGAGTGCTGCTGCCCCTGGCGCTGGCGTGGGGCCGTTGCAGGGTGCGGGTGGGTTGTGGCTGGTCGCGCAGTTCCCCGCGCCCCTGGGTGGGTGACGGGGGCGTGGGTCAGGGCTGGCGGTGTTTGAACACGAACGCTGCCGTTACTCCCGCTACCAGGCCCAGGAGGTGGCCCTGCCAGCTGATGCCGGTCTGGGTGGGGGCGAGGCCGACCAGGATCGATGTGCCCCAGATCGCGGCCATCAGGAGGCCGACCAAGACGCCGAGCGGCCTGCGCTCGACGAAGCCGGTCACGAGCAGGTAGCCGAACAGGCCGAAGATCAGGCCCGACGCGCCCGCCGTGTTGGTGTGGGCCGGGGCTATGAGCCAGACGCCCAGGCCGTCGGCCACGATGATCAGGGCGCAGACGGCGGCGAAGCGGCGCAGACCGCCCAGGGCCGCCAGGAAGCCCATGACCAGCAGCGGGACGCTGTTCGCGGCCACGTGGGCGAAGCCGAAGTGGATGAAGGCGGCCGGGACGACGTCGATCAGTTCTGACGGGGTGCGCGGGGTGATGCCGAGACTGTCGAGGGCGTGGCCGCTCGCCACGTCCACCACTTCCAGCAGCCACAACAGCGCGACCCAGCCCACCATCAGCTTGGCCGCGGCCTTCGCACGGTCACCGCGCGACCACTCGAGTTCCCTGCCCGTCATGGCACCCCCCACCACTCACTCGTCCCCTTACGGGAACGCCCGGACCCCCTTGGCCGGTTCCCGCCCTGCGACGCCGGATAGGCTCGGGGGTGTGAACCCAGTCAAGCCAGGAGAGACGCGGCGTACGCCTTGGATCGTAGGGGTGTCCGGCGCCTCCGGCACCCCGTATGCCGCGTCGGTGCTGCGCGCTCTCCTCGCCGCCGGCGAAAGCGTCGACCTGGTGGTCTCCCGTGCCTCGCGGCTCACCCTGCTCGACGAGACGGGGATCTCGTTCCGGGACGCGCACTGGAGCGAGGACCTGCGGGAATGGCTGGCCCGGGGGGCCGACGGCAAGCCCGCGGTCTTCGACGTCGACACCGACGCCGTGCGGTACTGGAACGCCGGGGACCTGGCCGCGGGGCCGTCCTCGGGGTCGTATCCGAGCAAGGGGATGCTGATCGTCCCCGCCTCCACCGCCTGCGTCGCCGGTGTCGCCCTCGGGCTCTCCAAGGACCTGCTCCAGCGGGCGGCGAGCGTCACCCTCAAGGAGCGCCGCAGGCTCGTCGTGGCGGTACGGGAGACGCCGTTGAACGGGCAGACGCTGCGGCACCTCGTGGCACTGGACGACGCCGGCGCGACCGTACTCCCCGCCTCGCCGGCCTTCTACGCGGGCGCCACCCACATCCAGGACCTGGTGGACTTCGTCGCGGGGCGGGTGCTGGACGCGGCGGGTGTCGGACACGACCTGTACCGGCGCTGGCAGGGCGAACTGGGCGGCGGCACGTCGGGTCGGTAAGGCAAGTGGCAGTACCCCTCAGCACCTCTCAGCACCTCTCAGCACCTCTCATCACTTCAGGAACTTTTCAGCGGAAGGCTTCGATCCCATGGACGCGGTGGACAGGCAGCTCATCCAGGCCCTGAGGGAGAACGGCCGGGCCTCCTACGCGGAGCTGGGGCGCCTCGTCGGTCTGTCGGGACCCAGCGTCACCGACCGCATCAACCGGCTGGAGGCGGCCGGGGTCATCACCGGGTACCGCGCCACCGTCGACGCCGCCTCGCTCGGCCTCGGCGTCACCGCGCTGATCGGCATCTCGCTCTCCGACGCGGCCGACCACGAGGACGTGGCGGCCCGGATGAGGGACCTCGGCGAGATCGAGGACTGCTGGTTCATCGCGGGCGACGACTCGTACATGCTCAAGGTGCGGGCGGACAACGTGGACGGCCTCGAGAAGATCATCCGGCGGCTGTCCGGGACCAAGGGCGTCTCCCGGACCCGTACCACGATCGTGCTCTCCACGAAGTGGGAGAACCGGGTCGGAGAGCTGCCCGAAGAGGCGTAGACGTACGGTGGTCGGAGTCGTCGGTGGTAGCAGGCGGTCGTCGGAGAAGGGTGTGGGCATGGACGTCGGGCTCAAGCGCGAGCTGGAGGACAAGGTACGGGCGGGCGTTCGCCTGACCCGCGAGGACGGCATCGCGCTGTACGAGTCGGACGACCTGGCCTGGCTCGGCGGTCTCGCGCACGAGGTGCGGACGCGGAAGAACGGCGACGTCGTCCACTTCAACGTGAACCGCCACCTCAACATGACCAATGTGTGCACGGCGTCCTGCGCCTACTGCTCCTTCCAGCGCAAGCCGGGGGAGAAGGACGCGTACACGATGCGCATCGAGGAGGCGGTGAAGCTCGCCAAGGCGATGGAGGGCGAGAACCTCACCGAGCTGCACATCGTCAACGGCCTGCACCCGAACCTGCCGTGGCGCTACTACCCGCGGTCGCTGCGCGAGCTGAAGGCAGCCCTCCCGGACGTCTCGCTGAAGGCGTTCACGGCTACGGAGATCCACCACTTCGAGACGATCTCCGGGATGTCGGCGTCCGAGATCCTCGACGAGCTGATCGACGCGGGTCTGGAGTCGCTGACCGGTGGTGGCGCCGAGATCTTCGACTGGGAGGTCCGTGAGCACATCGTGGACCACCGCACCCACTGGGAGGACTGGTCCCGGATCCACCGCCTCGCGCACGAGAAGGGTCTCAAGACCCCGAGCACCATGCTGTACGGCCACATCGAGGAGCCGCGGCACCGGGTCGACCACGTCCTGCGGCTGCGTGAACTCCAGGACGAGACCGGCGGCTTCCAGGTCTTCATCCCGCTGCGCTACCAGCACGACTTCGTTGACATGAAGGACGGCAAGGTGCGCAACCGCCTCCAGGCGCGCACCCAGATGGCGACGGGCGCGGAGGCCCTGAAGACCTTCGCGGTGTCGAGGCTGCTGTTCGACAACGTCCCCCACGTCAAGGTCTTCTGGGTCATGCACGGCGTCCAGACCGCGCAGCTGGCCCTCCAGCACGGTGCGGACGACATGGACGGCTCGGTCGTGGAGTACAAGATCACCCACGACGCCGACAACTACGGCACCCCGAACAAGCTGACCCGTGAGGATCTGCTGGATCTCATCCGGGATGCGGGATTCCGGCCGGTCGAGCGGAACACGCGGTACGAGATCATCCGCGAGTACGACGGCCCGGACGCGGGGCGCCGGGAGTCGCCGCAGCCGATGCGGGTCTGAGGTCGTTCGTCGGGTGCGGCGTGGTGGGGGGCTGGTTGCGCCCCGCGGCGGAGCCGCAGATCGATACGGCCCCGCGCCCCTGGTGGGTCTGGGGCTCTTGGTCGACAAGGCGCCGGCGCCCTCCGCAGCCGATGCGGGTCTGAGGTTGTTCGTCGGGTGCGGCGCGGTGGGGGCTGGTCGCGCCCCGCGGCGGAGCCGCAGATCGATGGGGCCCCGCGCCCCTGGTGGGTCTCGGGCTCTTGGTCGACGAGGCGCCGGCACCCTCCGCACCCGGGTCCGGTGCCGGGGTGACGTACGTGACGTCGGCGGCCACTTGAGGCGACTGAGGCGTAATGGCTAGCCTCGTCTCATGCCCCTTACCTTCACCCTCGATCCGGCCGTGGACCCCGCCCTCCGCGACGGGATCCTCGACCTGTGGGCGGACGTCTCCAACGCGGGCGGTGCCGTCGGGTTCGTGGCGCCGGTGGAGCGGGAGGCGATCCGGCCCGAGCTGGTGAAGCACTTCGCGGCGATGGCGGACGGCCGCGCACGGCTGCTGGTCGGCCACGACGAGGACGGGCAGGTCGCCGCGACCGCGTTCTTCACCTTCAACACCCACCGCCTGATGACCCACTGGGTGTGGCTGTACACGGTGATGGTCCACCCCCGCCACCAGGGCCGGGGCTACGGCCGCGACCTGCTGGCGGCGGCCGCCGACGCCGCCCGCACCTTCGAGGGCATCGAGGCCATACGGCTCACCTGCCGCGGAGGCCACGGCCTGGAGCGCTTCTACGGCTCCTGCGGTTACAAGGAGGTCGGCCGCGTGCCCGACGCGATCCGCGTCGCCCCGGGCGACGACCGCGACGACGTGATCATGCTGCTGCCGCTCACATGACCCCCTTCGAAGATCGGGTGCCCGGCGTGCTTCACTGGACGGTGCCCCTTTTTGGAACCGGAAGAGTGGATTGACATGCTCCGCTACACGCTGATGCGCCTCGGGATCTTGGTGGGCTGCCTCGTGGTCGTCTGGGGCCTCGTCTACTCCGGCATCGCTCCACGCGGCCTCGGCGCCTCCAACGGCATGTGGATCGTCCTGCTCTCGCTGCTGATCTCGGCCCCCATCAGCTTCGTGGTCCTGCGCAAGGAACGCGACCGCGCCTCCATCAAGGTCGTGCAGCGGGTCGACCGGATGAAGGCCAACCTGGAGGCGAACCGCAGCCAGGAGGACGAGGCGGCCGACGAGGCCACCCGTGCGCAGGGCCAGGCCCCGCAGGCCTCCTGACCGAACCGTCGGCGAACTCCCTTACCGGTCGTGCGTATACGCCTCCGGAGCCGGACCGTACGCTTTGGGCATGGGTGTCGTGAAGAGCAAGCGGATGCCGCGTGCCGTGCGGGAGCAGCAGATGCTGGACGCCGCTGTGGAGATCTTCGGGCAGCGTGGGTACATGGCCGCCTCGATGGACGAGATCGCCGAACTCGCCGGTGTGTCCAAGCCGTTGGTCTACCTGTACCTGAACTCCAAGGAAGACCTCTTCACCGCGTGCATCCGCCGGGAGGCGGCCACGCTCACCGAGGCCGTGCGGATGGGTGTGCGGACCGATCTGCCCGCCGACCGGCAACTCTGGGACGGGCTGCTGGCGTTCTTCACGCACACCGCGCAGAACCCGCACGGCTGGTCCGTGCTGCACCTCCAGGCCCGTATCCACGGTGAGGCGTTCGCCGCCGAGGTCACCGCGATGCGGGAGGAGATCGTCGCGTTCGTGACCGAGCTGATCGTGGTCGCCGCCCGCGAGGCGCACCGTGACCCCGACCTGCCGGAACGCGAGGTCGCCGGACTCGCCGAGGCCCTCGTCGGCGCCGCGGAGTCCCTCGCCGCCTGGGCCAACGCCACCCCCGGTGTCACCGCGAAGCAGTCCGCCGCGACCCTCATGAACTTCGCCTGGGCGGGCCTCGGGAACCTGATGCACGGCCGGCCGTGGACCCTCAAGGACACCGCCGCTCTCAAGGACACCACCGAACCCCACGACGGCCCGCCGACCGCATCCCTCACGACCTGAACGGGCGTAGGTCCCCGCCCGCGATCACTCGGCCGGGGCGGAGCCCCGCGTACAGCCCCGGATCACCGTGACCCGAACGCGTAGACCCCTCCGGTCACATGCACGCGGTCCTCGCCGCACAGCTCGAACCGTTCTCCGTCCGAGGCGTACGTCACCGTGCCCGGCAGCAGCACCGGGGCCCTGAACTCGGCCCGTATCAGCACCGCTTGAGGCGTGCCGTGTGCGGCCAGGCAGCGGGACGCCGTCCACATGCCGTGCGCGATGGCCCTGGGGAAGCCGAAGAGGCGGGCCGTGAGCGGGTACAGGTGGATCGGGTTGCGGTCGCCGGACGCGGCGGCGTAACGCCGGCCGATGTCCCCGGCCAGCCGCCACTCGGCGATCCCGGGCAAGGGGCCGTGCCTCTCGCGGCCCTGACTCGGCTCCCGTTCCTCGCCCCCGCCCCCGCTCCCGCCCTCCACCCGGTGCCGTGCCAGATACGTGCTCACCGACTCCCACACGACGTCCTCGCCGACCCGCAGTTCGGTGACCACGGCGGCCTCCGTACCGCGTCGGTGCGGGGCCAACCCGTCGACGTACACCGTGAGTTCGTACTCCCCGGTGGCCGCCAGCTCCCGGTACCGGGTGATCTCGACCGACGTGTGGACGAGCCCGAGCAACGGCAGGGGGAAATCCCGCCCGCTCATCAGCCGCATGGCCAGCGGAAAGCCCAGCACATGCGGATACGTCACCGGCAGCGCGTCCTCCCCGGTGGGGAACCCGCACACCCGCTCGTACGCGGCCAGCCGCGCGAGATCGACCCGCAGCCCGGGCAGTACCAGCCGGGTCCGGGGGAAGTCCGCGCCGGCGGCGGGCCGTTTGAAGGGGGACCGCAGGGCGCCCACGACGAGGAGGGGGGTGAGGGAGGGAGACCGGGCGAGAACGACCGGCGGGCCCTCGGGCCGTGAGCCGTCGTGGGCCGAACCGGACAAGCCCGCACCCTCGTCACGCGCGCTTTCGTCACGCGCGCCCCCGTCGCACGCGCCACCGGCCTGCATGTCGTCGGAGTGCATCCCCACTACGCCCCCAACAGACTCTGGCCGCACACCCGCACGACCTGCCCGTTCACCGCGCCGGACGCCGGGTGCGCCGGCCATGCCGTCGTCTCGGCCACGTCGGCCGGGAGCCCGCCCTGCGCAAGGGAGTTCATCCGGCGCCCCGCCTCACGAAGCCCCGGGCGGCGGGTGAGGAAACGGCCGGGCGCGGTGCCGGTGAAGCCCAGGTAGCGGTCGGCCATGTTCAACTCCCCGATCGAGCGCGCTGCTTACTCCAAAGTCAGGTTACCCGAGGTAATCCCTGCTTATCGAGAGGGTGCCGGGCGGGGCGGTCGGGCCGGGGGAAGATGAAAATTGTTCAGAATACCGTCCGGTAGGGCCCTGAGCGCAAGAAATCCGGCGAGGCTGCACATCTCCCCCGCGAAGCCATCGCCGAATCCTCACCCTGCCATCACGCGGGCGCAATACGATCTCCTGCCTGACCTGCGGAAACTCTTCGCGGGTCACCCTTGGTGAACCTCTGGAGTCGTCCGTGTCCACCTCGCATCCGTCGGCCTCCACGACGGTCCACTCCACGACGTACGACGGCACACCGGTGCTCGTGGAGCCCGAGATCCGGTACGTGGACGGGGTGGCGCGCGAGGTGTCCGTGCCGCCGTTCGTCCCGTGGTCGACGCACGGCTCGCTCGCCGAACTGCCCTTCGACAACGCGCGAACCGCCCCCGAGGACCGGATCCTCAGCCGCCGTACCGAGGACGGTCGCTGGACGGACGTGACCGCGGCCCGGTTCGCCGACGAGGTCCTGGCGGTGGCGAAGGGGCTGATCGCCGAGGGGATGGTCCCCGGTGACCGGCTCGCCGTGATGGCGCGGACGGTCTACGAGTGGACGGTCCTCGACTTCGCGGCCTGGGCCGCGGGCCTGGTCACCGTCCCGATCTACCCCACCTCCTCGGTCTTCCAGGCCCGTTGGATCCTCCAGAACTCCGGAGCGGTCGCCCTCGTCACGGAGACCGCCGAGCAGGCGTCGTCCCTCGGCCCGGAACTCAGCCAGTTGCCCGACCTGCGGCACATGTGGGTCATCGAGCGCGGTCATGTGGAGCGCCTGGCGGAGCGCGGCACGGACGTGGGGGACCAGGAAGTCGCCGTACGCCGGGGCATGTTGAGCCCCGACACGCTGGCCACCGTCGTCTACACCTCGGGCACCACCGGCCGCCCCAAGGGCTGCGCCCTCACGCATGGCAACTTCCTCGCCGAGGTCGACAACGCGATCGAACTCCTCTACCCCGTCTTCCGGTCGCGGACGAACGAGGAGGCGGCGATCCTGCACTTCCTGCCGATGTCGCACATCTTCGGCCGCATGGTCGCGGTCGCCTGCATCCGGGCCCGGGTCCGCCTCGGGCACGCGCCGAGCCTGAAGTCGGACGAACTCCTGCCCGACCTGGCGAGTTTCCGGCCGACCTGTCTGATCACCATCCCGTACATGCTGGAGAAGGTGTTCAACGTCGCCCGCGCGCGGGCCGAGACGGGCGGCCGGGTGACGGCCTTCGACCGCGCGGTGGGCGTGGCCCGCCGCTACGGCGAGGCGCTGGAGGCCCGGCACGCGGGTACCGGTTCAGGGCCGGGCGCCGCGCTGAAGGCGGCCCGCACCTTCTACGACCCGCTGGTCTACCGCCGTATCCGCAACGCCATGGGCGGCAGGGTCCGTTACATGATCTGCGGAGGCTCCCCGCTGGGGCGGCGGCTGTCGTCGTTCTACGCGGGCGCGGGCATAGAGATCTACGAGGGCTACGGCCTGACGGAGACGACCGGCGCGTCCACGGTCACGCCCCCGCTCAAGCCCCGTATGGGTTCCGTGGGCTGGCCCCTGCCCGGCACCCGGGTCCGGGTCGCGGCCGACGGTGAGATCCTGCTGGCCGGCGACCACGTCCTGCGCGGCTACTGGGACCCGTACGGCGACGGACTCGCCCCCGCGGCCGGGGACGGCTGGCTCGCCACCGGCGACCTCGGCCACCTGGACGACGACGGGTATCTGTACATCACCGGCCGCAAGAAGGAGATGCTGATCACGGCGGGTGGCAAGAGCGTCGCCCCGGCCCCGCTGGAGAACTGGCTGCGCGCCCACCCCCTGATCTCCCAGGTCCTGGTCGTCGGTGATGGCCGTCCGTACATCTCGGCGCTGATCACCCTCGACATGGAGGGCGTCGGCCACTGGCGCCGGATGCACGGCAAGCACCCGGTCCCGGCGCAACTCCTGCTGGACGACGAGGAGTTGCGCAGCGTCCTGCAACGGGCCGTGGACGAGGCGAACAAGCTGGTCTCCCGTCCCGAGTCGATCCGCCGCTTCACCGTCCTGCCCGTGGACCTCACGGAGGAGGCGGGCCATCTGACCCCGTCGATGAAGCTCAAGAGGGATGTGATCGCCGAGGAGTTCGGGCCCTGGATCGAGGAGATGTACGCCGGACCGGCCTTCGGCCCGCACCACCGCGCGAGGGGCTGACCGCGATGCCGGCCGTGACGCACGAAGAACGGCACAGGAGCTGACAGAAGTTCACCGCCGGGTCGATACTGCACAGGCCCGGCTCCGGAACATCCCGGAATCCGCACGTACCCCCCATGAGGGCACCCTAGGATCGCCGTGTTAACCGGCGGTAACCCCTAGGTCGTGCACCGCGCGTGAACGCCCAGGCACGCATCGCACGTACATCATGCAGTAAGTGCGGAATCCAGCTGCACGCCCCAGGAGTCGCTCATGTCCCTCTCCTACACGTCCGGTACCGATTACGACGGCGAACCGGTGCTTGTCGAGCCCGAGATCGTGCGGCTGGACGGAGAGGTCCGGGAGGTGTCCGTCCCGCTGCTCGCCCCGCCGGTGACCCACGGCTCCCTCGCCGACCTGCCCTTCGACAACGCGGAGACGGCACCGGACCAGCGTGTGATGAGCCGCCGCACCCAGGACGGCGACTGGATCGACCTGACGGCGGCGGAGTTCGCGCAGCAGGTGCTCGCGGTGGCGAAGGGCCTGATCTCCGAGGGGCTGATGCCGGGCGACCGTATCGCGATCATGGCGCGTACGACGTACGAGTGGACCCTCCTCGACTTCGCCGCCTGGGCCGCGGGCCTGGTCACCGTGCCCGTCTACCCCACGTCCTCCGTCTTCCAGACCCGCTTCATCCTCCAGGACTCCGGCGCGGTCGCCCTGATCACGGAGACCGCCGACCAGGCCACCGCCCTCGGCCCCGAGCTGAACCGGCTGCCCGACCTCCGCCACCTGTGGATCATGGAGAAGGGGCACGTGGAGCGGCTGGGCGAGCTCGGCCAGTCGGTCCCCGACCAGGAGATCGGCGTACGGCGCGGAATGCTCGGCCCGGCCACGGTCGCCACCATCGTCTACACCTCCGGCACCACCGGCCGCCCCAAGGGCTGCGTCCTGAGCCACGGCAACTTCCTCGCCGAGGTCGACAACGCGATCGAGCTCCTCTACCCCGTCTTCAAGGCGAAGTCGGACGAGAACCCCGCCACGCTCCTCTTCCTGCCGATGTCGCACGTCTTCGGCCGGATGGTCGCCGTCGCCTGCGTCCGCTCCGGTGTCCGCCTCGGGCACGCGCCGAGCCTCCAGGCGGAGGACCTGCTGGCGGACCTCGGCAGCTTCAAGCCGACCTTCCTCCTCGTCATCCCCTACATGCTGGAGAAGGTCTTCAACAACGCCCGCGCCAAGGCGGAGAGCGGTGGCAGAGTCGGCGCGTTCGACCGCGCGGTGAACGTCGCCGTCCGCTACGGCGAGGCCATGGAGACCCGCCACGCGGGCACCGGTTCCGGCCCGAACGCCGCCCTCAAGACGGCCCGCGCCTTCTACGACCAGCTGGTCTACCGCCGTATCCGCAACGCCATGGGCGGCCGTATCCGGCACATCATCTCCGGCGGCTCCCCCCTCGGCCGCCGGCTCGCCGCGTTCTACGCGGGCGCGGGCATGGAGATCTACGAGGGTTACGGCCTGACGGAGTCCACGGGAGCCGCGACGGTCACCCCGCCTCTCAAACCCCGCCTGGACACGGTCGGCTGGCCCATGCCCGGCACGAGGGTCCGGATAGCGGCGGACGGCGAGATCCTGCTGGCCGGCGGCCAGGTCTTCCGCGGCTACTGGGACCCCTACGGCGAGGGGGTGGCCCCCGCCTCGGCCGACGGCTGGTTCCCGACGGGTGACATCGGCCGGCTGGACGACGAGGGCTATCTGACGATCACCGGCCGCAAGAAGGAGATCCTGATCACGGCGGGCGGCAAGAACGTCGCCCCGGCCCCGCTGGAGAACTGGCTCCGCTCGCACCCCCTGATCTCCCAGTGCATGGTCCTCGGCGACCGCCGCCCCTACATCTCGGCGCTGCTCACCCTCGACATGGACGGTGTCAGCCACTGGCGCCAGATGAACGGCAAACACCCGGTCCCCGCCGAACTCCTCCTCGACGACGAGGAGTTGCGCCAGATCCTGCAACGGGCCGTGGACGAGGCGAACAAGCTGGTCTCGCGCCCCGAGTCCATCCGCCGCTTCACCATCCTCCCGACCGACCTCACCGAGACGGCCGGGCACCTGACCCCGTCGATGAAACTCCGCCGCGAGGCCGTGATGCGTGACTTCGCGGCGGAGATCGAGGGGCTGTACGTGAGGGAGTGACGCGTCAGCAGCGGCGTACGTCCTTCGTCAGCACGCCCTGCTCGGTCGCGAGCGTGTGGTCGTAGCAGGCGCCGGGCCCGGTCAGCCGGTACCGCTCACTGGTCGTCGCGACCGCGTGCCGGTCCTCGCGGGCCACGCCGAGGGTGAAGGTGGCGTCGCCACGGTAGGTGTCGTCGACCCGGGTGGCGCCCAACTGGGCGTGGTCACCGACGGACATGACGACCCGCAGTCGGTTGGCGCTGTCGATGGTGGCCTTGCCGTCCAGGGTGTAGTCGCGGTCGGTACGGGCCAAGTGCCCATTGGTGGCAACGACTTGGTGGTCGGTCCACTCGCCGGTCTGGTTGTCCGTGTTCTCGTCGGGAGTCCACTGGTGGTCGATCGCCGTGGTCAGGGTCCGCTCGACGGTCGTGGTCACGCGGCCGTGCGAGGTGTTGAGAAAGCCGGAGACCTTGAGCCGGTCCTTCCCGCTGGTCACCAGGTGCCGCAGCGAGCCGTCGGTGAAGGTGTTGCCGACGGCCGGATCGGTCTTCCTGTACGACGTGACGGCCCCCGTCACCACCGACTTGTGCGCGTCCTGCCACACCAGGACGTTGGTCGGCGCGCTCCACCCGGTCTGCCCGGCCGGCACCCCGACCACCGACACGTCCACGGTGTGCGCCTTGCCGTCGTTCAGCAGCCCCGCGAACGGGGTCAGGTCGAAGGTCAGCGGCCGTACGTCCAGGGCGGTCGGGGAGGGAATCACCGACCACAGATACGGCGACCAGCCACCCGTCCACACGTTGGGATACGGCGAGGCGATCCCGGCGACCTTCCCGTCGACGCTCACCTGCACCTCGCGGTACGGCCCGGAGTCCACCGCCTGGCAGGAGTACGACGCCTGCGGGGTCGTGGCCGAGTACCAGAACTCCTCGCAGCCGCCGCCCGACCCGGTGGCGTACACCTCGGCGAGGATGCGCTCCGAGTTGCGCGGGGTGGTGAGGGAGGCGCCGGTGGTGACGCTGTTGCCGGAGCTTAGGGGGATGACCTGGTCAGGGGCGTCCGTGGGGGGCCGGTGGCGCTCGGGCGCGTAGTAGGTGAGCGTCACCTTGACGTCGAGGATGCCCGTGTACGTGTCGTCGACAACGTTGCCAATGAGCATGTCGACGGACTGCGCGCTGCTCAGCGTCTTCTCGTACTCGGTGACGTCCTTCTCCACGGACCAGTTGATCCCGTCCTGCGAGGGCTCGGGCGTCGAGGTCCGGAAGACCTGCACCCCACCGATGTCGAGATACCCGAGCCGGTCGAACTGCCGCCCCTTCACGTTCCCGTCCATCCGCAGCACGACCTTCGACCACCGGCCGGGCGCCCCGCACCCGGTCGGCGGCGTGTACGTCCCCGTATAGGGCGTGAAGTCCTTGAACTTCGCCTCGGCGACGGTGACCTCGCAGGCCTTGGTGTGCGGGGTGCTGATCGGCGGGGCGGCGGTGACGGGGTCGTGGTAGTCGGTACCGAACTCGACGGGGACCGTGGTGGCGGACGCCGTGCCTGCCGCGAGGGCCAGCGAGGCGAGCGCCGCGGTGAGGAGAGCGGCGGTGCGCCGCAGAGTGGTCGGAGGTCTCATGCGGCGAAGTGAACACACAGGGTGGCGGCTTTGACCAGGGGGGATGGAAAGGTCTTTACCAATACCGGGGCCAGTGCAGACCGGGAAGAGCGGCGCCGCCCCGCCGGGGATTGGAGGGGTTGGGACATCCAGGGCCCTTGTAGGGCCTGGTGGCAGCCGTCGGAACTGGCCCAAAGACTCCAATCGTCGCCCTTGGCCTCAGCGGCTATGAGTGGAGGGAGACGTCACAGAGTCGTACCGTGCCCGTCTCGTCCGCCACGGCGAGGGTCCGGCCCTCCTCGCTGAACGCGATGCTCGTCACGGCGTCGGCCCCACCCGGCAGTTCGGCCGTGACTACGCCGGTAGCCATGTCCCACAACCACACGGAACGGTTGTAGCCGACCGTGCTCGCCGCGCGGGTGTTCTCCTCCGGGGCGAACACAAGCGGGCCTCCGGCTGCGCTGAGGGTCCTGAAGGCCTTGCCCGTGCTGATGGTCCACAGCTGTACGCCCCCGTCGTCCGTGTAGGCGAAGAACTTGCTGTCAGGGCTGAACACGCCGCCGTCGTGGCCCGCGAGAACGGCGATCACTTCGCCGTTCGCCCTGTTCCAAAGCCGGATCGGGGCTTTGCCACCCCAGGTGGCGATGACTTTGCCATCGGGGCTCAGGGCCATGTCGTAGACGATGTCGTCGCCACCGCCGAGGGTCTTGGTCACCTTCTTCGTGCTCACGTTCCACAGACGGACCGTGTGGTCCGTGCTGGCGGTGACGAGGACCCCGTCGGGGGTGAACGCCATGCTCTCGACGCCATTGGTGTGGCCGGTGAGGGTGGCGCGGAGTTTGCCGTCGGCGACGTCCCAGACCTGCACCGGCACGTCGAGGCCGGATTCTCTGGCGACGGTCGTGCTCGCCGTGGCGAGTGTCCTGCTGTCGGGGCTGAACGCCGTGAGGGAGCCGTCTCTGTCCGGGTGGACGCTGACGGTCCTGCCTGTGGCCACGTTCCGCAGGTGAACCTCGCCGCCGCCCTGGGTGGCAACGGTCTTCCCGTCCGGGCTGAACCCCAGGAGCCACTGCTTGCTGAGCATGGCGGCGGGCTGCGTCATGGCCCCCTGCCACAGCCGTACGCCCTGCTCGCCGCTCGTGGCCAGAGTCTTGCCGTCGGAGCTGAACGCGACCTGTGTACCGGCTCCACTGAGGGTCTTGTAGGGCGATATCTGCCGGATCCCCCCGTCACTGCTCGAATCGGAGTCGGAGCCCTTTCCGCCGTTGGCGAGGATCACCGAGATCACCGTGACCGCCACCGCCAAGACGGTGACACCGGCGAGGACGATCCTGGCACGGCGGCTGCGCGGAAGGGGGAGCGGCCTCGTGGGCGCCGATCTGGGAGGTGGCGCGGACTCTGCCCGTGATCGCAGCGGTTGTGCGGGCCGGGGCCTGTGCGCGGGTGCTCGGGTCGGGGCCGGGGGCGGGGGCGGTAGGGCCTGCGGTGGCGCCGTTCGGGTGGGCTGAGGCGGGGTCTGCGCCGGTGTTCGGGCCGCTTCCGTCGGCTCCTGTTCGTCCGCATCCGCATCCGCATCCGCATCCGCATCCGCGTCCGCGTCCGGCCGTACGGCAAGTGCCCGCAGCCGCTCGGCAGCCGCCCCCGACACCACCTTGCTGTCGTCGTCGGTGAGGCGGCGAAGCTCCTCCACGACGGTCGTGCGTACCCGGACGTTCCCGATGCGGTGCAGGTGGGCGAGCCCGTCGAGAGCGCCGAGCCGGTCGTGGGCGAGGGGACTGCCGATGGCGTTGCGCAGGTACGCGGGGAGCGTCCAGTTGATGTTGCTGGCGATGACGGTGCGGCCCTCGACGTTGTCCTGCTTCTTGGGCCGCTGATGCGGCATTTCCTCGACGACCCGGTCATGGACGTAGCTGTAGAGCTCGTCGAGGGTGATGTCCCCGTCGCCGTCGAGATCGGCGCCGCCGTCGCGCAGGCCCTCCACCAGGTAGCGGGTGAACACTGACTGCGCCGCGTGGCCGTGGGCCTGGTTGCCCTCGAAGGAGTACTGCGTCGCGTCCGACGCGGTCAGTACGGTGCGGCCGCGGCCCTGGAAGCGCTCCAGTGCCTGGACCGAGGTGTCCCCCTTTGTGCCGCGGGCCCCGAACGCCCCGCTGTAGCAGCAGTCGAGGATCAGCACCTTCTGCCGGGAGACGCAGCCCTCGATCGCGCGGTCGATCTGTTCGGCTGACAGCGCGGTGAACAGCAGGCTGTCGCGCCGGGAGTTGGACATCGCCAGATACAGCCGGCCCTCCTCGTCCTTGAGGCCGTGGCCCGTGAAGTAGAGGAGGGCGAGATCGTCGCCGCGGCGGCCGCGGTAGAAGTCGCCGATGGCCTCGCCGACGACGTGGTGCGGCTGGTTGACGAGTGTGGTCACCTCGAACCCGGCGATGTCGGGGTCCCGGAGCACCTCGGCGAGCGCCTCCGCGTCATGGGCCGGAGAGGTCAGCTGCCGAAGCCCGGGGTCCTGGTACTCGTAGGTCGCGATCAGAAGAGCGATACGGCGTCCCATGTCAACCGCCCGTGTGCCGACGGATGTACGCCTCGATCAGGGCCTGGCGCTCGGCGTCCGTCGCGCGTTCCAGTTCGATCGAGTCGTCGCCGATGGTCACCTTCACCCGGTGCCGTGCGGAGCTCCTGCCCAGCCAGTCCCGCACGGTGTCGATGAGCGCGGTGAACACACCGCCGGACGCGCCGAACGCCACGACGATCGCGCCGACGGTGACCGCGTCGGCGCCCTTCGCGCCGGGCGGGACGGGGGAGTCGGCCTTGAACCGCACCGACTCGACGTCCAGAGCGGCGACTTCGGCCCGCAGCCGCCGGGCCACCCGCTCGCCTGCCTCCGGATCGAGTTCCGGGTCGGGCACAACGACCAGCTGCACATCCACCGAACCGTCGGCCATGTGTCCCCCGATGGCGATTGGTCCCCAAACCTGTGGAGCACAGTGTGGCGCCAATCGGCCACGGTCGGTGGCGAACCAGCGCCACAGATCCTCGAAGGGGAAACGCCTTGCCTCCCTTTGGTACAACCATTACCCACCGCGGCGGGTCTGCTCCCCGTCAGACCCATGATCACCGCAGGAGACGCATGTTCACGCGCACCAACCTCCGCCTGGCGCTCGCCACGGCCACCGCCGTGTCCCTGACCGGCGGGCTGCTCGTCCTGTCCGTGGGCGCCGCGAGTGCGGCCACCCCGGCGAAGTACGCCGACGACTTCAACGGGGACGGCTACCGCGACTACGCCGTCGCCGGCCTCGGCGGTGACTTCACCGTGACGTACGGGACGGCCACCGGCACCGGTACCACCACGAAGACGTTCACGCAGTCCAGTGCGGGCATCCCGGGAACCGCCGGTGAAGCGGGCGGCTACGGCGACGCGTTCGGCGAGGACATCGCCGCCGCCGACCTCAACCGCGACGGATACGCCGACCTCGCCGTCGCCGACTTCACCGAGAAGGTGAGCGGCAAGGTGAGCTCCGGCGCGGTCACCATCCTGTGGGGCAGGAAGACCGGCCTCACCGGTACCGACGCCACCCGTCTCAAGGTCACCGCCCACTCCGACCAGGGCTTCGGAAAGCAGATAGAGACCGGCGACTTCAACGGCGACGGCAAGGCCGACCTGGCCATCGCAGACGGCTGGGACTCCGTCTACGTCTACCGCGGCGGCTTCGCCAAGTCCGGCACGACGGGCAAGGTCACCAAGCACACGCTCGACGCGACCTTCGAGAACACCGGCCTGGTCGCCGGCAAGGTCACCAAGGACAAGGCGACCGATCTCTACGTCCTGGGCCAGGGCTACCACAGCGACAAGATGACCCAGGACGCGTGGTACCTGCGGGGTGGCTCCACGATCAAGCCCGGCAAGGTCACCGTCGTCAACAGCTCGACCCCCGACTACAGCCCCACCGGTGTCGTCGCCGACTTCGACAAGGACGGCTACGGCGACCTCGCGGTCAGCGACACCCGGTACAACAACAAGGCGGGCTCGGTCGTCGTCTGGCGCGGCGGCAGCACCGGCCCGACGACGAAGTACCGGCTCACCCAGTCCACTGCGGGCGTGGCCACGGCCGCCGCGGCACGCGAGTACTTCGGCTCCGCCCTCTCCGCCGGGGACACCAACGGCGACGGTTACCAGGACCTGGCGGTCGGCGTGCCCTACGAGAAGGTCGGCTCGGTCAAGGACGCGGGCGGCATCCACGTCCTGCGCGGCGGAAAGTCCGGCCTGACCGGCAAGAACTCCCAGTGGTTCTCACGTGCGACGGCGGGCGTCCCCGGGAACCCCGAACAGTACGAGAACTTCGGCTCCCTCGTCCGCCTGCGCGACATCGACCGCGACGGCGACAAGGACCTGCTGGTGACCAGCAACTACTACGGCCCGAGCGTGCTGCTTCCCGGCACGGGTTCCGCCATCACGGCGACCGGCGCCCGGGAGCTCAACGTGGTGGCCGCCTTCCCCCAGTAGGGGAGACGAAGGCCGACCAGGCCGCGGGGGAGAGGGCGAGGTGAGGGCCGGTGGGGTACTTGGAGTCACGGAGGTGGATGGTGCCGGGAGTGACGGCGACTTCCAGGCATTCGCCGCCCTCGCCGCTGCTGTAGCTGGACTTGAACCAAGTGAGCTGCTCGACGGTCATAGCTCCTCCAGCTTCTGCTCGATCAACTTCCTGGACTCCGAGGGGGAGAGTGCCACCGCTCGCATGATCCCATAGCGATCAGCGATCTTCCGGACCTCCTCGGGGTCGGTGATCAACCGGGGGTAGCCCTGGGTCTCCGTGTACGCCACCTGCCCGTGCCCCTTGGGGACCAGAAGGTTGAACGCACTGTCCAGGTTGGGATGTTCCTCCACCTGGGTCGGCATCACCTGAATCTCGACGTTCTGCATGCGTCCCACACTCAGCAGGCGCCGAAGCTGGTTCATGTGCACGCTCCGCCCGCCGATGGGCCGGTCCAGTACGACCTCTTCGAGGACGTAGCTCACAATCGGCGAAGGCCAACGCTCAAGGACCTGCTGCCTGGAGAGCCGGTCCGCGACCCGCTTCTCGATGGTCTCCTCGCTGAGGAACGGCCGCCGTTTCGCGAATACGACCTGTGCGTGCTCCTCGGTCTGCAACAACCCCGGCACCCCGTTGTTGGCGTAGAAGTGCAGCTCGACCGCCTCCGCCTCCAACCCGGCGTAACTCCGATACCACTCCGGATGCCGCGTCCGTGTCTTCGCCATCGCCGCCTCGACCTCGGGGAGGACCTCCTTCAACAGGCCTCCGGCGTCGAGCAGTTCATCTGCCTTCAGCAGGACCTCCGGCCGGAGTGTCCGTACGCCCCGCTCCATGGAGGAGACCGCGTCGGGGCCGTATCCCACCAGTTCCCCGAACTCCTTCTGCGTGAGCCCTTTTCGCTCGCGCAGGAACTTGACCATCTTGCCCAGCGCGACGAACAACTCCGCCGTGCCGTCCGCCTCCGCAGACGTCTCCGGCCTCCGCTCACCCATGCGCCCCGCCCCTCCCACGCGACAACCCGTACACCGAACCCACCGCACCCGTACAGCTACTCAGCGTCGCCGAGTCGTACCTGGTCAGGGTAGGGACAACCCAGCACGCTCAGTGACGTGAACGCCGAAATCTCCACCCCCACCGACGAACTGACCCAGCGTCTGAGCGCGACGCCCCGAGGCGCCCGCCTGGCCCGCAGACTCGCGGCCACCCAGCTCGCCGAATGGGGCCACCCCCACGACAGCGAGGTGAGCGACACCGTCCAGCACCTGGTCGCGGAGCTCGCCGCCAACGCCGTAACCCATGGCCGCGTACCCGGAAGGGACTTCGAGCTGCGTCTCCGCCTGCTCCCGGAGAACACGCTGCGTATCGAGGTGAGCGACCCGAGGGGGGACCGGCAACTCCGGTTCGCGGCGCAGGAGGCGGACGGCGAACACGGCCGGGGACTGATCCTCGTCACCCTCCTCGCCGACACCTGGGGCGTCACGGAGCGGGACGTCGGCAAGACGGTGTGGGCCGAGATCGGGCTCGGGTGAGGTTGCCGCTCCCTCAGGCAATCTTCCACAGAGCCACGGTCCCGCCCTCGTCGGCCGTCCCGAGCGTCCGGCCGTCCGGGCTGTACGTGATGCTCGTCAGCTTGCGGGACCCGCCGGGCAACGTGATGGTGTGCACGCCGGTGGTCACGTCCCGCACCAGTACGGCCGGGTCGTTGGAGCCGGACGTGCTCGTGGCGATCGTCCTCCCGTCCGGACTGAACCGCAACGGCTGACCGGCGCCGCTGAAGGACGTCTGGTCGGAGGTACGCGTGGGATCCACACTCCGCACTCGCACCACGCCGTTGTCCACATGAGCGAAGAGCGTGCTGTCGGGGCTGAACACCACGCCGTCCGGCGCGCCGACATCGAGGGTCCGCTCGCCGGTCGCCCTGTTCCACAGCTGGGTCGAGGCGGTGCCGCCCCAGGTGGCGATCGTCGTACCGTCGGGGCTCAGGACCATGTTGTAGACGGAGTCGTTCGCGCCACCGCCGAGTGTGCGCGTCGTCTTGCCGGTGCTCAGGTTCCACAGCCGTACCGTGTGGTCGGTGCTCGCGGTGACGAGGACCTTGCCGTCGGGAGTGAAGTCCAGGGAGCCGACGCCGTTGGTGTGGCCGGTGAGGGTGGTGCGGAGCTTGCCGGTCGTGGTGTTCCACAGGCGTACCGGAGTGTCCAGACTGTCCTTGGCGACGGTGGTCGGGGCGGTGGCGAGCGTCTTGCCGTCCGGACTGAACGCCGCGACGACAGTCGCCGCGCCGGTGTGAAGGGTGACCGTGTCGCCCGTGTTCAGGTCGCGCACCTCGACACCGGCGCTGAACTCGGCGGCCAGGAGCCGTCCGTCGGGACTGAGACCTCTGAACTCCTGATTGGACAGCGTCAGCGACGGCTCGGTCATGGCTCCCCGCCACACCCGCACAGTCTGCTCGCCGCCCGTGACCAGGGTCTTGCCGTCGGGACTGAACTTCATGTGGGTGCCGGCCTGGCTGAGGGTCTTGTAGGGCCTGATCGGCCTGGCGCTGGCCGATTTGCTGTTGTTCCCCTTCGTGCCGTCACCACCCTTTCCGTCCAGGACTCCCGTGAGGAACAGGCCCGCCAGCGTCCCCAGGATCATCGCGACACAGAGGGTCAGGATCTGCACGCGGCGGCTGACGGGGACGAGACGGAGCCGTGGCTCGGTCACCGGGGCGGGTCCGGGAGGAATCGGCGGAGGCGGCACGGCCGGCTTCTCCGGTACCGACGGCTTCGCCGGTGCCGACGGCTTCTCCTGTGGGGGCGGGTTCTCCCGTGCGGGCGGTTTCTCAGGCGCCGGCGCGGGCCCCGCGGGTCTCGGCAGTACCGCCGCCAGTCGTTGTGCGGCCGTCGCCGACACCTGTCGGCTGTCGTCGTCGGCGAGCCGTCGCAGCTCCTCCAGCACGGTTTCCCGCACGTGCTCGTTGCCGATCCGGTGCAGATGGCCGAGCCCCTCGACCGCACCCAGCCGGTCTTTGGCGAGCGGACTCTCGATCGCGTTGCGCAGATAGCCGGGGAGCGTCCAGTTGACGTTCCGGGCGATGACCGTGCGGCCCTCGACGTTGTCCTGTTTCTTCGGCCGCTGCTGCGGCATCTCGTCGACAACCCTGTCGTGGACATAGCTGTAGAGCTCGTCGAGGGTGATGTCGCCGTCGCCGTCGAGGTCCGCGCTGCCGTCCCGCAGGCCCTCGACCAGATAGCGGGTGAACACCGACTGCACGGCCCGGCCGTGTGCCCGGTCGCCCTCGAAGGAGTAGGAGGTCGCGTCCGACGCGGTGAGCACCGTACGACCGCGGCCCTGGAAGCGCTCCAGTGCGTGGACGGAGGTGTCCGCCTTGGAGATCCGGCCGGCCGGGAACGCCCCGCTGTAGCAGCAGTCGAGGATCAGCACCTTCTGGCGTGAGACGCAGTCCTCCATGACCCGGTCGATCTGTTCGGCGCCGAGCGCGGTGAACAGCAGGCTGTCGCGGCGGGTGTTGGTCATCGCCAGATACAGCCGGCCCTCGTCGTCCTTGAGGCCGTGGCCGGTGAAGTACAGCAAGGTGAGGTCGTCACTGTGCAGGTTCCGGTAGAAGTCGCCGATGGCCTCGCCGACGGCGTGGTGCGGCCGGTTGACGAGCGTGGTCACCTCGAACCCGGCGATGTCGGGATCCCGCAGCACCGCGGCGAGCGCCTCGGCGTCATGGGCCGGGCCGGTCAGCTGCCGCAGTTCGGTGTCCTGGTAGTCGTATGTGGCGACCAGCAGTGCCAGTCGGCGTCCCATGACTAACCGTCCGTGTGCCGTCGGATGTACGCGTCGATTAGGGCGCGGCGCTCGGCGTCGGACGCCCGGTCCAGCTCGATCGTGTCGCCGTCGATGGTCACGGACACCCGGTGCCGGACGGCCGACCGGCCGAGCCAGTCGCGCACGGTGTCGATGAGCGTCGGGAACACCCCGCCCGCCGCGCTCAGTGCGACGACGATCGCCCCGATCGTCACCGCGTCACCGGCCTTGGCCCGGTCGGGGACCGGAGCGGCGGGGCCGTGGCCGATCGACTCGATGTCGAGGCCGCTGATCTCGGCGCGCAGTCTGCGGGCCGCGCGTTCGGCCTGCTCGGGATCGAGCTCGGGATCGGGGATGACGATCAGTTCCACTGTCGTGATGCCGTCCGCCGCGCTCTCTTTGTGGCCGGTTCTCGTCGAAGTGTCGTCGCCCATGTTTCCCCCGCCGGCGAATCGTCGCGAATTGCTGCCTTCACATTGTGGGGCCGGACGGTTGTGCACGGCGGTGGTTCGGGACTACCGGCGGCAGCTTTCCACCACCGTGTCCGCGAACGCCCGCGCGAACGGCGAAAGTGCGTCGCATCGGCGTACCGCCCAGCCGACGGCGAGGGGGCGCAGGGCGGGGACGGGAACCAGTCGCAGGTCACCCCGGTTCGGCCGGCAGCGGCGCCGTGTCCCCGTCGGCCACGCCGGTGTCGGAGGTGAGCTGCACCCAGCCGACCCGCCTGGCGGGACACCCTCGCCGTCCTCCACACCTCTTGACTTCTCAAGACCCCCGCGCGACGTTCCGGACCCTTCGTCCATACCAACCGCAGGGGGACCCGACCATGAGTGTGACCCGAAGACACCTGCTGGCGAGCGGTGCCGGACTGGCCGTCGCCGCCGGTGTCCAACAGGGCGCCAGTGCCGCCGACTTGCCACTGCTCGGGACGTACGACGTCGTCGTCATCGGTTCCGGCGCCGCAGGGATGACCGCCGCGCTCACCGCGGCCAAGCAGGGGCTCAGCACTGTGGTGCTGGAGAAGGCGCCCACCTTCGGCGGGTCCGCCGCCCGTTCCGGTGCCGGGATCTGGATTCCGAACAACCCCGTCATCCTCGCCGCCGGCGTCCCGGACACCCCCGCCAAGGCGGCCGCCTACCTCGCCGCCGTCGTCGGACCGGGCGTCCCCGCCGCCCGCCGGCAGGCGTTCCTCGCGCATGGGCCCGCGATGATCTCCTTCGTCCTGGCCAACAGCCCGCTGCGCTTCCGCTGGATGGAGGGGTACAGCGACTACTACCCCGAGCTGTCCGGCGGTCTTCCCAACGGCCGCTCCATCGAACCGGACCAGCTCGACGGCAACATCCTCGGCGCCGAACTCGCCCACCTGAACCCGCCGTACCTCGAAGTCCCCGCAGGGCTCGTCGTGTTCAGCACCGACTACAAGTGGCTCGCCCTGTCCGCGGTGAGCGTCAAGGGCGCCGCCGTCGCCGCCGAGTGCCTGGCGCGCGGCACGAAGGCGGCCCTGCTCGGGCAGAAGCCGCTCACCATGGGGCAGTCGCTCGCGGCAGGGCTGCGCAAGGGACTCCTGGACGCCGGAGTGCCCGTCCGGCTCAACACCCCGCTCACCGAGCTCTACGTCGAGAACGGCGCCGTCGCCGGCGCGGTGACCCCGGGCGGCCTCTACCGGGCGCGGCGAGGTGTCATCGTCGGCTCCGGCGGGTTCGAGCACAACGCGGCGATGCGGGCCCAGTACCAGCGGCAGCCCATCGGCACGGAGTGGACCGTCGGCGCGAAGGAGAACACCGGCGACGGCATCCGGGCGGGCCAACGGGTCGGTGGCGACCTGGCGTTGATGGACGACGCATGGTGGGGCCCGGCCGTACCGCTGCCCGGCGAACCGTACTTCTGCCTCGCCGAACGCACCCTCCCCGGCGGGCTCATCGTCAACGCGGCCGGCCGGCGCTTCGTCAACGAGGCCGGCCCCTACAGCGATGTCGTCCACACCATGTACGACCGCAATCCGACCGACCCCGACATCCCGTCCTGGCTGATCGTCGACCAGAACTACCGCAACCGGTACCTCTTCAAGGACATCGCGCCGACCTTCGTGTTCCCCGACGAGTGGTACAGCTCGGGAGCGGCCCACAAGGCGTGGACCGTCGACGCCCTCGCCACCTCCATCGGCGTCCCCGCCGCTGCCCTCCGCGCCACCGTCGACCGCTTCAACTCCCTCGCGCAGAAGGGCGACGACACGGACTTCGGGCGCGGCGACAGCGCCTACGACCACTACTACACGGACCCGTCCGTCCTGCCGAACTCCTGTCTCGCCCCGCTCTGGCTGCCTCCCTACTACGCCCTGCGGATCGTCCCCGGCGACCTGGGAACCAAGGGCGGACTGGTGACCGACGCCCGCGCCCGCGTCCTGCGGCCCGACGGTTCCGTCATCCCCGGCCTGTACGCCGCCGGGAACGCCAGCGCCGCCGTGATGGGCCACAGCTACGCGGGCGCCGGCTCGACGATCGGCCCGGCGATGACGTTCGGGTACGTCGCGGCACGGGACATCGCCGGGGTTCTCTAGTCGGAAACGGCCTGGTCCCGGCGGACGATCAGAGCGGCCTGCTGGGTCGTCTCGTTGGGGTGGGGTTCGCGCACGGTGTGGACGACCGGCGCGAACCCGGCGGCCGCCAGCAGCTCGGCGATCCACTCGGGTCGCCTGCGCAAGAAGGTCAGCGCCACCGGGTGACCCCAGGGACGGTCGTGGTGCCGGTGCTCGTCGCCCACCTGGAAGGCGATGAGCAGATGGCCGCCGGGAGCGAGGACGCGATGGAACTCGGCGAAGAGGCGGGGGAGTTCGTCCACTGGGGTGTGGATGGAGGAGTACCAGGACACCGCCCCCGCGAGCGAACCGTCGGCCAGGTCCAGCTCCAGCATGGACCCCCGCTCGAACCGCAGCCCCGGGTTCTCCCGCCGCGCGATCGCCAGCATCGACTCCGACAGGTCGAGCCCGAAGACGGACAGCCCGAGGGAGGCGAGGTGCGCGGTGACCCGCCCCGGCCCGCAGCCCAGGTCCGCCACCGCCCCGCCCTCGCCCACGAGTTCGGCGAATCCGGCGAACACCGCCCGGTCCAGCGGCTTGCCGGCGATCTCGTCGGGGAAGAGCTCGGCGTAGTCCTCGGCGATGGCGTCGTAGAAGGTGCGGGTGGCGGTCACGAAGTCGGCTGTGGTCATGGCCGGGGACCCTAGCGGCCCCCACTGACACTCACGTGACCCCGGCCACCCGCAGTACCGCCGTCGTCGCGGCCGCCCCCAGCACCACCACCACGAACGGTGCCCGCCGCCACGCCAGCACCCCTCCCACCAGCACCCCGGCCGGCCGAGCCCACCCCGCGAAGCCGCCGCCCTCCGTCAGCGCACCCGTCGCCAGCAGCGCCACCAGCAGCACCACGGCCCCGGCGGACAGCAACTCCTGGACACGCGGCGACAGTTCGACCCGGCCGTGCAGCGCGGGCCCGACCAGCCGGAAGGCGTACGTCCCCACCGCCAGCGCCAGGATCATGGCGACCGTCGCGTTCACGCCGGCCTCCTGTCGCGGTGGAGGGCGAGCCCGGCCAGTGCCACCAGCACCGGCACCCCCGCCGGGACGGCCGGCGTCACCGCGAGCGCCAGTCCGGCGCCGAGCAGCGCGGACCGGCGTACCGCGGGAGAGTCGCGCAGGGCGGGCAGCACCAGGGCGGCGAGCACGGCGGGGAAGGCCGCGTCCAGCCCGTAGGTGCCGGTGTCGCCCAGCGCGCCCCCGGCGAGGGCCCCGGCCAGGACGCCGAGGTTCCAGACGGCGAACAGGCCGACCCCGGAGACCCAGAACGCGGCCCGGCGTCGTGCCGGATCCGGCTGGGCCAGAGCGAAGGCCACCGTCTCGTCGGTGACCAGGTGCGCCCCGAGGAGACGGGCGAGGCGGCCCTGGCCGAGGATGTCGGCGACGGCGAGGCTGAAGGCCGCCGTACGGGTGTTGAGCAGCAGACCGGTGGCCGCCGCGGCGACCGGACCGCCCCCGGCCAGCAGGACCCCGACCGCGCTGAACTGGGCGGAGCCCGCGTAGACGACCAGGGACATCACCACCGGCACCCACACCGGTAGGCCGCCGGTCACGGCGATCGCGCCGAAGGAGACACCCACGACCCCGCTCGCGAGCCAGACGAGCGCGCTGTCACGGACCAAGGCTGTTCGCTCTGCCGTACGCATGTTCACTACAGTGGACGGTAGGAATCGTGTTCGTCAAGGCGAACGATCGTACCGATGGAGCGAACAGCATGCCCGAACGCCCCCTGGACTGGATCGCCGCCTCCCTGCGCCGCGAACGCACCCGCGCCGGGCTCTCCCTCTCCGAGCTGGCCAAGCGGGCCGGAATCGCGAAGTCCACGCTGTCCCAGCTGGAGGCGGCGAACGGGAACCCGAGCGTGGAGACGCTGTGGGCGCTGGGGGTGGCGCTCGGGGTGCCGTTCAGCGCGCTGGTGGAACCGCCGACGCCGTCCGTGCGGGTGATCAGGGCGGGGCAGGGGCCGAGCGTGGCCTCCGAGAAGGCGGAGTACGCGGCCACCCTGCTGTCCGCGAGCCCGCCGGGGGCGCGGCGGGACATCTACCACCTGCGAGCGGAACCGGGGGCCGCACGGGAGTCGGAGCCGCACATTCCGGGTTCGGTGGAGCATCTGATCGTGAGCACGGGGCGGGTGAAGGCCGGGCCGGCGGGGGAGACGGTGGAGCTGGCCCCCGGGGACTACATGACCTATCGCGGGGATGTGCCGCACTCGTACGAGGCGCTGGCCCCCGGGACGACGTTCGTGCTGGTCATGCAACACATGTAGGCGTGGGCGAAAAGGCAGGAGCCCCGCTGCCGTGCGGCGCGGGGCTCCTTGGGTACTGCATCAGGTCCGGATCAGAGGCAGCATCGCCTGTGAGACGGGATCAGACGGGGGTGACGTTCTCCGCCTGCGGGCCCTTCGGCCCCTGGGTCACGTCGAAGGAGACTGCCTGGTTCTCCTCCAGCGAGCGGAAGCCGCTCGCGTTGATCGCGGAGTAGTGGACGAAGACGTCGGGTCCTCCGCCCTCCTGGGCGATGAAGCCAAAGCCCTTTTCGGCGTTGAACCACTTCACGGTTCCCGTAGCCATAAGCCCTCCTTGGGCCCAAAAGGGTTGCCCTGCTCCAGAACCTGCAAGTGTGAAAACAGTGCCGCACAACTGCATTCGTCTGAAAACGACTAGAGCCCGCGGTTACATGCTCCGCAGGCTCTGTACTGCAAGGGAAACCAAACTGCAACTTGCGGCGAGCCTAGCACGCAGGCACCCGAATGCAATAGAGGTCAAGATCACGTCACCCGGATGTTTGAAGATCGGGGAGGGGGCAGCCTCGGGGCCGAAGTTTGGAGCGTACCCCAACGGTTTGGAGCTGCTGCCGCTGGAGTGTGTTCGAGAGCGTTCTGGTGCGCGGGAGTGAGTGCTGCTGGTCTCGGGCGTGTCGTGGACCTCGGCCGTGGAGGCGGTTCGAGAGAGGAACTGACGTTCTTGCATCGAATGCGTGACCTTTACGGATGGTGTTCGTTTCCCATGGTGACGGGATCATCGGATGGGTTCGGGTGGGGGGTGGGTGAGCTGCGGAGCATCGCGGCGCCGTTCGTCGCGTCCGGTCCCAGCGGTGTGGCCGTCCGGGCTCGCCTCAAGCAGCTGACGCCGGGCGATGAGAAGGTGCTGTCTCTGGTGGGTGGGCATCTGGGGTCGCTGGCTTCGAAGGACCTCAAGGCACGCTGCCGGGACGGCACGGAGCATTGCGGCAACACGTGGGCGGGGCGTAAGCGGGAGCTGACGCCGCTGTCGTCGTCGCGGTGGGCCGGGTCGATCACCAAGGCCACGCACGACCAGTGGGCGCTGGCCCACCGCTGCCAGACGGCGCACGTGCAGAACCTGGAAGCCGGTATCCGCACTCTCACGCACCGGCTGTCCCAGCCGATCGGGCAGAAAGGCGCCAGGGGAGCGCCGGGGGGTTACCGCTCTCAGCGGGAGTGGCATGCGAAGTCACGGCGGCTGCGGGTGCTGGAAGACCGGTTGGCGGCCGCACGGGCCGACCGTGAGGCCGGGATCGTGCACGTCGTGCGCGGCGGCAAACACCTGGCCCGCACCCGGCACCACCTGGACGAGGCCGGGCTGACGGAGTCCGGGTGGCGTGGGCGGTGGGAGGCGGAGCGCTGGTTCTGCCAGGCCGACGGTGAGTCCGGCAAGCGGTACGGCAACGAGACGATCCGTATCAGCCCCGACGGCGAGGTGAGTATCAAACTTCCCGCGCCGCTCGCGCATCTGGCGAACGCCCCGCACGGCCGGTACGTCCTGGCCTGCCGGATCACGTTCGCGCACCGGGGTAGCGAGTGGGCGGATCGCGTCGCGGCGAACCGGGCGGTCGCCTACCGCATCCACCTCGATACCGGCCGGGGCCGCTGGTACGTGACCGCGGCCTGGCAGATCCCGCCCACCCTCACCCTCCGCATCGAAACCGCGCTGGCCCACGGCGTGATCGGCGTCGACATGAACGCCGACCACCTGGCCGCCTGGCGCCTCGATATCCACGGCAACCCCATCGGCGTCCCGCGCCGCTTCTTCTACGACCTGACCGGCACCGCCGAGCACCGCGACGCCCAAGTCCGCCACGCTCTGACCCGTCTCCTGCACTGGGCCCGTACGTGCGGGGTGAAGGCGATCGCGGTCGAGGATCTGGACTTCGGTGCGGACAAGACCCGGGAGAAGCATGGCCGCAGGAAACGTTTCCGGCAGCTGATCTCCGGCATGCCCACCGGGAAACTGCGTGCCCGGCTGGCCTCGATGGCGGATCAGACCGCAATCGCGGTCATCGCTGTCGATCCGGCCTACACCAGCCGGTGGGGCGCCCAGCACTGGCAGAAACCCCTCACCAGCACAACCCGTAAGACGACTCGCCACGAGGCTGCTGCCGTGGCGATCGGAAGGCGCGCCCAGGGACATCCGATCCGGCGACGGACGGCACCGCCCCCACACGACCGGAGTGATCGTGCGGGGCATCGGACCGTCCAGGCCGGACCAGGTGTTCCTGGGCGTGAGGGAACCCGCCCCCGCATTCCCGGACCACGGACACGATCCGTCGGCGCCGGACGCGGAGCGAACGCGGGCAACCAGAACGCCCAACACCGTCCGGGGCGTTCGGCTGAGCATGAGTCCTGGCAACAGGACCCACTTCCGCTCAGTCCCTAGGAACGGTCTAGTGTCGCGATGTGGACAATTCTCGCACCCGGCCGCGTGTCGGCCACATCCAGTTCCTGAACTGCCTGCCCCTGTACTGGGGGCTCGCGAGGACGGGCACGCTCCTCGACTTCGAGCTCACGAAGGACACCCCGGAGAAGCTCAGCGAGAAGCTGGTGCAGGGAGACCTCGACATCGGGCCCATCACCCTCGTCGAGTTCCTCAAGCACGCGGACGACCTGGTCGCCTTCCCCGACATCGCCGTCGGCTGCGACGGCCCGGTCATGTCCTGCGTCATCGTCTCGCAGGTCCCGCTGGACGAGCTGGACGGCGCAAGGGTGGCCCTCGGGTCGACCTCGCGCACCTCGGTCCGCCTCGCCCAGCTCCTCCTCGCCGACCGGTACGGCGTGCAGCCCGACTACTACACCTGCCCGCCCGACCTGAGCCTGATGATGCAGGAGGCGGAGGCGGCCGTACTCATCGGGGACGCGGCCCTGCGGGCGAACCTCCTCGACGGCCCGCGCTTCGGCCTTGAGGTGCACGACCTCGGCTCGCTCTGGAAGGAGTGGACGGGACTGCCGTTCGTCTTCGCGGTGTGGGCGGCCCGGCGGGAGTACCTGGAGCGCGAACCGGTGATCACCCGGCGCGTCCACGAGGCCTTCCTCTCCTCCCGCAACCTCTCCCTGGAGGAGGTCGGCAAGGTCGCCGAGCAGGCGGCCCGCTGGGAGGCCTTCGACGAGAAGGTCCTGGAGAAGTACTTCACGACGCTGGACTTCCGCTTCGGAGAGCCCCAGCTGGCCGCCGTCACCGAGTTCGCCCGGCGGGTCGGGCCGACGACGGGTTTCCCGGGGGACGTGAAGGTGGAACTGCTTCGGCCCTAACCTGCATCCGAACCTTATGGGGGAGGCAGCATGCAGCCGCTCGGCGTCGACGAGCCCACCGCCGTGGGGCCCTACCGGCTGCTCGGCCGGCTGGGTTCCGGTGGCATGGGCCGGGTCTACCTCGGCCGCAGCGCCGGGGGCCGCACGGTCGCCGTCAAGATCGTGCACCCGCACTTCGCGCTCGACGAGGAGTTCCGCGCCCGCTTCCGGCGCGAGGTCGACGCGGCGCGCAGGGTCGGCGGGGCGTGGACCGCGCCGGTCCTCGACGCGGACCCGGAGGCGGCGGTGCCCTGGGTCGCCACGGGCTACGCGGCGGGCCCTTCGCTGGCTTCGGCGGTCGCGGACGGGGGACCGCTGCCCGAGCATTCCGTACGGGTCCTGGGAGCCGGCCTCGCCGAGGCGCTGACGGCCGTGCACGAACTGGGGCTCGTCCACCGGGACGTGAAGCCCTCCAACGTCCTGCTCACCGTCGACGGCCCCCTCCTCATCGACTTCGGCATCGCCCGCGCCACGGACGGCACCGCGTCCCTCACGTCGACCGGCGTCTCCATCGGCTCACCCGGCTACATGTCCCCCGAGCAGATCCTCAGCCGGGGTGTGTCGGGCGCGGCGGACGTCTTCTCCCTGGGCGCGGTGCTGGCGTTCGCGGCGACGGGAGTGCCGCCCTTCCCGGGGGACTCCTCGGCCTCCCTCCTCTACAAGGTGGTGCACGAGGAGCCCGAACTCGGCTCGTTGAGCGGTGACTTGAGGGAGGTCGTGGCGGAGTGCCTGGTCAAGTCGGCGCCGGACCGGCCGACTCCGGCGGAGGTGGCCCGGCGGCTGGCCCCGGAAGGAGCGGCCCGGCTGGTGGCGGCGGGGTGGCTGCCGGGGGCACTGGTCGAGCAGGTGGGACGCAGTGCCGTACAGCTGCTTAATCTCGAGGCGGTGGGGGAGCAGCCGTCGGGTCCGGTGGGGTTCAGCAGCCCTTCGGTGGGCGGGGGTTCGGCGGGATCGCCGGATTCGGTCGGGTCGTCGGGTCCGGTGGGCGCGTTCGGCGCGTTCGGGCCGCCGCCCGTGATGCCGGTGACACCGGGGGCGTCCACCGACGGGTCCTTCGTGCCCGAACCCCGGGACGCGGCGCCGCGGGAAGGCGCGGCGCACGGGACGGTCGTCCCCTCCGACCGGCGCCCCGATCCCGGGAAGCTCTCCGTCTCCGTGGCCGCCACCTCCACGTCCGGTGACAACGGCCGGGGCCGTCGGCTGAGCTGCACCGTGGCGCTCGCCGTCGCGGGGGCGCTGGCCGCGGTGACCGTGGGGTCGGTGTTCGTGTTCGATCTGCTGCCGGGGCAGGGGGACGACGACTCGGCGAGTTCCCAGCCCGGCAACGACTCCTACTCCTCGGAGCCGAGCGCCTCGTCCACGGCCTCCTCGCCCCCGGATTCCTCCCCTTCGGCGCCCGTCCCGTCGGCCGTCCCGTCGAGTGGGGCGGCGAGCGGACCGGCCGCGGTCCCCGCCCGCTATCTCGGCACCTGGGAGGGCGAGGGCACCGGCCTCGACGGCGCCGTCCCCATGGGAACCTTCCGGATCACCGTCGAACAGGTCGCTGTCGGCAAGGAGTTGGGCAGACTGCGGCAGACCGATGTGATCGGCGCGGTCTGCACCGACATCCTCACGCTGAAGAAGGTCACGGACACCGAGCTCGTCACCACGGCCGTCGGCGCCGAGGACAACCACGCGGGCTGCAACCCCACCGCCCACACCGTCCGCCTCACCGCGGTCGGCGACGACCTGAAGTACACGTCGGAGAGCCAGGCGGAGGGGTATCCCGAGGCACGGATGTCGAAGGTGGGGTAGCGGGGCGACCTGCGCAGAGCTGTGGCTGGGTACGCTCTCGGCATGCCGCGACCCCGACGCCGTACCGCGCACTCGTGACCGCTCTGCTCGTCGCCCTGGCCGCGTTGTGGGGCGCGGCAGCGGGGCTGTTCCTGCCGCGGCCCGCCTACCGCTTCTCCGTGCCGTCGGACGAGGAGTGGCGCGGGCGATGCCCGGAGGGACACGCCGTCCGGGGCTGGCTGGGGCGCTCGCGGTGCGCGGAGTGCGCCACGGCGTACGGCCCCCGCACCCCCCTCGTCTCCCTCGCCACCGCCCTCCTGTGCGCGGTGCTCGCCCTCGCCACGGACACCCGGCCCGAACTCGCCGTCTGGCTGCTGCTCACCCCCGTCGGCGTCCTGCTCGCCCTCGTCGACCTGCGGGTGCGCCGGTTGCCGGACGTGCTGACGCTGCCCCTCGCGGGGGCCGCGCTCGCCCTGCTCGGGGCGGTCGCCCTGGTCCCCGAGCACACGGGGGACTGGCCGAGGGCGCTATGGGGCGCGCTCGCGCTCGGCGGCTTCTACTACGTGCTGTGGCGGGTGAACCCCGGCGGCATGGGCTTCGGCGACGTGAAACTGGCCCTCGGTGCGGGGGCGGTCCTCGGGTGGTACGGCTGGGACACCGTGCTGCTGGGGACCTTCGCCGGGTTCCTGCTCGGCGCGCTCTACGGCGGTGCCCTCGTCCTCGCGGGGAAGGCGGGGCGCAGGACGGCGATCCCGTTCGGGCCGTTCCTGATCGCGGGGGCGTACGCGGGGCTGCTGATCGGCGCGTACACGGCCTGACGGCGGGGCTGTCGGAGCGCTGGCGTAGGCTGGCGGGGTCCGCCCGAACCTTGACGAAAGGCACGCCCCGGTGACCGAGAAGGCCGACCTTACGTCTCTTGATGTGACAGCCGTCCTCGACCGTGCCGCCGAGGGCGGGCGCATCACGCCGGAGGAGGCGCTCGCCCTCTACCGCGACGCCCCGCTGCACGCACTGGGCGCCGCCGCCGACGCCGTGCGCCGCCGCCGGTACGCGGGTACGGAGCACATCGCGACGTACATCATCGAGCGGAACATCAACTACACGAACGTGTGCGTCACGGCGTGCAAGTTCTGCGCCTTCTACGCCGCTCCCAAGGACACCGCCAAGGGCTGGACCCGCGAACTCGACGACATTCTGCGCCGGTGCGCGGAGACCGTCGAACTCGGCGGCACGCAGATCATGTTCCAGGGCGGCCACCACCCGGACTTCGGCGTCGAGTACTACGAGCAGCACTTCTCCGCCATCAAGAAGGACTTCCCCCAGCTGGTGATCCACTCGCTGGGCGCGTCCGAGGTCGAGCACATGGCGAGGATCTCGAAGGTCTCGGTCGAGGAGGCCATCCAGCGCATTCACGCCGCCGGGCTCGACTCCTTCGCAGGCGCCGGCGCGGAGCTCCTTCCCGCGCGCCCCCGCAAGGCCATCGCGCCCCTCAAGGAGTCCGGCGAGCGCTGGCTGGAGATCATGGAGACCGCGCACAACCTGGGTGTGGAGTCCACCTCCACCATGCTGATGGGCACCGGCGAGACCAACGCCGAGCGCATCGAGCACCTGCGGATGATCCGTGACGTACAGGACCGCACGGGCGGCTTCCGCGCGTTCATCCCGTACACCTACCAACCGGAGAACAACCACCTGAAGGGCCGCACCCAGGCCACGCTCTTCGAGTACCTCCGGATGATCGCGATCGCCCGTCTCTTCATGGACAACATCGCCCACATCCAGGGCTCCTGGCTGACCACCGGCAAGGAGGTCGGCCAACTCTCCCTGCACTACGGCGCGGACGACCTCGGCTCGATCATGCTGGAGGAGAACGTCGTCTCCAGCGCGGGCGCCAAGCACCGCTCCAACCGCATGGAGATCATCGACCTCATCCGCAAGGCGGACCGGGTCCCGGCCCAGCGGACCACGACGTACGAGCACATCGTCGTCCACGACGACCCGGCGAACGACCCCGTCGACGAGCGGGTCATGTCCCACATCTCCTCCACGGCGATCGCGGGTGGCACGGCCCACCCCGAGCTGAAGATCCTCGCCTCCAACTAGGCCCGCCTTGACCACCCTTCACGCCGCCGACCTGCTGATCCCGGGAGGCGGACAGCCGTCGCTGCCCGGCGGGGCGGTCCTGGTCGAGGGGCGCGAGATCGCGGCCGTGGCGGTGTACGAGGAGCTGGCGGCCGCCCACCCGACCGCAAGGGTCCGGCGCTGGCCGGGAGTTCTCACGCCGGGGCTGGTGAACCCGTACGGCCCCGAACTCCTGGAACAGGCCTACCACCCCGACCCGCGCGAGGACCTGGGCGGCGAGCCGATCTCGGGCGAGGCGTTGGCGTCCCTCGGTATGACGGACGCGCGGTGGGGCGCGAGTGCCCGGCGGGGTGTACAGCGGATGCTGGCGCACGGGTGCGTGGCGGTGGCGGGTGCGCTGTGGCGGCCCACGGTGATCGACGCCGTATACCGGTCGGGCCTCACGATCGAGCAGCGGTACACGGATCCGGCGGGCCCGCCTTCACTTGCCGCCCCGGGGTCCTTCCTGGGTGCTCTGCTGCCCCGGGCCGAGGCGACGTTCGCGGTCTTCGAAACCGCGGAGAGGACAGCCTGCGTGGCCACGGTGATCAAGGGCCGCTTGGTGCACCGGCGTAAGTAGGTGTCCGGAACTCAACCCGAGAACGCCTCCCCGAACGCCCCCGCCGACTGGGAAACCCCGCTGCAGTCGGTCAACGCGTCATCCTCGTCCGAGTTCCCCGACTCGCACTGCTGATCGCGGAACGTCGACCACATCGAAACCCACGCCACCTCCTTCGATTCCGCGAACGCCCGCACCTGCGCCGCGTCGGACAACGTGAACGACTCCCCGGCCACGTCGTTCGTCCCGATCATCGAGGTGAGCGCCAGGGCCCGCCACGCAGTGGCGTCCGACGTGCCGAAGACCGATTTCAGCTGGGCCTGCGTCGCTTTCGCCGAGGTGATCGCGTAGTCGCCCATGTCCCCGTCGTACGACTCCCCGTAGTTCATCGTCATGATGTTGACGGTCGACACCTGAACCGATTTGTCGTTCGCGGACTCCAGCAGTGCCACGCTGTCGTCGTCGAGCCCGGAGGGCATCACGGGCAGCGTGAACGAGACGGTCAGGTCGGCGCGTTCCTTCTGCAGCAGCGCGATCGCCTTCGACCGCAGATCCACCGAATCGGAGTCGGTGAGCGTGTCCCCCTCGATGTCGAAGTCGGCGAGCGAGGAACCGGCCGCGTCCAGAGCGGTGCCGTACGCCGCCGCCAGTTTCGCCGCACTGGTGCACGTCTCGGCCAGTTCCTTGCCCGAAGCCCCGCCGAAGGAGACCCGGACCTGCGCGCCGTCCTCCTTCAGCGCGCTGATACGGGACCTGACGGAGGAGTCGCCGATGGCGTCCGAGTCGTTCCACTTCGGTGTGCAGGCACTGCCGTCGGCGATCACGAACGCCAGGTTGTACACCGAGGGAGAGCCCGCCGAGTCGTTGCCGGAGGCGTCGGTGGCACTGACGTAGGGCGCGTACGAGGTGCTGGACGACGCCTCCTGCGAGGCGGCCGGCGACGCCTGACCGGAAGGACTCGCGCCGCTTCGCCGTTCGGGCTCGGACTTCGCGGAACACCCCGTGGTGGCCAGGGCAAACAGACAAGTGAGCCCGATGATCGGCCTCAGGAAACGCCGCATTGCTCATGCACCAGCTCTCGTGATGTTCGTCTCAGGACGGAAACATGGCCTCATTCAAAGGGAGAACGTCTCATACGGAGCCGGTGTTCAAAGCGACAGTCGATGCACAGGCACTCCATGGGAGGCATTTCGCGAATCCGGCCAACCAGACGAACCGAATCGTGCATTCGGCCCACTTCCCTCCATGATGACCTGCGCAGCTGTTCGTGGAATTTCTCAGGTGAATGACAGGTTAAGGCGTTTCTCATACGCCTCTCACAAGAAGAAGGACTTCGGTCACATAAAGACTCCTTAACGTCTGGGGAATGCATTCCGAGCCTGCCATCGAAAGCCGCGCAGACATGCGTGGTCGCCGCCGCAAACGCGGTAACGAGTCCGCCGACGGCCCCGTGTTCGTCGACAACTCCGGGCGCCGCTCAAGGACGCTGCGCCGGATCGGCCTTCTCCTCGGCGTCCTGTCCCTCGGCTACGCCGTCGTGCTGGGCCTGGCCTTCATGGGCATCGGCGTGCCCACCACGACGCTGGTGCCCTTCGGCAACGGCGGGCCCCGCGGGTCCTTGGACTCCGGCCCCGGCGGCATCCGGCCGCAGGGCGGGATCGGCAACCCGCCGGCCCTGCCCACCGATGCCGCCCCGACCCCGACCGCCTCCGCGGCCTCCAACTGACCGAAGGCCACCTCATGTCCACGACGACGTCCTCACGCGGCCGCCGACGCGCCCCCACCCGCATGGAGCGGGCCGCGGGCAAGGCCGCGGCGCTGCAGAAACCGCGGGTCATCCTCGCCCTGCTGCTCCTGCTCGGGCTGACCAGCGTCATGCTGCTCGACGGCTATCTGCGCGCCGAGGTCGGCGGCGACCAGCGCGTGCGCGACGGGGCCAGCGGCAGCAACGTCCCCGACAAGATCCTCAACGGCGGGCCGATCATCAGCTTCCGGAACGGCCAGGCCACCACGACCTCCGTCCCGGCCAAGACGATCGCGCTCACCTTCGACGACGGCCCGAACCCGACGTACACCCCCCAGGTCCTGAAGATCCTGGAGAAGTACGACGTCCCGGCCACCTTCTTCGTGGTGGGCTCGATGGTCTCGCGCTACCCGTCGATCGTGGCGGACATGGTCGACCAGGGGAACGAGGTGGGCATCCACACCTTCACCCACGTCGACCTCTCCTACCAGAGCGACGCCCGTATCCGGCGGGAGATGACCCAGACGCAGCTCGCCCTCGCGGGCGCGGCCGGCATCACCACCACGCTGTTCCGGGCGCCGTACTCCTCGGAGACGGACGCCATCGACAACTACAGCTGGCCCGTCTACGAGAGGCTCGGCGAGGAGGGCTACACCAGCGTCTTCGTCGACACCGACAGCGACGACTGGAAGAAGCCGGGCGTCTCGGACATCGTCAAGTGGGCCACCCCGTCCGGGACTTCGGGTGCCGCCGTGCTGATGCACGACGCCGGCGGCAACCGCGACCAGACCATGAAGGCGCTGCCCGAGTACATCGAGAAGATGAAGGCGAAGGGCTACACCTTCACCACCGTCAGCGGGGTCATCGAGGCGCAGAACGCCGCCGCTCGGGCGGCACAGCAGGCGAACGCCCCGGCCGGCGCCACGGGCGGGCAGCTCCGGGGCGTGAACCCGAACGGCACCGACCGCCTCCAGGCCGCGCACCGCGAGGCCACCGGGACGACCCTCTACGAGGGCAAGGCACTCGTCGCCGCCGTCGCCGTGGCCGAGTGGACGGTGCCCGTGCTGTCGGTCGGGCTCATCATCGTGGGCGTGGCCGTCATGGGGCGGTTCGGGATGATGCTGATCCTCGCCCGCCGCCACTACGGACAGCGCAACAAACGCCGCTTCAGCTGGGGGCCGACGGTCACCCGGCCGGTGACGGTGATCGTCCCGGCGTACAACGAGAAGGAGTGCATCGCCAACACCCTGGAGTCGTTGGCGAAGAGCACCCACCCGATCGAGATCATCGTCGTCGACGACGGCTCCACCGACGGCACCTCCGAGATCTCACGCGAGGCGGCCAGGGCCCTCGGCATGACGAACGTCCGGGTCATCCGCCAGGAGAACGCGGGCAAGCCGGCCGCCCTCAACAACGGTGTCCGTAGCGCCAGTCACGACATCGTCGTGATGATGGACGGCGACACCGTCTTCGAGCCGGACACCGTACGGCAGCTCGTGCAGCCCTTCGCCGACCCCGAGGTCGGCGCGGTCGCCGGCAACGCCAAGGTCGGCAACCGCGACACGGTCATCGGGGCCTGGCAGCACATCGAGTACGTGATGGGCTTCAACCTCGACCGCCGGATGTACGACCTGCTGCGCTGCATGCCCACCATCCCGGGCGCGATCGGCGCGTTCCGCCGCGAGGCGGTCCTCCAGGTCGGCGGCATGAGCGAGGACACCCTCGCCGAGGACACCGACATCACCATCGCGATGCACCGCCAGGGCTGGCGGGTCGTCTACCAGGAGCACGCGCGCGCGTGGACCGAGGCGCCGGGCTCCCTGAAGCAGCTGTGGTCGCAGCGCTACCGGTGGTCGTACGGCACCATGCAGGCGCTGTGGAAGCACCGCAAGTCCCTTACCGACAAGGGCCCTTCGGGACGCTTCGGCCGGGTCGGCATGCCGCTTGTGGTGATCTTCCAGATCGTCACGCCGGTCTTCGCCCCGCTGATCGACGTGTTCACCGCCTACTCGATGATCTTCGTCGACTTCCAGGCGGCGCTGTACGCGTGGCTGGCCGTCCTGGGCGTCCAACTCGTGTGTGCGGCGTACGCGTTCAGGCTGGACAAGGAGAAGTACCGCTATCTGCTGATGATGCCGCTCCAGCAGCTGGCCTACCGCCAGATGATGTACCTCGTCCTCATCCACTCCTGCATCACCGCCCTCACCGGCGGCCGGCTGCGCTGGCAGAAACTGAAGCGGACCGGCGAGGTCGGCACTCCGGCGGGGGTCGGCCGATGAGCTGGGAGCAGGGGTACCAGCAACAGGGGTACCAGCAGCAGGGGTACGGCCAGGAGTACGGGTACTCGGGGTACGTAGAGCAGCCGTATGTGCAACATCCCTATGTGCAGCAGCCGTATCCGCAGACGTACGTCGACCCGACGTCCCCCTTGCCGGTGGTGGAGCCGGAGCCGGAGCCGGAGCCACCGGTTCCTGTGGTCCCCGCCGACGCCGAGGCGGAGGAGGAGAAGCCTCCGTCTCGGCCCCCGGGACGTGACCGCTACTTCGACACCCTGAGGGCCGTCGCCCTGATCCGGGTCGTCACCTATCACACCTTCGGGTGGGCCTGGGCCGGCATGGTCTTCCCCTCCATGGGGATCATGTTCGGCCTGGCCGGCTCGCTGATGGCGAAGTCCCTGGAACGCCCGGCGCTCACGGTGGTGAGGAGCCGGATGCGCAGGCTGCTGCCGCCGTTCTGGTTCTGGGGCGTCTTCGTGGTCCTCGCGATGCTGGTCCACGACTGGATGCCGGACTGGAGAATCGTCTTCTGGGTCGTGCCGCTCGGCGACCCGCCGGGCAACCAGTGGGGCGTGCAGGCCTGGGAGATCCTCTGGTACCTGCGCACCTACCTGTGGTTCGTGCTGCTCTCCCCGCTCCTGCTGAGGGTGTTCCGGTCGGCCCCGGTGCCGGTCCTGCTGCTGTCCCTGGCCCCGATCGTGGTCCTCCAGTTCCTCTGGGAGCCGCCGGACAACCGTCTCGGCAGCGCGCTGACCGACCTCGCCACCTTCCTGTTCTGCTGGATCCTCGGCTTCGCCCACCGCGACCGGGTCCTGGAGCGGCTGAAGCCGGCGGCGGTCGTCGCGCTCTCCCTCGCCGCGATCGGGTACGGCGGCTGGTACGCCTTCACGCACCAGGCCGAGACCGGCTCGTACGACCTCGACGACATCCCCCTCGCGCAGGCCTTCTGGTCCGCCGGGTACGTGATGCTGCTGATGTGGGCCAAGTCGTCCTTCGGGATCGACTTCGCGTGGCTGACCCGCTTGCGGCGGACCGACCGTCTCGTCACGGTCTTCAACTCCCGCGCGGTGACGATCTACCTGTGGCACGAGATCGCGCTGATCCTCGCCGTGCCGCTGATCGACCAGTTCTGGAACGTGCCCGCGTTCGAGAAGTGGCTGCCGCTGGAGAGCCAGTGGTTCATGTTCGGCATCGGGTGGATCCTGATCGCCGTGTTCGTGCTGGTGTGCGGGTGGGTGGAGGACGTGGCCGGGAAGAAGAAGCCGCAGCTGCTGCCGGGAGGGCGTCGGGCCTCTTCGTGAGGGCGGCTGCAAGAATGGGCCCGTGACCCGCGCCTCCCTGAACAAGCAGCCGCACGAAGTCGCCTCGATGTTCGACGACGTGGCGGAACGGTACGACCTGACGAACGACGTGCTCTCGCTCGGCCAGGACCGGGTGTGGCGCAAGGAGGTCGCCCGGGCCGTCGACGCCCGCCCCGCCCAGAAGATCCTGGACCTGGCGGCGGGCACGGCCACCTCGTCGCTGCCCTTCGCCCGCACCGGCGCCTACGTCGTGCCCTGCGACTTCTCCCTCGGCATGCTCCAGGTCGGCAAGCGGAAGCACACCTGGCTGCCGTTCACCGCGGGCGACGCGACGAGGCTGCCCTTCAAGGACGACACCTTCGACGCGGTCACGATCTCCTTCGGGCTGCGCAACGTCCAGGACACCGACGCCGCGCTCCGCGAGATGTACCGGGTGACCAAGCCCGGCGGCCGGGTCGTGATCTGCGAGTTCTCGCACCCGACCTGGGCGCCCTTCCGGACCGTCTACACCGAGTACCTGATGCGCGCCCTGCCGCCGGTCGCCCGGAGCGTGTCCTCCAACCCCGACGCGTATGTCTACCTCGCCGAGTCCATCCGCGCCTGGCCGAACCAGCCGGCCCTCGCGGAGCGCCTCCAGAAGGCGGGCTGGTCGAAGGTGGCGTGGCGGAACCTCACGGGCGGGATCGTGGCGCTGCACCGGGGCGTCAAGGAGAGCTGAGCGGCCCCTTCTTACGTCGTCAGCCGAAGCCCGTGGTGCAGCGGACGGCGTACGGGTCGCCCGGCTCGTCCAGTTCGCGCTGGAAGCCGCCGCTCGGGGGCCTCGGAACGCGGGGCTCGCGGATACCTCCGCCGCCCTCGCCCGGACCGTGGTCGAACCAGAGGTACACCACCGAGTCCCGCGGCACCTCCGCACCGGCCTGCGGGTACTGGCGTACGACATAGTCGACGACGGCCAGGTGGAAGTCCTTGCGATCCGGCGCGTTGACGAACAGACCCTGCGCCTGGGCCGTCTCGCGCGCGTCCACGGCCATCAGACCGACCAGACGAGGTACGCGCACTTCGGGCTTCTTGGGTGTTATGCGCACAGATGTCACCCCCAGCGGTACTGGCAGGGTAACTCCGGCTCCGCACCAGCCGGAAGCGCCGGGTGTGCTTCTGTAACAGTTGGCTACCGTGCGTGACTTCCTCGGGGATCGAGCCGGTAACAGTGGCCGTCCCGCGCGCCGCCCGGTGTGAACACCTCCGCGAGCCGCATCCCCGGCCGTTCGGTCACCGAGATCGACCGCGTGTTGCCGGCGCGGACCATCGCCACCACGTCCGGCACCCCGGCCGCCCTCACCCGTTCCGGCGTCATCTGCGCGGCCGCGGTGGCGTACCCCTTGCCCCAGTACTCCCGCCCGAGCCGCCAGCCGATCTCGATCTCGCCCGTGGGCCCCCGGTCCCGCGGCCACGGCTGGGCACCGGCGTCGGCGTCGTGCCGGCGCTGTCGTGCGGTGAGCTCCTGGTGGACGGACAGCTCCGCGGACCTGCCGCCGTGGAACTCCATGACGTCCGGGTCGTCGAAGAGCCGGTGCCAGGCGACCGCGTCCTCGTCGGTGGGCACACGCAGCCGTACCACGGGCAGGGCTCGGTTCACTGGGGCAGCCCTTCAGCCGGGTGATCAATTCTGCTGAATAGACTGCCTGTGTCCAGTGCCGGTCGGCACGCGGATTCCGGACTTGATTCCGGTCTTGATTCCGAACTTGATTCCGAGCTTGGGGAGATCCCGTCGTGACCGAGCCCCTGTCCGAGAACACCGCCGATGTCATCGTCGTCGGCGCGGGGCCGGCCGGCTCCACCACCGCCTACTACCTCGCCAAGGCCGGCCTCGACGTACTCCTGCTGGAGAAGACCGAGTTCCCGCGCGAGAAGGTCTGCGGCGACGGCCTCACCCCGCGCGCCACCAAACAGCTCGTGGCCATGGGCATCGACATCTCGGAAGAGGCCGGCTGGCTCCGGAACAAGGGCCTGCGCATCATCGGCGGAGGTGTGCGCCTCCAGCTCGACTGGCCGGATCTCGCCTCCTTCCCCGACTACGGCCTCGTCCGCAAGCGCGACGACTTCGACGAGCAGCTCGCCCGCCAGGCCCAGAAGGCGGGGGCCCGGCTGTTCGAGCGCTGCAACGTCGGCGCCCCGATCATCGACGACCGCACCGGCCGCATCACGGGCGTCCACGCGAAACTGGGCGAGGACAAGCGCGAGGTCACCTTCACCGCGCCCCTGGTGGTCGCCGCCGACGGCAACTCCACCCGGCTCTCCCTCGCGATGGGCCTGCACCGGCGCGAGGACCGCCCGATGGGCGTGGCCGTACGGACGTACTTCGAGAGCCCCCGCCACGAGGACGACTACCTGGAGTCCTGGCTGGAGCTGTGGGACCGGCGTGGTCCGGGCGAGGACCGCCTCCTGCCCGGCTACGGCTGGATCTTCGGCATGGGCGACGGCACGTCCAACGTCGGCCTCGGCGTGCTGAACACGTCCGACTCCTTCAAGGAGCTCGACTGGCGCGAGGTGCTGAAGGCCTGGTGCGCGTCCATGCCGGAGGACTGGGGCTACACCCCCGAGAACATGACCGGCCCGATCCGCGGTGCCGCCCTTCCCATGGCCTTCAACCGCCAGCCCCACTACACGAAGGGGCTGTTGCTCGTCGGCGACGCCGGCGGCCTGGTGAACCCCTTCAACGGCGAGGGCATCGCCTACGCCATGGAGTCCGGCCAGATCGCCGCCGACGTCATCGTCCAGGCCCACGCGCGGTCCACTCCCGCAGGACGCGAGATGGCCCTCCAGCGCTACCCGCGCGTGCTCAAGGACACCTACGGCGGCTACTACACGCTCGGCCGCGCCTTCGTGAAGCTCATCGGCAACCCGAAGGTCATGAAGATCGCGGCCCAGCGCGGCCTGACCCACCCGCTGCTCATGAAGTTCACCCTGAAGATGCTCGCCAACCTCACCGACCCCACGGGCGGCGACGCGATGGACCGGATCATCAACGGGCTGAGCAAGGTGGCGCCGAAGGCGTGACGGGAGCCCCTGCGCGGGGGCATCTTGGAGGGATGGACGCAGGGGTCGCGTTACCCGTCTTCGTCATCCTCATCGCGGTGTCGGCGTGGGCGTTGGTCCGTTCCCTCAGGCGCTGACGCCGTCGTCCTGACCGTCGTTCAGCGCCGTGATGTTGGCCGCCCGGCGGGCGAACACCTCGTCCCGCCGGTCCGCCGCCTGCCGCAGCGCCTCCTTGCGCTCGCGCTTGGACAGCCGGTCCAGATACACGTGCCCGTTCACATGGTCGGTCTCGTGCGCCAGGCAGCGCGCGAAATACCCGGTCCCCTCGATCACCAGCGGTTCGCCGTCCTTGTCGACCCCACGCACCACGGCTCGGTCCGGACGCGGTACGTCCATCACGGCGCCCGGCACCGACAGGCACCCCTCGCTGTCCTCGAGCAGCCTGCGCCCGGCCGGGTCGAGCTGCTCCAGCACCGGGTTCACGACATGACCGACATGCCGGACTCCCTCGTCGTCCGGGCAGTCGTAGACGAACAGGCGCAGTCCGACGTCGACTTGGTTGGCCGCGAGGCCCGCCCCTTCCGCGATGTACATCGTCAGGAACATGTCGTCGATCAGCGCGGCGAGATCGGGCCCGAACTCGGTCACGTCCCGGCACGGCTTGTGCAGGATCTCCTCACCGACCTCGGTGATGCGCCGGACCCGCCCGCGCCGGGCCTCGGGAGCGAGCGGCGGGTATGAGTCGGTGGGTCGGCCCTGGACGAACACACTGGGCATGGTGACTTCTCCTGACTGCCGGGGAACGTGGGGATGCCGTGGGCGCGGGGAGCAGAGCGCCGGGCACCTCACACATCCAACAGCCCCGGGAGCGGACCGGCCATGCCCGCGGACGGCTCCGACGGGCGCGGGTCGGCGGGTCGGCGGGTCGGCGGAGCGTCGTACAGGCGCAGTTCGCACAGGCGTGGGGGACTTCCCGCACGACCACAGCGACAGGCGCGCCCGGTGCGGCTTCTCCGCGGCCGTTCCCGATGGGGGCAAGTCCGGCATTCCGTACGGCGGGAGGCCTCTGCGGGGCGGGGAATCGCCCCGGCCGGCTCATGGACCCGGCGACGACGGGCCTGGACGGCCCCGCCCGGCGCGACCGCGGCCTACCGCCTCATCCACCCCACGCGTCGCTTCACAGCCGCTCCACAGCGCGCACAGCGATTCCGGCGCGATGCGGGCCGGTACCGCTCAACACGGCCGACCCCGGGTGGGTTTCGGCCCGATATGTGCCGGAAGGGCCGCTGCCCCCGAGCGGCTGCGGCCCTTACCAAGCTGTAGTACCGGTGTCAGAGCACCCGCACCGCGCCGGTCGGCGGGTCGTAGGACAGCGGCTTCTCGGCCACGCCGGTCGAGGGGTTCTGCGCACCGACGAACATGCCGTCGCCGACGTACACCGCCACGTGGTACGCGCTGCCCGCGCCGCCCCAGTACAGGATGTCGCCCGGCTGCAGGTTGCTCAGCGAGACCTGGGTGCCGGCGGTCGACTGGTCCTGCGAGACGCGGGGCAGGTCGACCCCGATCTGCGCGAACGCGGCCTGGACGAGCCCGGAACAGTCCCACGAGTTGGGGCCCGTACCGCCGGAGACGTAGGCGTCACCGACCTGCGCCTTCACGAAGGCGATGACGGCCGCGGCCGAACCGGTGGCCGTGGACGAGCTCGTGGAGACGCCCGTGCTCGCCGAGGCGGACAGGGTGGTCCGCGCGGAGCTGCGCGAGGCGGCTTCCTCGGCGGCGGCCTTGCGTGCCGCCTCCGCCTTCTTCTTGGCCTCCGCCTTCTTCTTGGCCTGAGCGAGGTCCGCCTTGGCCTGCTTCGCGGCATTCGCGGCGGCCGTGTCACGCTCGGCCTGCAGCTGGTAGTTGGCGGCTGCCTGCTGCATCGCGTCGGCGGATTCGGCGACCTGGCTGCCCAGGTCGGCCGACAGGGCGGGCAGTTCGAGGGTCTGCGTCGTCGACTCGGCGGCGAACGCCGAAGCCGACGCGCCCGCCGCTGCCATGCTGAGTACGCCACCGGCGACACCGGCGCGTACGGCGATCGAAGTCGTCGCGCTGCGGCGGGGTTTCCGGTGGCTGCGTATGTGAGCGGTGTGGGACATGAGAACAACCGGTATCAGGGGCTCCTCCATACCTTCAAGAAACGTGTGCTGCGCCACAATTGTTCAATGGGCAGTCCCAATCTCTGCTGGGCCGCTCTTTATTGACGCCGTAACGGACATTGCGGACGTGAGTGATCAAGCCTGTGATCATGGTCTTTCGCTGTTACGCCCGAATTGCCCCGCACCTACCACCGGTTGAGCCGGATGGCCAAGCCCCCTTCTTGGGGAGCTCTCGTGCATGTGGCGGAGGTCACGCAACGGTTACGGCGGCGGCTGCGTCCCGCGCCGCCGACGCTCGTGAATGTGTGCACGCGTCCACATCCGTCCTCGCGCCTCCCTCTGACGCGTGAACGCGGCGCACTACCAAGCGCTTGCGTCCAGCACCAATTTGCATGCAGGGGAAGTCTCTTGATATAGAGACGCCTCTCTCCACCTGCGTCGACTGGCGGAAATGTCACCTCCGGTGATCAGTTGGACGCTTCTCGTGTGAAGATCACCGCAGTTCCGGCTTCATGATCCTTCGGCGGGTGGTGGAGATCACAAAGCTTGTGCAATACCCCGTGTCGCAGATCACAGACCGGCAGGCATAAGATGCGGGTCAGTTGGGCTTGTGACCTGCTTCACATGTTCGCGATCTTCGTCAGGACGGACGGAGGTCAGAAGGACGTGTGAGTGGGGTGTGAGTCCGATGCCATCGCCAGCAGTCAGTGCCGACTGAGAGGAGCGAGGAGCGGTGAACGCCTATGCGCCCATCCTCGTACTGGGAGCGCTCGGGGCAGGCTTTGCGATCTTCTCCGTGGTCATGGCCACGCTGATCGGTCCGAAGCGCTACAACCGGGCCAAGCTCGAGGCCTACGAGTGCGGGATCGAGCCGACCCCCACGCCGGCCGGCGGCGGACGCTTCCCCATCAAGTACTACCTGACGGCGATGCTCTTCATCGTCTTCGACATCGAGATCGTCTTCCTCTACCCCTGGGCCGTCACCTTCGACGCCCTGGGTGTTTTCGGGCTCGTGGAGATGCTGCTCTTCGTGCTCACCGTCTTCGTCGCCTACGCGTACGTATGGCGGCGGGGCGGCCTGGAATGGGACTGAGGGGCCTTTAACTCATGGGACTCGAAGAAAAGCTGCCGAGCGGATTCCTGCTGACCACCGTCGAGCAGGCCGCGGGCTGGGTGCGCAAGGCGTCCGTCTTCCCGGCCACCTTCGGCCTCGCCTGCTGTGCCATCGAGATGATGACCACGGGCGCCGGACGCTACGACCTGGCCCGCTTCGGCATGGAGGTCTTCCGCGGCTCACCCCGCCAGGCGGACCTCATGATCGTCGCCGGCCGGGTCAGCCAGAAGATGGCGCCGGTGCTGCGGCAGGTCTACGACCAGATGCCGAACCCCAAGTGGGTCATCTCCATGGGGGTCTGCGCCTCCTCGGGCGGCATGTTCAACAACTACGCGATCGTGCAGGGCGTCGACCACATCGTGCCGGTCGACATCTACCTGCCCGGCTGTCCGCCACGGCCCGAGATGCTGATCGACGCCATTCTCAAGCTCCACCAGAAGATCCAGACCTCCAAGCTCGGCGTGAACGCCGAGGAAGCGGCCCGGGAGGCGGAGGAAGCGGCGCTCAAGGCCCTGCCCACGATCGAGATGAAGGGGCTGCTGCGGTGAGCGACGCCAACGGCACCACGGGCGCCGGGTCCAACGGGGTCAATCCCGAGAAGGACCTCGGCGCCTCCAACCTCCCCGGCCAGCGCGGCGACGGCGGCGAGGAGATCCGCGTCCAGCGCGGCATGTTCGGCGCCGACAACGGCGGCGACACCTCCGGCTACGGCGGCCTGGTCCGCTCGATCAGGCTCCCGGGAGCGGCCGCCCGCCCCTATGGCGGCTGGTTCGACGAGGTCGCCGACGAACTCGAAGGCGCCCTGGAGGAACAGGGTCTCCTGCCCGACAACGCGATCGAGAAGACGGTCGTCGACCGCGGCGAGATCACCTTCCACATCGAGCGCGAGCACCTGCTCCGCGTCGCCCGCACCCTGCGCGACGACCCGGCCCTGCGCTTCGAACTGTGCACCGGCGTCAGTGGAGTCCACTACCTCCACGACAAGGGCCGCGAGCTGCACGCCGTCTACCACCTGCGCTCGATCACCCACAACCGGCTGATCCGCCTGGAGGTCAGCGCCCCCGACGCCGACCCGCACATCCCGTCCCTGGTCTCCGTCTATCCGACCAACGACTGGCACGAGCGCGAGACCTACGACTTCTTCGGGATCGTCTTCGACGATCACCCGGCCCTGACGCGGATCATGATGCCGGACGACTGGCAGGGCCACCCGCAGCGCAAGGACTACCCCCTCGGCGGCATCCCCGTCGAGTACAAGGGCGCCCAGATCCCGGCTCCGGACCAGCGGAGGTCGTACTCGTGAGCACTTCGCATGCCTCCCCTCGGGAGACCACAGAGGGCACCGTCTACACGGTCACCGGCGGCGACTGGGACGAGATCGTCCAGGCCGCGGCCCGGGCCGACGACGAGCGCATCGTCCTCAACATGGGCCCGCAGCACCCCTCCACGCACGGAGTGCTCCGCCTGATCCTGGAGATCGACGGCGAGACGGTCACCGAGGCCCGCTGCGGCATCGGCTACCTGCACACCGGCATCGAGAAGAACCTCGAGTTCCGCACGTGGACGCAGGGCACCACGTTCGTGACGCGCATGGACTACCTGACGTCCTTCTTCAACGAGACCGCCTACTGTCTCGCCGTCGAGAAGCTCCTCGGCATCACGGACCAGATCCCCGACCGGGCCGAGATCATCCGGGTGCTCCTGATGGAGCTGAACCGGCTCTCCTCGCACCTGGTGTGCATCGCCACCGGCGGCATGGAACTCGGCGCCACCACGATCATGATCTACGGATTCCGTGATCGTGAAATGATTCTCGACATCTACGAGCTCATCACGGGCCTCAGGATGAACCACGCGTACATCCGCCCCGGCGGACTCGCGCAGGACCTGCCGCCCGGCGCGGTGGACCACATCCGCGAGTTCGTGAAGAAGATGAAGAAGAACCTCCCGGAGTACGACAAGCTCGCCACCGGGAACCCCATCTTCAAGGCCCGTATGCAGAACGTCGGTTACCTCGACCTGGCCGGCTGCATGGCCCTCGGCGCCACCGGCCCGATCCTGCGCTCCACCGGTCTGCCGCACGACCTGCGCAAGACGCAGCCCTACAGCGGCTACGAGACGTACGACTTCGACGTCCCGACCGCCGACACCTGCGACTCCTACGGCCGCTTCCTGATCCGCCTGGAGGAGATGCGCCAGTCGCTCAGGATCGTCGAGCAGTGCCTGGACCGGCTCCAGCCCGGCCCGGTCATGGTCACCGACAAGAAGATCGCCTGGCCCGCCCAGCTCGCCCTGGGACCCGACGGGCTCGGCAACTCCCTCGACCACATCAAGAAGATCATGGGCACCTCCATGGAGGCCCTGATCCACCACTTCAAGCTGGTCACCGAGGGCTTCCGCGTCCCGCCGGGACAGGCCTACGCGGCCGTCGAGTCGCCCAAGGGCGAACTCGGGGTGCACGCCGTGTCCGACGGCGGCACCCGCCCCTTCCGGGTCCACTTCCGCGACCCGTCCTTCACCAACCTTCAGGCCATGGCGGCGATGTGCGAGGGCGGCCAGGTCGCCGACGTCATCGTCGCCGTCGCGTCCATCGACCCCGTGATGGGAGGCGTCGACCGGTGACCACGAGTTCTTCCGAGCGGGGCGTCAGCCTGGGCATGCCCGAACTGCCCGCACCCGCTTACCCGGACGACGTACGGGCCCGGCTGGAGACGGACGCGCGCGAGATCATCGCCCGCTACCCGGACTCCCGCTCGGCCCTGCTGCCGTTGCTGCATCTCGTGCAGTCGGAGGAGGGCCACGTCACGCGCACCGGGATGCGGTTCTGCGCCGACGTCCTGGGCCTGACCACGGCCGAGGTCACCGCGGTGGCCACCTTCTACACCATGTACCGGCGCAGGCCCTCGGGCGACTACCAGGTGGGTGTCTGCACGAACACCCTCTGCGCGGTGATGGGCGGGGACGCGATCTTCGAGTCCCTCCAGGAGCACCTGGGCGTCGGCAACGGCGAGACCACCGACGACGGCAAGGTCACCCTGGAGCACATCGAGTGCAACGCGGCCTGCGACTTCGCGCCGGTCGTGATGGTCAACTGGGAGTTCTTCGACAACCAGACCCCGGCCAGTGCCAAGCGCCTCGTCGACGACCTGCGCGCGGGCCGCGACGTCGAGCCCACGCGCGGGGCGCCGATGTGCACCTTCAAGGAGACCGCGCGGATCCTCGCCGGCTTCCCCGACGAGCGGCCCGGGGCCGTCGAGGCGAGCGGCGGAGCGGGACCCGCCTCGCTGGTGGGCCTCCGCCTGGCCAGGGGAGAGACCGCACCCGCGCGCGTGGTCCATCCGCGCGACGGCGCACCGCAGAACAGGGATGTGCACGAGCCGTCCCCGTCGGAGCACCTGAGCTCGCACGACGCGCCACAGGACACGTCGGCCTCCGACCCGGCCCACCCGGCCGGGCCCGCCGCCGAGGAGGGGGAGTGATGACCTTGGCACCCGAACTGAAGGACACCAGCCCCGAGAAGCTGCTCGCACCCGTGCTGTCGGCCTTCTGGGACGAGGACAAGTCCTGGACGCTGGACGTCTACAAGAGGCACGAGGGCTACGAGGGGCTCCGCAAGGCGCTCGCCATGTCGCCGGACGACCTGATCGCGTACGTCAAGGACTCCGGTCTGCGCGGCCGCGGCGGTGCGGGATTCCCCACCGGAATGAAATGGCAGTTCATTCCCCAGGGAGATGGAAAACCGCACTATCTAGTTGTCAACGCCGACGAGTCGGAACCGGGAACCTGCAAGGACATCCCGCTCCTCTTCGCGAACCCGCACAGCCTCATCGAGGGCATGATCATCGCGTGTTACGCCATCAGGTCTTCGCATGCCTTCATCTATCTGCGTGGTGAAGTCGTCCCAGTACTGCGGCGGTTGCACTCGGCCGTGAGCGAGGCCTATGCGGCCGGCTACCTCGGACAGAACATCCTGGGCAGCGGCCTCGATCTCGACATCACCGTGCACGCGGGCGCCGGCGCGTACATCTGCGGTGAGGAGACCGCACTGCTCGACTCGCTCGAAGGCCGCCGTGGTCAACCGCGGCTCCGTCCCCCCTTTCCTGCGGTCGCGGGCCTCTACGCCTGCCCGACTGTTGTGAACAACGTGGAGTCGATCGCGTCGGTTCCCGCGATTCTGACCCGGGGCAAAGAATGGTTCCGGTCGATGGGCAGTGAGAAGTCCCCCGGCTTCACGCTCTACTCGCTCAGCGGCCACGTCGCCAGCCCCGGCCAGTTCGAGGCCCCGCTCGGCATCACCCTCCGCCAACTGCTGGAGATGAGCGGCGGCATGCGGCCCGGGCACCGGCTCAAGTTCTGGACGCCGGGCGGCTCCTCCACCCCGATGTTCACCGACGAGCACCTCGACGTCCCCCTCGACTACGAGGGAGTCGGCGCCGCCGGTTCCATGCTCGGCACCAAGGCCCTGCAGTGCTTCGACGAGACGACCTGCGTCGTGCGCGCCGTGACCCGCTGGACCGAGTTCTACGCCCACGAGTCCTGCGGCAAGTGCACCCCCTGCCGTGAAGGGACGTACTGGCTCGTGCAGTTGCTGCGCGACATCGAGGCCGGCAAGGGCGTCATGTCCGACCTCGACAAGCTGAACGACATCGCCGACAACATCAACGGCAAGTCCTTCTGCGCACTCGGCGACGGCGCCGCCTCGCCGATCTTCTCCTCGCTCAAGTACTTCCGCGAGGAGTACGAGCAGCACATCACGGGCCGCGGCTGCCCCTTCGACCCGGCCAAATCGACGGCCTGGGCCGATCGCACGGAGGTGAACGCATGACCGTGACCACCAGCACTCCCTCGGGAGGGGGAGAGGCGGCGGTCCCGCCGGAGGATCTCGTCTCGCTGACGATCGACGGCGCCGAGATCAGCGTGCCCAAGGGCACCCTGGTCATCCGGGCCGCCGAACAGCTCGGCATCGAGATCCCCCGGTTCTGCGACCACCCCCTCCTCGACCCGGCCGGCGCCTGCCGCCAGTGCATCGTCGACGTCGAGGGCCAGCGCAAGCCGATGGCGTCCTGCACCATCACCTGCACCGACGGCATGGTGGTGAAGACGCACCTCACCTCGCCGGTCGCCGAGAAGGCCCAGCACGGGGTGATGGAGCTCCTCCTCATCAACCACCCGCTGGACTGCCCGGTCTGCGACAAGGGCGGCGAGTGCCCCCTGCAGAACCAGGCGATGTCCCACGGCCAGGCCGAGTCCCGCTTCGAGGGCAAGAAGCGGACGTACGAGAAGCCCGTGCCGATCTCCACCCAGGTGCTGCTCGACCGCGAGCGGTGCGTGCTGTGCGCCCGCTGCACCCGCTTCTCCAACCAGGTCGCGGGCGACCCGATGATCGAACTGGTCGAGCGGGGCGCCCTCCAGCAGGTCGGCACCGGTGAGGGCGACCCCTTCGAGTCGTACTTCTCCGGCAACACCATCCAGATCTGCCCGGTCGGCGCGCTCACCTCGGCGGCGTACCGGTTCCGCTCCCGCCCCTTCGACCTGGTGTCCTCCCCGAGCGTGTGCGAGCACTGCTCCGGCGGCTGCGCCACCCGTACCGACCACCGGCGCGGCAAGGTCATGCGCAAGCTCGCGGCCAACGACCCCGAGGTCAACGAGGAGTGGATCTGCGACAAGGGAAGGTTCGGCTTCCGGTACGCGCAGCAGCGTGACCGGCTCCAGACGCCCCTGGTGCGCAACCCCGAGGGCGAACTGGTCCCCGCCTCCTGGCCGGAGGCGCTCCAGATCGCGGCCCAGGGGCTGCTCGCCTCACGCAGCCGGGCCGGCGTCCTCACCGGCGGCCGCCTCACCATCGAGGACGCCTACGCGTACAGCAAGTTCACGCGCGTGGCGCTCGACACCAACGACATCGACTTCCGCGCGCGCGTGCACAGCAGCGAGGAGAGCGACTTCCTGGCCGCGCGGGTCGCGGGCCGCGGCCGTGACCTCGACGGCAGGGGCGTCACCTACTCCGCCCTGGAGAAGGCGCCCGCAGTCCTGCTGGTCGGGTTCGAGGCCGAGGAGGAGGCGCCCGGCGTCTTCCTGAGGCTGCGCAAGGCCTGGCGCAAGCACGGCCAGAAGGTCTTCTCGCTCGCCACCCACGCGACACGCGGCCTGGAGAAGGCCGGCGGCACGCTGCTGCCCGCCGCTCCCGGCACCGAGACCGAGTGGCTGGACGCGCTCGCCGGCGGAGTCGGTCTGGAGGGCGACGGCAGCAGGGCCGCCGAGGCACTGCGCGCCGCGGGCGCGGTGATCGTCGTAGGTGAGCGGCTGGCCGCGGTGGAGGGCGGGCTGACCGCCGCCGTGCGGGCCGCCTCCGCGACCGGCGCGCAGCTGGTGTGGATCCCGCGGCGGGCCGGAGAGCGCGGTGCCGTCGAGGCGGGCGCGCTGCCCTCGCTGCTGCCGGGCGGGCGCCCGGCCACCGACCCGCGCGCGCGTGAGGAGGTCGCCTCCGTGTGGGGTGTGGCCGAACTCCCGCACCGCTACGGCCGGGACACCGGCCAGATCATCGAGGCGGCGGCCTCCGGAGAGCTCCAGGCGCTGCTGGTCGCGGGGGTCGAGATCGCCGACCTGCCCGATCCGGCACGCGCGCGTGCGGCGCTGCGGGAGGTCGGGTTCGTGGTGTCGCTGGAACTGCGGCCCGGCGAGGTCACCGAGCACGCGGACGTCGTCCTGCCGGTGGCCGCGGTCGCCGAGAAGGCCGGCACCTTCCTCAACTGGGAAGGCCGGGTGCGGTTCTTCGAGGCCGCGCTCAAGCCCGAGCAGATGACCCGCCGCCTCGCGCCCACCGACGCGCGCGTCCTCCAGATGCTGGCCGACGCCATGGACGTACACCTGGGCCTGCCGGATCTGCGCACCACGCGCGCGGAGATCGACCGGCTCGGCCCCTGGGACGGGCCGCGTGGCACGGAATCCCTGGCGACCGGGGCCCAGTTGCCGCGCCCGGCGGCCGGAGAGGCCGTACTTGCGGGGCACCGGCTGCTGCTCGACCAGGGTCTGCTCCAGCAGGGCGACGAGGCGCTCGCCGGGACACGGCACGCGGCACGCGCACGCGTGTCCGCCGCGACGGCCGCCGAGGTGGGCGTCAAGGAGGGCGACCTGCTCGCCGTGACCGGCCCCTCCGGAGTCACCGAACTGCCGCTTCAGATCACCGAGATGCCCGACCGCGTGGTCTGGCTCCCGCTGAACTCCACCGGCGGGGGCGTCGCCTCCGACGCCGGAGTACTGCCGGGCTCCCTCGTCCGCATCGGCCCGGCCACGCCTGCCGCCGAAGCCCCCAAGGAGGTGGAGGCATGAGCCCGTACCTCGCTGCGGAAGACCTCTCGATGTTCGGCAACGACCCCTGGTGGCTCGTCGTCGTCAAGGCGGTCTTCTGCTTCGCGTTCCTGATGGTGACCGTGCTGTTCTCCATCGTCTGGGAGCGCAAGGTCGTCGCCTGGATGCAGTTGCGCGTCGGCCCCAACCGGCACGGCCCCTGGGGCATGCTCCAGTCACTCGCCGACGGCATCAAGCTGATGCTGAAGGAAGACGTCGTCGTCAAGCGCGCGGACAAGGTCGTCTACGTCCTCGCGCCGATCATCGCGGCCATCCCGGCCTTCATGGCGATCGCGGTGATCCCCTTCGGCCCGTCCGGCAACGAGGTCTCGATCTTCGGCCACCGCACCGCGATGCAGCTCACCGACCTCCCGATCGCGATGCTCTACATCCTCGCGGTCGCCTCGGTCGGCATCTACGGCATCGTCCTCGCGGGCTGGAGTTCCGGATCCACGTATCCGCTCCTCGGGGGCCTGCGCTCCTGCGCGCAGATGATCTCGTACGAGATCGCCATGGGTGCCGCGTTCGCCTCGGTGTTCCTCTACTCCGGGTCGATGTCGACCTCGGCGATCGTCGAGGCGCAGCAGGACCGCTGGTACATCGTCCTGCTCCCGGTCTCCTTCATCATCTACGTCATCACCATGGTCGGTGAGACCAACCGCGCCCCCTTCGACATGCCGGAGTCCGAGGGCGACCTGGTCGGCGGCTTCAACACCGAGTACTCGTCGATCAAGTTCGCGCTGTTCATGCTCGCCGAGTACGTGAACATGGTGACGGTCTCGGCCGTGACGACCACGCTCTTCCTCGGCGGCTGGCGCGCCCCCTGGCCGATCAGCACCTTCTGGGAGGGCGCCAACCACGGCTGGTGGCCGCTCCTCTGGTTCGTGATCAAGGTGCAGTTGCTGCTGTTCTTCTTCATCTGGCTGCGCGGCACACTGCCCCGCGTCCGCTACGACCAGCTGATGAAGCTCGGCTGGAAGGTCCTCATCCCGGTCTCCGTGGTGTGGCTGATGCTCGTCGCGACCGTGCGGACCCTCAAGAACGAGAACTACGACTTCGCCGACATCGCCCTCTACATCGGCGGCGGTGTCCTGGTCCTGCTGCTGCTCTCGTTCGTCGTCGACATGTTCCGGGAGAAGTCGAAGGCGGCCGCGCAGCCCGCCGGAGAACCGGTCGGATTCGATCCGATGGCCGGCGGATTCCCCGTACCGCCACTGCCCGGACAGGAGTTGTCGCCGGTGCCACGGCGCCGCTCGCGTCAGGAGCGGGAGTTGATTGTCAGTGGCGGACCGGATACTCGGAGTGACGCATCTTCGGGTTCTACGGATGGAAAGGAGGCGTCCGATGGCTGAGGAGCCCAAGGAGACCGAGCAGTTGAAGCCCGGCTTCATGAACCCCGTCGCCGGCTTCGGCGTGACCTTCAAGGCCATGTTCAAGAAGCGGCTGACCGAGCAGTACCCGGAGCAGGAGAAGACCACCGCTCCGCGGTTCCACGGACGGCACCAGCTCAACCGCCATCCGGACGGCCTGGAGAAGTGCGTCGGCTGCGAGCTGTGCGCCTGGGCCTGCCCCGCCGACGCCATCTACGTGGAGGGCGCCGACAACACCGACGAGGAGCGCTACTCGCCGGGCGAGCGGTACGGCCGCGTCTACCAGATCAACTACGCCCGCTGCATCCTGTGCGGCCTGTGCATCGAGGCGTGCCCCACGCGCGCGCTGACGATGACCAACGAGTTCGAGCTGGCCGACAGCAGCCGCGCCAACCTCATCTTCACCAAGGAACAGCTGCTCGCCGGGCTCGAGGACGGCATGGTCGACTCGCCGCACGCCATCTACCCCGGCACGGACGAGCAGGACTACTACCGGGGTCTGGTGACGGAGGCCGCGCCGGGCACCGTGCCCCAGGTCGCCGTCTCCAAGGGCGAGGTCGTACAGGAGGCCGCCTCCACCTTCGGTGAGGACGAACCGGCGTCGGAGAAGGTGATCGGGCGATGAGCGCACCCCTGGAGCTCGCCGCCACCGCCACCCTGTCCGCCGGCACCTCCACCGGCGAGGCCTTCCAGTTCTGGGTACTCGGCACCGTCGCCGTGATCGGCGCCCTGTGCACGGTGTTCATGAAGAAGGCCGTGCACAGCGCGCTCTGTCTCGCCGGCACCATGATCATCCTGGCGGTGTTCTACCTCGCCAACGGCGCCTACTTCCTCGGCGTCGTCCAGATCGTCGTCTACACCGGCGCGATCATGATGCTGTTCCTGTTCGTGGTGATGCTCGTCGGCGTGACCGCGGCGGACTCCCTGCAGGAGACCATCAGGGGTCAGCGCTGGCTCGCCCTCCTCTGCGGGCTCGGCTTCGGCATCCTGCTGTTCGCGGGCATCGGCAACGCCTCCCTCAGCCACTTCAACGGCCTCACCCAGGCGAACGCCGGCGGCAACGTGGAGGGACTCGCGACCCTCATCTTCACCAAATACGTCTTCGCCTTCGAGATCACCGGCGCCCTGCTGATCACGGCCGCCGTCGGCGCCATGGTGCTCACGCACCGCGAGCGCACCGAGCGCGCCAAGACGCAGCGTGAACTCGCCGAGGAGCGGGTGCGCGAGGGCAAGCACCTCCCGCCGCTGCCCGCCCCGGGCGTGTACGCCCGGCACAACGCGGTCGACATCGCGGGCCTGCTGCCCGACGGAACCCCCTCCGAGCTCACCGTCAGCAAGACGCTGCGCGACCGCGGCCAGATCCGTGACGTGTCCACCGAGGCGCTGAACGACCTCAAGGCGCTGGAGCAGCGTGCGGAGGACCGCCTGGAGCGGACCCGGATCGAACCGGCCACCTTCAAGAGGGAGGCGTCGAAGTGAACCCCGTCAACTACCTCTATCTCGCCGCCCTGCTGTTCACGATCGGCGCCACCGGCGTACTGATCAGGCGCAACGCGATCGTCGTGTTCATGTGCATCGAGCTCATGCTCAACGCCTGCAACCTCGCGTTCGTCGCCTTCTCCCGGATGCACGGCAACCTCGACGGCCAGATCATCGCCTTCTTCACGATGGTCGTCGCCGCCGCGGAGGTCGTGGTCGGGCTCGCGATCATCGTGTCGCTGTTCCGTTCCCGCCACTCGGCCTCGGTCGACGACGCCAGCCTGATGAAGCTGTAAGGGGTCGCTGAATCGTGGAGAACCTGATCGCGCTGCTCATCGCGGCGCCCCTGCTCGGAGCGGCGGTCCTGCTCACCGGCGGCCGCAGACTGGACGCCGTCGGCCACTGGATCGGCACCGTCCTCGCCGGCGCCTCCTTCGTCATCGGCGCCGTCCTCTTCGCCGACCTGCTCGGCAAGGACGCCGAACACCGCACGCTCACCCAGCACCTGTTCAGCTGGGTCCCGGTCGAGGGCTTCCAGGCGGACGCCGCCTTCCGCCTCGACCAGCTGTCGATGACGTTCGTGCTGCTGATCACCGGCGTCGGCTCGCTGATCCACCTGTACTCGATCGGGTACATGGAGCACGACGAGCGGCGCCGCCGCTTCTTCGGCTATCTGAACCTGTTCCTCGCGGCGATGCTGCTGCTCGTCCTCGCCGACAACTACCTTCTGCTGTACGTCGGCTGGGAGGGCGTCGGTCTCGCCTCCTACCTGCTCATCGGCTTCTGGCAGCACAAGCCCAGCGCGGCCACCGCGGCGAAGAAGGCGTTCCTCGTCAACCGCGTCGGCGACGTGGGCCTGTCGATCGCGATCATGCTGATGTTCACGACGTTCGGCACCTTCGCCTTCGGCCCGGTGCTCGGCACCCACGAGGAGCCCGGGCTCGTCGGCGGAGCCTCCGAGGCCACGCTCACCGGCATCGCCCTGATGCTGCTGCTCGCCGCCTGCGGCAAGTCCGCCCAGGTGCCGCTGCAGTCCTGGCTCGGGGACGCGATGGAGGGCCCGACCCCGGTCTCGGCCCTCATCCACGCGGCGACGATGGTGACCGCGGGCGTCTACCTGATCGTCCGCTCCGGAGCCATCTTCAACGCGGCACCCGACGCACAGCTGGTCGTGACCATCGTCGGTGCCGTCACGCTCCTGTTCGGTGCGATCGTCGGTTGCGCGAAGGACGACATCAAGAAGGCGCTGGCCGGGTCGACCATGTCGCAGATCGGCTACATGGTCCTCGCCGCGGGCCTCGGTCCCATCGGCTACGTCTTCGCGATCATGCACCTGGTGACGCACGGCTTCTTCAAGGCCGGGCTGTTCCTCGGCGCCGGTTCGGTCATGCACGGCATGAACGACGAGGTCGACATGCGCAAGTACGGCGGCCTGCGCAAGTACATGCCGGTCACCTTCGTCACCTTCGGCCTCGGCTACCTCGCCATCATCGGCTTCCCGGGGCTGTCCGGATTCTTCTCCAAGGACAAGATCATCGAGGCGGCCTTCGCCAAGGGCGGCACCGAGGGCTGGATCCTCGGCGCCTGCGCCCTGCTGGGCGCGGCCATCACCGCCTTCTACATGACGCGCGTGATGCTGATGACGTTCTTCGGGGAGGAGCGCTGGAAGAACCAGGCCACCCGCTCCCCGGAGGCCCCCAGCGCCGAGCCCGCCGCCGAGCACCACGGTGAGCACGCTGAGCCCCACCCGCACGAGTCGCCCAAGTCCATGACGATCCCCATGATCGTGCTGGCCTTCGGATCGGTCTTCGCGGGCGGACTGTTCAGCATCGGCGACCGCTTCCTGCACTGGCTGGAGCCCATCACCGGGCACGACCACGGAGACGCGCCGATCAGCGCCACCACGGTCACGGCGGCCACGGTGACCGTGATGGTCATCGGCGTCGCCCTCGCCTGGCTCCAGTACGGCAGGCGCCCGGTCCCCGTCGTCGCCCCGCGCGGGTCGCTGCTCACCCGGGCCGCCCGGCGCGACCTGCTCCAGGACGACTTCAACCACGTGGTCCTGGTCCGCGGCGGAGAGCACCTCACGCGGTCCCTGGTCTACGTCGACCACACCCTGGTCGACGGTGTGGTCAACGGCTCGGCGGCCTCGGTCGGCGGTCTCTCCGGACGGCTGCGCAAGCTCCAGAACGGCTACGCGCGGTCGTACGCCGTCTCGATGTTCGGCGGCGCGGCGATCCTCGTGGCCGCGACCCTGCTGATGAGGGCGGTCTGATACCGATGTCGTTTCCTCTGCTGACAGCGACGGCGGCGCTCCCGGCGATCGGGGCGATCGCCACGGCCGCCGTGCCGGCCGCACGGCGCACCGCCGCGAAATGGCTGGCGCTGCTCGTGTCGCTCGCCACCCTCGCGCTGGCCGCCGTCGTCCTGGTGCGCTTCGACCCGGACGGCGACCGTTACCAGCTCACCGAGTCCCACGCCTGGATCAAGGACTTCGGGGTCCGCTACGAACTGGGCGTGGACGGCATCGGGGTGGCGCTCGTCGCGCTGACCGCGCTGCTGATCCCGTTCATCATCCTCGCGGGCTGGCACGACGCCGACCCGCTGGAGACCGGCAACAAGCGGTGGCGGCCGACGCAGGGCTTCTTCGCCCTGATCCTGGGCGTCGAGGCGATGGTGATCATCTCCTTCGAGGCCACCGACGTCTTCCTGTTCTACATCTTCTTCGAAGCCATGCTGATCCCGATGTACTTCCTCATCGGCGGCTTCGGGGACCGGGCCCACGCCGGCTCCGATGAGAACGCGGCGACCCAACGCTCGTACGCAGCCGTGAAGTTCCTCCTCTACAACCTGGTCGGCGGCCTGATCATGCTGGCCGCGGTCATCGGCCTCTACGTGGTCGCCGGGAACTTCAGCCTCCAGCAGATCGCCGAAGCGCGGGCCAACGGCACGCTCGACATGGCGACCAACACCGAACGCTGGCTGTTCCTCGGGTTCTTCTTCGCCTTCGCGGTGAAGGCGCCCCTGTGGCCGCTGCACACCTGGCTGCCCAACGCGATGGGGGAGGCCACCACACCGGTCGCCGTGCTCATCACAGCGGTCGTCGACAAGGTGGGCACTTTCGCGATGCTCCGCTTCTGCCTCCAGCTCTTCCCGGAGGCCAGCAAGTGGGCGACTCCCGCGATCCTCGTGCTGTCGGTGATCAGCATCGTCTACGGGGCGCTGCTCGCGGTCGGCCAGCGGGACATCAAGCGGCTGGTGGCGTACGCGTCGATCTCGCACTTCGGCTTCATCATCATGGGCATCTTCGCGATGACCAGCCAGGGCCAGTCCGGGGCGACGCTCTACATGGTCAACCACGGGATCTCGACGGCCGTGCTGATGCTGGTCGCCGGCTTCCTGATCTCGCGGCGCGGCTCGCGGCTCATCGCCGACTACGGCGGGGTCCAGAAGGTCGCCCCGGTACTCGCCGGAACCTTCCTGATCGGCGGCCTCGCCACCCTGTCGCTGCCGGGCCTCGCGCCCTTCGTGAGTGAGTTCCTGGTCCTGGTCGGCACGTTCGCGCGCTACCCGGCGATCGGCATCATCGCGACCTTCGGCATCGTGCTCGCCGCGCTCTACACCCTCGTCCTCTACCAGCGGACGATGACGGGCCCGGTGAAACCGGAGGTCTCCGCGATGCCCGACCTCAGGGTGCGGGAACTCCTGGTCGTCGCCCCGCTGATCGTGCTGCTGATCTTCCTGGGCGTCTACCCGAAGCCCGTCACGGACATCGTCAACCCAGCGGTGAAGTCGACCATGTCCGACGTACACAAGAAGGACCCCCAGCCCGAGGCGGAGGCGGCCAAGTGAGCGCAACAGTCGTCCACAGCCTGTGGACAACCGCGGCCGACCCGATCACGAAGATCGACGCGCCGAAGATCGAATACGGGCAGTTGTCGCCCACCCTGATCGTCCTGGGAGCAGCGCTGCTCGGGCTGCTGGTCGAGGCGTTCGTCCCGCGCAGAGCCCGCTACCACGTCCAGTGGATCATGTCCGCCGTAGCGCTGTGCGTGGCCTTCGCGGCGGTCGTCGTGCTCGCCGCGAACGGATACGCCACGACCAAGTCCGGCATCGCGGCCATGGGTGCCATCGCCGTCGACGGACCGGCCCTGTTCCTCCAGGGCACGATCCTGCTGGCGGGCCTGGTAGGCCTGTTCACCTTCGCCGAGCGGCGGCTCGACCCCGAGACGCACGGCAACCGCACCGACTCGTTCGCGGCCCAGGGCGCCTCCGTGCCGGGCAGCGACGGCGAGAAGGCCGCGGTGAAGGCCGGGTTCACCACCACCGAGGTGTTCCCGCTGCTGCTCTTCGCGGTCGCCGGCATGCTGATCTTCCCGGCGGCCAACGACCTGCTGACGCTGTTCGTGGCCCTGGAGGTCTTCTCGCTCCCGTTGTACCTGCTGTGCGCGCTGGCCCGCCGCAAGCGGCTCCTGTCGCAGGAGGCCGCGGTCAAGTACTTCCTGCTCGGAGCGTTCGCCTCCGCGTTCACCCTGTTCGGCATCGCCCTGCTGTACGGCTACGCGGGCTCGGTGTCGTACGGCACGATCGCGAAGGTCGTCGACGGCACGATCGGCACGGTCGACCCGGCGCTCGCGGACACCATGGGCAACGACGCGCTGCTGCTGATCGGCGCCGCGATGATCGTCATGGGCCTGCTGTTCAAGGTGGGCGCCGTGCCGTTCCACATGTGGACACCGGACGTCTACCAGGGCGCACCGACCCCGGTCACGGGCTTCATGGCGGCGGCGACCAAGGTGGCCGCGTTCGGCGCGCTGCTGAGGATCCTGTACGTGGTGCTGCCCGGTCTGCGCTGGGACTGGCGGCCGGTCATGTGGGCCGTCGCGATCGTCACCATGCTGGGCGGTGCGATCGTCGCGATCACACAGACCGACATCAAGCGGCTGCTGGCGTACTCCTCGATCGCGCACGCCGGCTTCATCCTCGCGGGTGTCATCGCGACCACGCCGGACGGAGTGTCGTCGGTCCTCTTCTACCTGGCGGCGTACTCGTTCGTGACGATCGGCGCGTTCGCGGTGGTGACGCTGGTCCGTGACGCGGGTGGCGAGGCGACGCACCTGTCCAAGTGGGCGGGGCTGGGCCGACGTTCACCGCTGGTGGCCGCCGTGTTCGCGGTGTTCCTGCTGGCCTTCGCGGGCATCCCGCTGACCTCCGGCTTCGCCGGGAAGTTCGCCGTGTTCAAGGCGGCGGCGGAGGGCGGCGCTGCGCCGCTGGTCGTGGTCGGTGTGATCTCGTCGGCCATCGCGGCGTTCTTCTACATCCGCGTGATCGTGCTGATGTTCTTCAGCGAGCCGCAGCCGGACGGACCGACGGTGGCCGTGCCGTCGCCGCTGACGATGACGGCGATCGGAGTCGGCGTGGCGGTCACGCTGGTGCTGGGTGTGGCGCCGCAGTACTTCCTGGACCTGGCGAACCAGGCGGGAGTGTTCGTGCGCTGACCTGCGGTGCGTGTGTGTGCGTCGGGCCCCGGTTCCCCGCGAGGGAGCCGGGGCCCGACGTGTTCGGCGGGGAGCCGCGTGCCACGGTAGGTGTTCGTATGTCACGGACGCGGCCTGTGGATAACTCCGACGGTGTCAGTCCGGACCCCTATCGTGGAGGCAGTGATCGAGGGACGACGTACGGGGGACGGGACAATGGGTGGGATGGGCGGGATCAGCGAGATGCCAGGTGTGACCGACAGCGAGGCACTGGCCACGCTCCACCGGGTCTTCGGATACGAGGCCTTCCGCGGCGAGCAGGAAGAGATCATCGAGCACGTGGTCGCCGGCGGGGACGCCGTCGTCCTCATGCCGACCGGCGGCGGCAAGTCGCTGTGCTACCAGATTCCGTCCCTGGTAAGACCCGGCACGGGCATCGTCGTCTCCCCCCTCATCGCGCTGATGCAGGACCAGGTGGACGCGCTCAGGGCACTCGGTGTGAGCGCCGGGTTCATGAACTCCACGCAGGACTTCGACCAGCGCCGTGCGGTGGAGGCCGAGTTCCTGGCCGGAGAGCTGGACCTGCTCTACCTCGCCCCGGAGCGGCTGCGGCTCGACTCCACACTGGACCTCCTCTCCCGGGGCAAGATCGCCGCCTTCGCCATCGACGAGGCGCACTGCGTCTCCCAGTGGGGCCACGACTTCCGGCCCGACTACCTGGCCCTCTCGCTGCTCGGCGAGCGCTGGCCCGACGTGCCGCGGATCGCGCTGACGGCGACGGCCACGCATGCGACGCACCAGGAGATCACCCAACGGCTGGGCATGCCGACGGCCCGGCACTTCGTGGCGAGCTTCGACCGGCCCAACATCCAGTACCGGATCGTGCCGAAGGCCGACCCCAAGAAGCAGCTGCTCGCGTTCCTGCGGGAGGAGCACGCGGGAGACGCGGGCATCGTCTACTGCCTCTCGCGCAAGTCGGTGGAGGCCACGGCCGAGTTCCTCTCCCGCAACGGCATCGAGGCGGTCCCGTACCACGCCGGTCTGGACGCGGGGACCCGTGCCGCCCACCAGTCCCGGTTCCTGCGCGAGGACGGCCTGGTGGTGGTGGCGACCATCGCCTTCGGCATGGGCATCGACAAGCCCGACGTCCGCTTCGTCGCCCACCTCGACCTGCCCAAGTCGGTCGAGGGCTACTACCAGGAGACGGGCCGCGCGGGCCGCGACGGACTGGCCTCGACGGCATGGATGGCGTACGGCCTCAACGACGTCATACAGCAGCGGAAGATGATCCAGTCCAGCGAGGGCGACGAGGCGTTCCGGCGCCGGGCCGCCTCCCACCTGGAATCGATGCTGGCGCTGTGCGAGACGGCTCAGTGCCGGCGCGAACAGCTGCTGAACTACTTCGGTCAGGAGCCGGGCCAGACGGGCTGCGGCAACTGCGACACCTGCCTCGTACCGCCCGAGACCTGGGACGGCACGGTCGCGGCCCAGAAGGTGCTGTCGACGGTGGTGCGGCTGCAGCGGGAGCGGGGGCAGAAGTTCGGGGCGGTGCAGATCGTCGACATCCTGCTCGGCAAGCGCACCGGCAAGGTCATCCAGTTCGACCACGACCAGCTGTCCGTCTTCGGTATCGGAGAGGACCTCTCCGAGGGCGAATGGCGGGGAGTGGTCCGGCAGTTGCTCGCCCAGGGGCTGCTCGCGGTCGAGGGGGAGTACGGCACGCTGGTGCTGACCGAGGCGAGCGGTGAGGTGCTGCGCCGGGAGCGGGAGGTCCCGCTGCGCAAGGAGCCGAAGAAGCAGGCGACCGCCAAGTCGGCCTCCTCGTCCTCGTCCGGGCGGGGCAAGGCCAAGGCCCCGGTGGCCGAGCTGCCCGAGGCACTGGTGCCGGCGTTCGAGGCACTGCGGGCCTGGCGCGCCGAGCAGGCCCGCGAACAGGGCGTCCCGGCGTACGTCATCTTCCACGACGCCACGCTCAGGGAGATCGTCACCGTGTGGCCCACGTCGGTGACGCAGCTCGGAGGCATCGGCGGGGTCGGCGAGAAGAAGCTCGCGACGTACGGGGAGGGCGTCATCGGGGTGCTGGCTGCTCTGGACGGCGGCCTTGCACAGGACACCGCACAGGACGCCGCGCCGACCGGGACTGGCACGGCGACCGGCACGGTGGACGACCACTGGCCCGAGATGGACGCCGAGCCCGAGCCGGAGGACTGGATATAGGGCCCCGGGCCCGGACGGTGCCGGCATTCCCGGGGCCCCGGGTCGCTGGTGCGGGTGGTTCCTAAGGCCGGTTCTGCAGGCCCTTCGCCGCATACGCCCTGACGTCCGCGTCCGAGTCCGTCGTCGCCGTGGCCAGGGCCGCGCGGGCGTCCTCGGTGCCGGTGAGCCGGGTCAGGGCGAGGACGGCGGCCTTGCGGACGTCCGAGTTCGGGTCGGCGAGAGCCTTGGCGAGGGCGGGGACGGCCACATCAGGGTCGGCGGCGGACAGCGCCGTCGCCGCACCTGACCGGACCTGCCACGCGGAGGCCGACAGGGCGGTCACCGCCCGGGTGGCGAGCGGTGCGGGGCAGCCGGTGGTGGCCAGCGCTCCGTAGGCGGCGCCCTGCACGAGCGCGTCGGGGTCCTCGGTGAGCCGGGTCAGAGCGTCGAGGACGACATCGAGCGGGCGTTCCGCCGACACCGTCGCCAGCGCCTTGGCGATCGTCACCCGGACCTCGCGGGACGGATCGGTGACCGCCGCGCGGGCCAGCTCGGTGGCGGCGTCCACCGAGACGAGGGCACGGACGGCCTCGATGCGGACGGCGATGTCCGAGTCGGTCAGGGACCTGGCGAACAGGTCGGCGTCCCCGAGGCGCAGGGCGCGCAGGACGTCCAGGGCGGCGGCGCGGACGACCGGGTCGGACTCGGCGAGAGCGGCGGCCAGGCCGTCGCGCAGGGTGGGCTCCGGGAGAAGCGTCTCGACGAGTTCGCGCAGGGACGCTGCCGCGGTGGCCCGGACCTCGGGAGCGGAGTCACGGAGTGCGTCTGCGAGGGCGGGTCCCGTTCCCGGCGGCACCGTCTCGGTGAGGACGGCGACGGCCTCGCGGCGCACCGCGGCGGCCGGGTCGTTCAAGTAGGGCAGCAGGGCGTCGAGTTCGGGCTGCTCCTCGGCGAGGGCGACGAGTTCGAGGATCCGGCCGGAGACCTGTTCGGCCGGTGCCGCCTCCGACGGGCCGGGCCCACCGAGCGGTTCGGGTCCGGCCGATCCGGTCCCGTCCGCCCCGGTGTCGAGGAGTCCGGTCGCGACCGGGGCCAGGTCCCGGGAGCCGGCCGTCGCCACGTCCTCGGCGTGCACCTCGCCGATGTGCCGGGAGGGACCGCCGACCGGCGTGAACTCGTCGATCGGGACCAGATAGGGAGCCACGGGACGAGCCGTGAACTCCATCGCACCGGAGGGGGACTTGTGCAGGTCGAGGTGGTGGAACCAGGAGGCGTCGTCGCGATGAGGATGGTCGAGACGGTCGTGGTAGAGACCCCAGCGGGACTCCGTGCGGGCCAGGGACGCCCGCGCGGCCATCTCCGCGCAGTCGCGGATGAAGGAGACCTCGGCGCAGCGCATCAGCTCGTGCGGGGTCTGCGCACCCATCTCGGCGATGTCGGTGTGCATGCGCTCGAAGGCCTCCAGGGCGAGCGACAGTCGCGCGCCGGACTTCGGCGGGGCCACGTAGTCGTTCACGAAGCGGCGCAGCTTGTACTCGACCTGGGGCTGCGGCGGGCCGTCCGGGTTGTGCAGCGGGCGGTAGATCAGGTCGTGCGCCTCGCGGAGCTGGTCGAGCGGCAACTCCCCTTCGTACGGGGCGTACTGGGACGCGTCCGCGCCCGCGAGGTCGCCGAAGACGAACGCGCCGATCATGTAGTTGTGCGGGACGCAGGCCAGGTCGCCGGCGGCGTAGAGGCGGGGGACGGTCGTACGGGCGTGGTCGTCGACCCGGACACCGGAGGCCGAGTGGCCGCCGCACAGACCGATCTCGGAGATGTGCATCTCGATGTCGTGGGTGCGGTAGTCGTGACCGCGGCCCTCGTGGAACGTCCCCCGGGTGGGCCGTTCCGTGGAGTGCAGGATCGACTCCAGGGACGAGATCGACTCCTCGGGGAGGTGGCTCAGCTTCAGGTACACCGGGCCTCGGTCGGAGGCGACCTCCGCCGCGAACTCGGCCATCATCTGACCGGACCAGTAGTCGGAGTCGACGAAGCGTTCGCCGTGCCGGTTGACCTGGTAGCCGCCGAAGGGGTTGGCGACGTAGGCGCAGGCGGGGCCGTTGTAGTCCTTGATCAGCGGGTTGATCTGGAAGCACTCGATGCCGGTGAGTTCGGCGCCAGCGTGGTAGGCCATGGCGTAGCCGTCGCCCGCGTTGGTCGGGTTCTCGTAGGTGCCGTACAGGTAGCCGGAGGCGGGCAGGCCGAGGCGGCCGCAGGCGCCGGTCGCCAGGATCACCGCGCCCGCGCGGACCGTGACGAAGGCGCCCGTACGGGTGTTGAGGCCGACCGCGCCCACGGCCTGCCCCTCGGCGGTCAGCACCCGCACCGGCATCACCCGGTTCTCGATGCGGATCCGCTCCCGCATCTCGCGCCTCCGCAGCTGCCGGTACAGGACCTTCTTGACGTCCTTGCCCTCCGGCATCGGCAGCACATAGGAGCCGGAGCGGTGGACCTGGCGGACCGCGTAGTCGCCGTGCTCGTCCTTCTCGAACTTCACGCCGTACGACTCGAGGCGCTGCACCATGCCGAAGCCGCGGGTGGCGGTCTGGCGGACGGTGGACTGGTCGACGATGCCGTCGTTGGCGCGGGTGATCTCGGCGACGTAGTCGTCGGGCTCGGCGCGGCCGGGGATGACCGCGTTGTTGACGCCGTCCATGCCCATGGCGAGGGCGCCGGAGTGCCGGACGTGGGCCTTCTCCAGCAGGATGACGTTCGCGCCGTGCTCGGCGGCGGTCAGGGCGGCCATGGTGCCGGCGGTGCCGCCGCCGATGACCAGGACGTCGCAGGTGAGCTCCTCGGCCTCGTCGAGGGCCGGAATCTGCAGAGGGGTGTCCACCAGGGTGCCTTTCACGTGCCGAGCGAGGAGAGGACGTCGCGTCGCAGCGCCACGCGCGCGGGATCGTCGTGCGCCGTACGGTCGCGGGGGCGCGGCACGTCGCGTACGGCGGTCAGCCGGCCGTTGCCGAGGAGTGCCACGCGGTCGCCGAGGAACAGTGCCTCGTCCACGTCGTGGGTGACGAAGACGACGGTCGCGCCCGTGCCGTGCAGCACCTCGACCAGCAGGTCCTGCATGCCGGCGCGGGTCTGGGCGTCGAGGGCGCCGAAGGGTTCGTCCATCAGGACGGCACGGGGCCGGCCGGCCAGGGCGCGGGCCAGCTGGGCGCGCTGGCGCTGCCCGCCGGACACCCGGTGCGGCAACTGCTGGGCGCGGTCGGCGAGTCCGACCCGGCCGAGCCAGGACTCGGCCTGCGTGCGCCGTTCGGAACGCGGCAACCCCTTGATGGCCAGCGGGAGTTCGACGTTGGCGCGCAGGGAGCGCCAGGGCAGGAGGGCGTCCTCCTGGAAGACCAGGGCCCGTTCGGCGCTGGGCCTGGCGAGGGGCCGTCCGTCCTGGGCGACCTCACCCCCGAGCAGCGGGAGGAGGCCGGCCAGGGTACGCAGCAGCGTCGACTTGCCGCAGCCGGAGGAGCCGACGACGGTGACGATCTCACCGGCGGCGATGTCCAGGTCGACGCCGGTCAGCACGGGAGCGTCGGGGCGGCCCAGTTCGGCGGCGGTGAGGGTGAGGCGGGTACCGCGGGCGGAGGTGCCTGTGCCGGGAGCGGCCCGGTTCAGGCGGGTCGCGCCGCCGGTACCTGACCCCTTCGGCGTCGTACCGATCGCCTCGGACGTGTCAGACGAGGTGCTCATCGTGTGCCTCCTCGGTCCTGGAAGCGGGTGTGGGCGACTCGGGGTGCGCGGGGGTGGCGGGTGCCCGCGTGACGGCGCCGGCCGGGGTGGCCGCGCCGGGCCGGGAGCGGCCGGTGCCGTCGTACGACGTCCGCGGCAGCCAGCGCGTCAGCCGGCGGCCCAGGAGTTCCACGGCCGTGGAGGTGAGCCAGCCGAGGACGCCGATGGTGACCATGCCGACGAAGACACCCGCGTAGTTGACGACGGTGTAGTCCTGCCAGGTGCGGTAGCCGACGCCGTACTGGCCGGAGATCATCTCGGCGGAGATCACACAGATCCAGGAGACGCCGATGCCGACGGACAGGCCGCCGAAGATGCCGGGCAGGGCGCCCGGCAGGACGACCGAGGCGAGGATCCGCCACCGGCCGCCGCCCATCGTCTGCACGGCCTCCTCCCACACGGGGGTCAGCGCGCGGACCGCGTGCCGGGTGGAGACCAGGACGGGGAAGAAGGCGGCGGTGAAGGTGATGAAGACGATGCCCTGCTCGTTGGAGGGGAAGAGCAGGATCGCGACCGGGACCAGGGCGATCGCCGGGATCGGGCGGATCACCTCCAGCACCGGACCGAGCAGGTCCTCGGCGAGACGCGAGCGCGCCACGAGCACGCCCGTCGCCACGCCGAGCAGCGCGGCGAGGAGGAAGCCGGTGAGGATGCGGGTGAGGCTGTCGGTGAGGTCCGTCCAGTAGTCGGCGCCGGACAGCCGGTCGGCGAAGGTGCCGGCCACGTCGGTGACCGTGGGGAACTGCGAGAAGCGCAGCCACAGATCGATGTCCAGGCTGGTCAGCAGCTGCCACAGGCCGAGGGCGGCGGCGAGCGCGGCCAGCCGGGTCGCGAACCGGCCCGCGCGCCGCGGATACCGGGGCCGGAACCCTCCGGCCCGCGGGGTCCGCCCGCTCACGACGCCTGCTCCAGGGCGTCGGCGTACGAGACGATCCGGGCGCCGCCGTGTGCGGAGACGTAGGCGTTCGCGGTCTCCGGGGCGACGAAGGGGAGGAGCTGCTCGCCGTCGGTCACCCAGACCGCCTTGTCGGCGAACCACAGGGTGCCGGTGGTGGCGTCGGGGACGTAGGCGGCGCGGATGCCGTCCCGGTGCGCGGAGACGTACGCCAGGAGCTCGGCGGGAGTCCTGAAGCTCCGGGTCTCGGCGGCGCCCTTGGGCCAGACCTCGCTAGCCGGGGCGGCGGGTGCGGCGGACAGGCGCTTGGCGTAGTCCGCGCCGAGGGCCTTCTTGACGTACTGGTCGTCGACGAAGGAGTCCACGTCCACGTCGCCGGTCAGCTTGGCCGCCTTCAGGACCGAGACGTCCTCCTTCAGGGCGGAGACCAGCCGGGGCTTGATCGCCGGGTCGAAGGTGGCGATGCCGTGGGCGCCGTTGTAGAGGTAGACGACCTCGGCGGGCAGGGAGGTGGCCTTCGCGACCTTCTCGGCGGCTGCGACGGGGTGGTCGTTCAGATAGTCCGTGGCCTGGGCCTGGGCCTTGAGGAAGGCCTCCAGGACGGCGGGGCGGTCCTTGGCGAAGTCCTCGCGGGCGGTGACGCCGTGGAAGGTGGGGAGGTTCAGCTCGGCACCGTCGTACAGGGCCTTCGCCTTGCCCTGGTAGGCGAGCAGGCCCGGCCAGGCGACGAACTGCGACAGCGCGTCCGTACTGCCCGCCGACAGGGCCGAAGCGCCCACCGCGGGCTGCTGGTTGAGCTTCTCGATGCCCTTGTCGGGGTCGATGCCGGCGCGCTGGAGGGCCCGGACGAGGGTGCCGTCGGCGGCGGAGCCGATGCTTGTGGAGACCTTCCTGCCCTTGAGGTCCGTCAGGGAGGAGAGCTTCGAGCCGGGGGCGGTGACGATGGTGTTCAGGCCGCCGCGGAGGTTGTAGCCGGTGACCGAGACCAGGCGGGTGGGCTTGCCGAGCTGCTTGCCGCGGGCCGCGTTGATGAGGAGCGGGAAGTCGCCCATCGAGCCGATGTCGATCTTCCCGGCGGTCATCTGCGCGGTGATCGGGGCGCCGGTGGCGTAGTCCTGCCAGTCGACCTTGTAGGTCTTGCCGTCGTGCAGCGAGTTCAGCTGCTTCTCGAAGTAGCCGAGGGAGCGCAGCAGGGTGCCGGCGGTGACCGTGTTGATGGTCTTGGACTGGTAGCCGACGGTGACGGTGACCGTGGATCCGTCGCCCGCCTGCGCGCTGCCACCGCAGCCGGACAGGGGGAGCAGAAGGAGGGCGGCAAGGGCGGCAACTGGTTTGAGTTTCATGGGAGTTCGGGGCCTCTCACCGGAGCAGATAGGGCATGTTGACCGTGACGGCTCCGGTGGGACAGCGGGCCGCGCACGGGCCGCAGTACCAGCACTCGTCGACGTGCATGTAGGCCTTGCCGCTGCTGTTGTCGATGGCCAGGGAGTCCAGCGGGCACATGTCCACGCAGAGCGTGCAGCCGTCGATGCACTTCGACTCGTCGATGGTCACGGGCACGTCGGCCCGCTGGGGCACCAAGGGCATGGCTGTCTCCGGGAAACGGGGCGGAAAGGGAAGGGGAGAGGTCAGAGCGAGCGGTGCAGCAGACCGCTCATCGTGATGCGGTCGCCGCGGAAGCGGATGAACTCCAGATCCACCGGGCGGCCGTCGGCGAGGTGCGTGAGACGTTCCAGCATCAGGACGGCCGCGCCGCGCGGGGCTTCCAGTACGGCGGCGGAGTGGACGTCCGCGTTCACCGCCTCCAGGGTGATCTCGGCGTGGCCGAGGCCCTGGCCGGTGATCGCCTCCAGGAGCCGGAAGACGTCGGTGTTCTCCAGGTCGGCGCCGAGAAGAGAGGTGCCGATGTCGAGGGGGACGTACGTGAGGTCGAGGGAGAGGGGGAGGCCGTTCAGGCGGCGCAGGCGCTCTATGTAGAGGACGTCGGTGCCGGGTGGGATCTGGAGGCGCTGGGCCACCGGGTGCGGTGCGGGGGCGGGGCCCATGGTGCGGACCTCGTTGGTGACCGTGCCGTGTTCGTGGAGGGTTTCCGCGAGGCCCATCAGACGGTTCAGGCCGTGGGGGTACTTGTGGCCCACGATCACGGTGCCGACGCCGGGGAGGCGTTCGACCAGGCCTTCCGCGCGGAGCAGGTCCAGGGCTTGGCGGACCGTGTTGCGGGAGGCGCGGTAGTCGGTGGCGAGGGTCGTCTCGTGGGGGAGGGTGCCGTCCGGGAAGCCGTCGGTGAGGAGCTGATGACGGAGGAGGTCGGCGAGCTGCCGTGCCTGGTCCGCACGCAGCCGGCGCCGGGCCCGGGCCGCGACGGTGGTCGCGCCCTGGCCGGCGTGGTCCCGGATACGGTCGGTGGGTGGCATGGCTGGAACCATACCGAGACGGTAGGAAATGCAGTGTTGCGGGATTGTTGCGCCACCTGACGCCACGACAGATTCGCCGCTGACCTGCGGTTTCTAGTACCACGGCGTGAGATGTGCCACCTGGCGAAGAAGACAGGCGTGACCGCACCCACTCAGGGGCGCGGGGAACTGCGCGCCCAGCCCCCACCGGCCCGCAGCCGACATCCGACCGACTACGTCGACATCCGACCGACTACGCCGGCGACCGCCGACCTACGCCAGCGCCGACAACCCCGGCCCGAACACGATCAGCAGCGGCAGCAACGGCACCAGCGCGGCCGTAGCCGTGGTCAGCGCCCGCTGCCGGCGCAGCCACCGCGGCGGAGGCTCCAGCAGCCGGTCGACCCGCTCGCCCAGCAACCGGTGGCTGGACGCACACGACAGCACACCCCGGTGCTGGTTCAGCTCGATCAGGGCCAGCGCGGTGGTCAGATGACCGCACCGGCGTGACGCCGTGTCGTCCGCGGCCAGCTCCACCAGGCGGTGCGTCTGGTCGCAGAAGTGGGCGAAGAGCGGAACCCGCGGGAACCCCGTGGCCAGTGCCGTCGAGAGATGCAGCAGCCAGTCGTGGCGGGCGCGCGCATGCCCCCGCTCGTGGGCGAGGACAGCGTTCAGCTGGTGGTCGGTGAGGCGGTGCAGCGCACCGGTCGTCACGATCAGCTGCGGCGGGTTGCCCGGCATCCACCAGGCGTCCGGGTACTCGTCCTCCAGGACCAGCAGCGGGCCGCGCGCCCCCGCGTCCAGCCCGGCCGGCAGGTCCGGCGCGCGTTCCCGCAGATGCGCGCGGGCGACACCGTGCCGTCGACGGGCCTCCGCCAGTTCACGGCCCAGCATCGCCGTGGTCCACGCGGCCCCGCTCGCCAGCAGCAGGGTCAGCACGGTGGCCCAGACCGGCGCGGCCGAGAGGTCGTACGCCGCGGTCACGGCCGGCGGCGCCGGGGCGAACACATGGTCGCGGACCGTGTGGAAGACCGCCGCCGCCCCCAGGACCAACGCCGTGAGGCAGCACAGCAGAACCGTGGCGACCAGGCACTGCCACACCCACAGGCCGACCACCGGTTCCCGTTCGGGCCACGCGGCCCGTGTGAGCGCACGCGGAACCGGCACGGCGGCCGCCGCAGCGACGGTGCTGAGCAGGAGCAGGCAGAGGATCATGCCACGGGCTCCGGATCCTGGTCGGAGGAAGGGGCGGAGGTACAGAGACGGAGTGGTGCGGGTGAGGCGGTGGTGCGGTGGTGCGGGTGAGGCGGGTTCGAAGCGGCGGCCATACGTCGTCCCACGCTTGCCGCCCGCCGCCAGTATGCCGGGAGCGGACGGCTTACGGCAGGACTCGGACAACCCCGGAGGTCTCACCCGCCCCGGAGATCTCGGACCGCGGAAGCCTCACGCGCCCGTCGGAGGCCTACGCGCACCGGAGTCCCACGCGCCGCCGGAGGCTGCACGCGCACCGGAGTCCCGCGCCCGCCCGAGACCTCACGCACCCCCGGGAACCACCCGCCCCGCCACGTCCCCCAGCCCCACCCGGACCCCGCCCGGACCAGGAGCCCACGCCGACATCGTCACCACGTCCCCGTCCTCGAGGAACGTCCGCTTGCCGTCGGGGAGTTCCAGCACGTCCCGTCCGTTCCAGGTCAGCTCCAGCAGCGACCCCCGCTCGCCCGCGGAGGGCCCGCTCACCGTGCCCGACCCGTACAGGTCACCGGTCCTGAGCGAGGCCCCGTTCACCGTCATGTGCGCCAGTTGCTGGGCCGCCGTCCAGTACATGGTGGAGAAGGGCGGCTCCGACACCACATGGCCGTTGATCGCGACGGTGATCCGCAGGTCGTAGCCGCCCGGCTCCGCGTCGGACGCGGTGTCGTCCAGATACGGCAGCAGTTCGTGCGTCCGCTCGGGAGGCGCCACCCGGGCCTCCTCCAGCGCGTCCAGCGGGGTGATCCACGCCGACACCGACGTGGCGAAGGACTTTCCGAGGAACGGGCCGAGGGGGACGTACTCCCAGGCCTGGACGTCCCGCGCCGACCAGTCGTTGAGCAGGCACAGCCCGAAGACGTGCTCCCGGAAGTCACCGAGCCCGACCGGCCGCCCGAGCTCCGACGGCACGCCGACCACGAAGCCGACCTCCGCCTCGATGTCGAGCCGCACGGACGGGCCGAACACGGGAACGGCGTCGGAGGGGGCCTTCCGCTGCCCTGACGGCCGTACGACATCCGTCCCCGACACCACCACCGTCCCCGCGCGGCCGTGGTAACCGATGGGCAGGTGCTTCCAGTTGGGGGTCAGGGAGTCGGCGGCGTCGGGCCGGAAGATCTGGCCGACGTTCCGCGCATGATTCTCGGAGGCGTAGAAGTCGACGTAGTCCGCGACCTCGAAGGGGAGATGGAGGTCGACGGACGGCAGCGGGTGGAAGAAGCCCGCGATCGCCTCCTGGTGCGCCGGCACCGTCACCCACGCGGTCAGCGCCCGCCGGACGTCCGACCAGGCCGTCCGCCCCGCGGCCAGCAAGGGCCCCAACGAGGGTTGGGCGAGCAGGGAGACGTAAGGGGAGCCGAGGGCGGCGGCCGCCGCGCCCGCGTCGAGGACGTGGTCGCCGAGCCGGACGCCGACGGTCCGCTGGGAGGACGCGGTCGAGAAGACTCCGTACGGAAGGTTGTGCGGACCGAAGGGGTCGCCCTCGGGCACGTCGAAGGGGACATCGAAGGAGGGCATGGGGTACTGCCTCACTCTCGCGCATGCCGTGCGGTGCAGATGGTCGCGCCACACGTTACGGCTGAGGCGCCCGTCGCGGCAGTGGCTCCAGGGTTGGCATTGCGGCTAAAGAGTTCGCAATGTCCTGTTAAGGGATAGTCGGAGGCTTCCATTCCGGCTTAGCGTCCTTTGCGAGCACGGACGGGATGGGTGGGATCGCGTCCGTTGGGGGACGCGTGGGGGGACCGTGGCCAGGAGTGCGAGCAGTGTGCCATTCAGGGCTGACCAGGACGTACCGGCCTTGATCGTCAAGTTCGGCGACTACCCGCTGCACCACGGCGGCGTGGGCGCGATCCGCAGTCTGGGCCGCCTCGGCGTGCCCATGTACGCCATCACGGAGGACCGTTACACACCCGCGGCCGCCTCCCGGTACCTCACGCGCGCCGTCGTCTGGCCGACGACCGGCACCGAGGACCCGGGCCGGCTGATCGAGGGACTGATCCGGATCGGGCGCCGCATCGGCCGCCCCGCCGTCCTCGTACCGACCGACGAGGAGGCGGCGGTCCTGATCGCCGAGCACCAGAGCGACCTCTTCGGGCGTTTCCTCTTCCCGCGCGTGGAGCCCGGTCTGCCGCGCCGCCTGGCCAGCAAACAGGGCCTGCACGAACTATGCGTGGAGCACGGGATAGCGAGCCCGGAGGCCGCCTTCCCGCAGTCGTACGACGACATCGTGGCCTTCGCCGAGAAGGCCCGCTTCCCGGTGGTGGCCAAGAACCGCGAGGCGTTCGTACGCCGCACACGGCCCGCGGTCAACGGCACGACACGCATCGCCACCCGCGAAGGGCTGCTCGCCCTCGCCCGTGACTGGGGCGAGCGGCCCGGGGTGATCCTTCAGGAGTACCTGCCACGAGAGGAGGCCGAGGACTGGATCGTGCACGCCTACTTCGACGCCAACTCCACACCGCTGGCCCTGTTCACCGGCGTCAAGGTGCGTTCGTGGCCGCCGCACGCGGGCATGACGGCGAACGCGTACGTCGTCGACAATCCGGAACTCGCGGACCTCGCCGCGCGTTTCATCAAACAGATCGGCTACACCGGCATCATCGACCTCGACCTGCGCTTCGACCGGCGCGACGGTCAGTACAAACTGCTCGACTTCAACCCACGCATGGGCGCCCAGTTCCGGCTCTTCGAAAGCGAGTCGGGGGTGGACGTCGTCCGCGCCATGCACCTGGATCTCACCGGGCGCGCCGTTCCGGAGGGGGAACAGCGGGCCGGCCACCGCTATGTCGTGGAGAACATCGACCTGCCCGCCCTGCTCGCCTACCGCCGCAGCGGCTATACGACCCCGCACGCGCCGAAGCGGCCCAGCGGGACCGAGCTGGCCTGGCTCGCGGGTGACGACCTGCTGCCGTTCGTCACCATGCTCGGGCGCTTCGTGCGACCCGGCGCGAAGCATCTCTACCAGCTGTGGCGGGCCCACCACCGCAGTGCCAGGAAGTAGCACCAGGCAAGGAGCAACAAGCAAGGAGCAATAAGCACGTAGAACCAAGCAACTCGTACGACCACGAAGTGACGAAGTGACGTCCTGGGGAGGGACTTCGTGATCCATCCGGTAGCAGTCATCGGCGCCGGGCCCTTCGGCCTGTCGACCGCGGCCCATCTGCGGGCGCGCGGCATACCCGTGCGCGTCTTCGGCGACCCCATGGTCAGCTGGCGTGACAGCATGCCCGCAGGCATGCTCCTCAAGTCGACCCCGGCCGCCTCCAACTTCGACGCTCCACAGCGCGGGCACACCCTCGTCGACTACTGCGACGCGGCGGGGATCCCCCGGCTGGTGACCGACGAGGACATCATCCCCGTGGAGACCTTCATCGACTACGGCCAGTGGTTCCAGCAGAAGCTGGTGCCCGAGCTGGAGCAGGTGCGGGTGGTGTCCGTGGACCGCAGTGAGCGGGGCGGCTTCCAGCTCAAGCTCGACTCCGGGGAGTCGTTCACCGCGCGGGCGGTCGTGGTCGCCACCGGGCTGTCCGGGCTGTCCCACCTGCCCCCGGAACTGGCCTCCGCCGCACCCGACGGCCCCGCCCCCACCGGCGCGGTCTCCCACAGCTCCCAGCACCACGACCTCACCCGCTACTCCGGCAAGGAGCTGATCGTCGTCGGCGCCGGCCAGTCCGCGCTGGAGACGGCGGCCCTCGCGGCGGAGGCGGGCGCGCAGGTCCGGGTGGTCGCGCGCGGACGCGGCAGCGTGGACTTCGGCGCGCCGCCGTGGAAGCAGCCGAGGCTGCGCCCCGAGTCGCCCTTCGGCCGTGCCTGGTCGCTGTGGGCCCTGAGTTACTACCCGCACCCCTACCGCCGTCTCCCGGCCGGCGCCCGCCACTACCTGGTCCGGCGGGTCCTCGGCCCGCTCGGCGCGTGGTGGCTGCGTGACCGCTTCGAGGACAAGGTGCAGGTCAGCGAGGTGGAGCGAATCCTCACCGCGGACACCTCCGACGGCCGTCCGGCGCTCACGGTCCGCACGCACACGGGAGGCACGGACCGCCTGCCGGCCGACCATGTCATCGCGGCCACCGGCTACCGCGTCGACCTCGCCGCGATGGACTTCCTCGGCCACGAACTGCGCAGCACGCTCGCGGTCAGCCGCGGCACGCCCAGGCTCGGCGCCGGATACGTCTCCTCCGTACCGGGCCTGTACTTCACGGGCCTCCCTGCGGCGGCGTCGTACGGCCCGGTGATGCGCTTCGTGTGCGGCACGGAGTTCGCCTCCCCGAGGCTGGCCCGGCATCTGGCGGCGGCGCACGGGTAGGTGTACCAACCCGTACGCGAGATCACGAGCTGCAGACGTCCTTCAGCCTGTCCGCCGCCGCGTCGATCTTGCTGGAGTCGGGGCTGGTGTCACCGTTGAGGATGGACTTGTTGTAGTCCTTGATCGCCTTGTCGAGGTCGTCGACAGCCTTGTCGACCTTGCTGTCGCCCGAGTCGTCCTGCATCTTGTTGATCTTGTCGACGTTCTTGTCGATCGTGTCGATGGACTCGTCGGTCTTCGACGGGTCCTTCACCGCGTCCCAACCGGCCTCGTGGATGGACTTGATGCTGTCGGCGATGGTGTCGGCGTTGGACACGCAGTCCAGGGAGTTGTCGACGTCCTTGGGATCGCAGCCGGTGACGAGGACGGCGGTGAGGGCGACAGCGGTCAGAGCGGTGGCGACGGTGAGACTACGGCGACGACGCATGGCAGTGGCCAGCCCTTTCTCGGGACGGATTTCGGTACCGCCCACGATTCCGCCCCCGCCCCGCCGCCACGAGGGAGCTGCCTGCCGTATCCGGGGTGTAGCCGGCTACACCTCGCCCCGACAGCCCACCCGGGGGCGCGGGAAACCGCGCAACGTCCGGTGAAGCGCCGGTTCCCTCCGTACACCGGTACGGGTGTCCCACCCGGGGGCGCGGGGAACTGCGCGACGTCCAGCGACGCACCGGGTCCGCCGTACACCGGTGTACGTGTCCCACCCGGGGGCGCGGGGAACTGCGCGACCAGCCACGACGCGCCCGCAGCCGCCGAACACACCCCGCACCCCGATGCACCTCCGCCCCGCACCCCAACGCCCCCGCACCCCCCGCCCCCTACCCCCGATAACCCCCCAACGTCCGCAACCCCGGCAGCGCCCTGTCCTCGAAGTCGAACAGCGCGAGGTTCTCCCACGCGTTGCCCGAGGCCGGGTCCGCCGGGTCCCAGCCGCTGCCCGCGCGGTAGGTCCACAGCCCTTCCCAGTAGCAGTAGCCCAGCCCCTGCCCGCCCGGGACACCGGCGGCGAGGTCGGCCACCATGCGCAGCCAGGCGGCCTGGCCCGCGGGCGTGGCGGGGTAGCCGTCGGTCAGCTGCGAGGGGCTGTTCATGATGTCGTTGACGTCGTCCTCGCTCTCCAGCGTGAACGGGTACGCCGTCTCCGCGATCACGCACGGCTTGCCGTAACGCGCCGTGATGTCCGCCATGTTGGCGGCGGCGTTCGCGATCGGCCCGTGCCAGAACGGGTAGTAGGACAGCCCGATGACGTCGAAGTCGACGCCGTACGACATGACGTTGTCGAACCACCAGCGGTACAGCCCGTTGTCGCCGCCGTTCGCCAGGTGCAGGATCGTGCGGACGCGCGGGGTGGTGTCACGAGCCGCGCTCAGACCGGCCTTGAGGAAGGCGGTCATGGTGTCGAAGTGCTCCCAGTTGCCCTCGGGCCAGATCAGCCCACCGTTCAACTCATTGCCGATCTGCACGAGTTGAGCCGGGGTGCCCTGCCGCTTCAGTGCTCCGAGGACGTCGGCCGTGTGGTCGTACACCGCGCGTGTCAGGCCCGCCACGTCCAGGTCCGCCCAGGCGGCCGGCTTGGTCTGGTGGGCGGGGTCGGCCCAGCTGTCGGAGTAGTGGAAGTCGATCCAGATGCCGATCCCGGCCCGCTTCAGGCGGCGGGCGAGCGGCAGGATGTGCGCCTTGTCGTTGTAGCCGTCGGCCGGGTTGACCCACACCTTGAGGCGGGCGTGGGTGACACCGGCCTGTGCGATCAGGCGGATCGGGTCCGCACGGCGGCCGTCGGCGGTGCGGTACACGGCGCCGTGGTCCTCGTTCTTCGGCAGCGAGGAGATGTCGATGCCCCGGATCTCGAGACGGCTCCGGCCGCCCGTCGAAGCAGCGGCCGGCGCAGCCACAGCCGGCACCGCCCCCAGTACGGGAGCTGCCAGCGCGGCGGCTCCGGCAGCGGTGAGAACACTGCGTCTGCGCATCTCAAAGGGTCCTTTCGCGGACGGTCACGGGGATACCGGCTCTGCGGTGACTTCGGCGGCCGGGCGGTGGCCGGGCAGTGGCCCGGAGGAGGCTCGAGGGAGGGCCGGAGAACGGGGTGAGGAGAGCCGGCGAAACGCCTGACGACCGAGAAAACCCTCATTTTCTGTGATCGTGCACAGCGCTCCTCACCCCTGTCATCGGCGGGCAACAAGTAGATAACCGCACAGCCTCGCCATTGACAAGGGGCCGAAACAATTCTCTACTGTGCACGATCACAGAGCCGCGCGGCCCTCGCGCACAGCCTCTCGGTCACGTCCGCAGAACCTCCCCCCACGGCGGTTGCCGCGAACGCGGGACGTCTCGAGACCGGCTGGTTCCACGTCAGGGGAGATGAAGATGGCGATCAACCGCCGCCAGATCAGCAGGCGCAGCATCCTTGCCGGGGCCGCAGCCCTCGGCCTCACGAGCACTCTCGCCGCCTGCGGCGGTTCGGACGACGACTCCGGGGACAGCGACAGCGGGCCCGTCAAGCTGACCTACTGGTCGTGGGCGCCGAACATGGAGAAGGTCGCCGCGATCTGGAACAAGAAGAACCCGGACATCACGGTCACCGTGTCCAAGCAGGCCAGCGGCGGCGAGATCGTCTCCAAGCTGATCACCGCGAAGAAGGCCGGCAACGCCCCCGACCTCATCCAGGTCGAGTACCAGTCCCTGCCGACCCTGGTCTCCAACGACGTCCTCGCCGACATCACCAAGTACGCGGGCGACACCAAGTCCCAGTTCGCCGAGGGCCTGTGGGGCATGGTCACCCTCGGCACGGACGCCCTCTACGCGATCCCGCAGGACGCCGGGCCGCTGATGTTCTACTACCGCGACGACCTCTTCAAGAAGCACGGACTCAGCGTCCCGAAGACCTGGACGGAGTTCGCCGAGACCGCCCGCGCCGCCAAGAAGGCCGTCCCGGACGCCTACTTGACCACGTTCTCCGCCAACGACCCCGGTCTGTTCGCGGGCCTCGCCCAGCAGGCCGGCGCCAAGTGGTGGACCGTCGACCCGTCCGGCAAGTGGACCGTCGGCATCGACGACCCGGCCACCCAGCAGGTCGCCGAGTTCTGGGGCGGCCTGGTGCAGGAGGGCGTCATCGACAACCAGCCGATGTACACCCCGGCCTGGAACAACGCCCTCAACAAGGGCACCCATCTCGCCTGGGTCTCCGCCGTGTGGGCGCCCGGTGTGCTGGTCTCCTCCGCCCCCGACACCAAGGGCAAGTGGCGCATGGCCCCGCTGCCGCAGTGGAAGTCCGGCGAGAACGTCACCGGCAGCTGGGGCGGCTCCTCCACCGGCGTCTCCACCGACTCCAAGCACGCCGAGGCCGCCGCCAAGTTCGCCACCTGGCTGAACACCGACCCGGAGGCGCTGGCCGCCCTGGTCAAGGAGGTCGCGATCTACCCGGCCGCGACGAAGGGCCAGTCCGGCGACGTCCTGACCACGCCGGAGTTCTTCTCCGACCAGGCGGACTTCTACACCACGGCCGGCGAGATCGCCGCCACCACGGCCACCGCGGCCTGGGGCCCCAACGTCAACACGGCCTACACCACCTTCCAGGACGCGTTCGGCAAGGCCAGCAAGGCGAAGAAGGAGTCCCAGTTCGACTCCGCCCTCGCCACCATGCAGTCGAAGACCTTCGGCGACATGAAGAAGCAGGGCTTCGAGGTGACCGAGGCATGACCAGCGCTCCGCTCAAGGGCTCCGACCTCACCGGGGTCGGGCCCTTGGCGGACGGCACCGGCACCGCCCAGTCCGTCCGCCCCAGCCGCCCCCGCCGCCGTGGTCGCGGCCGCAGCGCACCGTACTGGTTCCTGGTGCCCACCCTGACCCTCTTCGCGGCCTTCACCGTCGTCCCCATCGGGTACGCGATCTGGCTGAGCCTGCACAAGGTCCAGGTCAAGGGCATCGGCCTCGGCAAGGGCGCCCGCCAACAGGTCTGGAACGGCATCGGCAACTACACCGACGTCCTGAACGACTCCGAGTTCGGCCACAGCGTGCTGCGCGCCTTCGGCTACGGCCTCATCGTCATCCCGACCATGCTGGGCCTCGCGCTGCTCTTCGCGCTGATGCTGGACACCCCGAAGGCCCGCAGCGCGCCCTTCGCCCGGCTGATGATCTTCCTGCCGTACGCGGTGCCCGGCATCATCGCCGCCCTCATGTGGGGCTTCCTCTATCTGCCGGACGTCAGCCCCTTCTACTACCTGCTCGACAAGTTCGGCCTCCCGCAGCCCGACCTGTTCGACGGCGGCAACCTCTACCTCTCCTTCGCGAACATCGCGGTCTGGGGCGGCACCGGCTTCAACATGATCGTCATCTACACCGCCCTCAGGGCGATCCCGCCGGACATCTACGAGGCGGCCAGGATCGACGGCGCGAGCGACCTGCACATCGCCCTGAAGATCAAGATCCCGATCGTGATGCCTTCCCTGGTGCTCACCTTCTTCTTCTCGGTGATCGCCACCCTCCAGGTCTTCACCGAGCCGATGACCCTCAAGCCCCTCACCAACGGCCTGCCCAGCTCGTGGAGTCCGCTCATGGCCATCTACGACAAGGCCTTCCTGCAGTCCGACATCTACGGCGCCTCAGCCACCGCGGTCGTCCTGGCCCTGGCCACGTTCGTCCTCTCCTTCACCCTGCTGCGCGTCTCCGACCGCTACACCCGGGAGGACCGGGCATGACCCCCCTCACCCTCACCGCCGACATCACTGGCAAGGCCGCGAAAGCGCGCCGCACCGCCTGGGTGCCGACGATCGTGCTGCTCCTCGGCGCCCTGTACTGCCTGGTCCCCATCGCCTGGGTGGTCGTCGCGGCGACCAAGGACCGGTCGGAGCTCTTCTCCACCTTCACCTTCGCCCCCGGCAGCGGCTTCTTCCAGAACCTGAGCGACCTGACGGCCTACCGGGACGGCATCTTCTGGCGCTGGATGGCCAACTCCGCCTTCTACGCCGGTTTCGGCGCCCTGCTCTCCGCCGCGGTCTCCGCCGCCGGCGGCTACGCGCTCGGCCGGTTCGCCTTCCGCGGCCGTGAGGCCGTCTTCAAGATGATCCTGGCCGGCGTCCTGGTGCCGTCCATCGTGCTCGCCGTACCGCAGTACCTACTGCTGTCGAAACTCGGCATGGCCGACTCGTACTGGTCGATGCTGCTGCCGTCGATCCTCTCGCCGTACGGCGTCTACCTGGTCCGCATCTACGCGGCCGCGTCCGTGCCCGCCGAGCTGATGGAGGCGGCCCGCATGGACGGCGCGAGCGAGTGGAGGATCTTCTCGCGGATCGCCGTACCGATGATGATGCCGGGCCTGATCACGGTGTTCCTCTTCCAGTTCGTCGGCATCTGGAACAACTTCCTGCTGCCGTACGTGATGCTGGCCGACGACGAGAAGTTCCCGATCACCCTCGGCCTGTACACGCTGCTCGCCCAGGGCGCCTCGCAGCCCGCGCTGTACACCCTGGTCATCACCGGGTGTCTGCTGGCGATCCTGCCGCTGATCGGTCTGTTCCTGGTGATCCAGCGGTTCTGGTCCCTGGACCTGCTGAGCGGCTCGGTCAAGGCCTGAACAACCCTTCTCCTGCTGACGTCTCTAGCTGACGAGGAACATGACCACCAGCGCGAACGGCCGCCGCAGGCCTCCCACCATCCACGACGTGGCCCGGGAGGCCGGCGTCTCGCGGGGCACCGTCTCCCGCTTCCTGAACGGCGGCCACTACGTCTCGCCGGCCGCCCGGCGGGCCGTGGAGGCCGCCATCAGGAAGACCGGGTACGTGGTCAACCGGCACGCGCGCAGCCTGAGTACGGGCCGGTCGGACTCGGTGGCGTTCCTGCTGACGGAACCGCAGGAGAAGTTCTTCGAGGACCCCAACTTCAACGTCCTGCTGCGTGGTTGCACCGAACGGCTCGCCCAGTTCGACATCCCGCTGCTGCTGATGCTGGCCGAGAGCGACGACGACAGACGCCGGCTGACCCGGTACATCACCTCGGGCCACGTCGACGGCGTGCTGCTGCTCTCCAACCACAGCGGTGACCCGGTCGCCGCCGAACTGCACGAGGCCGGGATCCCGTTGGTGGTCTGCGGCAAGCCGATAGGGCTCGGTTCCAAGGTGAGTTACGTGGCCGCCGCCGACCGCGACGGCGCGCAGGAGATGGTCCGCCATCTGCTCGAGGGCGGCCGGCGCCGCGTCGGCATGGTCACCGGGCCCCTGGACATGCCGGGCGGCCCCGACCGGCTGGCCGGCTACCGGGACGTGCTCGCCGAGGCGGGCCTGCCCTACGACCCGGCGCTCGTGGTCGAGGGCGACTTCCGGCGCAGCGGCGGCGAGCGGGCGGCCCGGCGGCTGCTCGCCCAAGCACCCGACATGGACGCCGTGTTCGTCGCCTCCGACCTCATGGCGCTGGGTGTCGTGGGCGTCCTCCAGCAGTCCGGGCGCTCGGTCCCCGGTGACATCGCTGTCGGCGGCTTCGACGACTCCCCGGCCGCCACCGCCATCGCCCCCGCCCTGACCACCATGCGCCAGCCCTTCGACCGCATCAGCGCCGAGATGGTCCGCATGCTCCTCGCCCAGATCGCCGGCGAGGACACGGCCGGGGTGATCCTCCCGACGGAACTGGTGATCCGGGACTCGGCGTGACCGGAACCGGAACACACGTCAACGGATGTGAAAGCAGCAGCCGTCCGGTTCGCGTCGAGTCGATGGGCCCAACCATCCGTATTCTCTGATCATGGCCGCCTCCCCCGCATATTCACTCATCGCCACGGACCTGGACGGCACGCTGCTGCGTGCCGACGACACCCTCTCGGACCGGTCGTTGGCCGCGCTCGCGCGAGTGGCGGCGGGTGGGGCCCGGCATCTCGTCGTGACGGGTCGGCCGGCGCCCAGAGTGCGGCCCCTCCTCGACGACCTGGGCAGCACGGGGCTCGCGGTGTGCGGGCAGGGCGCGCAGGTGTACGACGCCGGCGCGGACCGTCTGCTGTGGTCGGTGAACCTGGACCGGGAGCTGGCCGAGACCGCGCTCGGGAAGATCGAGGCCGAGGTGGGGCAGGTGTACGCGGCCGTGGACCAGGACGGCGTGGACGGGCTGACGCTCATCGAGCCGGGGTATCTGATGCCCCACCCGACGCTGCCCGCCGTGCGGGTCGACCGGCGCGACGACCTGTGGTGCGAGCCGATCAGCAAGGTGCTGCTGCGGCACCCCTATCTGTCCGACGACGAGTTGGCGGGGACGGCGCGCTCGGTGGTGGGCTCACTGGCCACGGTCACCATGTCGGGGCCCGGAACCGTCGAACTCCAGCCATGCGGCATCACCAAGGCGACGGGCCTCGCGCTGGCCGCCGAACACCTGGGTCTCGGGCCGGAGGTGACGATCGCCTTCGGGGACATGCCCAACGACATCCCCATGTTCGACTGGGCGGCCCACGGGGTCGCGATGGCCAACGCCCACCCCGAACTCAGGGCCGTGGCCGACGAGGTGACCCTGTCGAACGAGGACGACGGCATCGCCGTCGTCCTCGAAAGACTGTTCCCTGAGGCGTAGTTCCTAGTACGCGCCCCAGACGTTGTCGATCGACCCGTACCGCTGGGCCGCGTAGTTGCAGGCCGCGGTGATGTTCGCGACCGGGTCGTACGGGTCCCACAGCGTGTTGGACACGTGGTAGGCGTTGAACGTCGGGTCGATCACCTGGAGCAGGCCCTTGGACGGGGTGCCGGCGGCCGCGTTGGAGTCCCAGTTGTTGATGGCCCACGGGTTGCCGGAGGACTCGCGGATGACGTTGCGGTAGATGCCGTTGTAGGAGCCGGGTATCCCGTGCTCCGCCATGACGGCGAGGGAGGCCCGGATCCAGCCGTCGAGGGTGTTGGAGTACCCGAGCGTGGTCGCGGTCTGCACGGTCGGGGTGGCCGCGGACGCGCTGGTCGCGCCGAGGAGGGGGAGCGCCAGTACGGCGGCTCCGGTGCCGAGGACGGCGAGCTTGCGGGCCAAACGGCTCTTGCGGGGGGTGCGGTGCTGAGCGGCAGCGGGCATGGCGAAGTTCCTCTCCGTCGCCTGCGAGGTGAGCTGTCGGGTTCGGGCGGGAGTTGCCCGGCCATGCCCGCAAAAGGCATGACTTCACCCCGAGCCGTACCGGTATGCCCGAAGACATCCCGATCCGGCGACTTACCTGGTTCCCCCGCTCCTGCCGTGGTTTCTCGGTGGGTGTATGGGCGGTGGCAGGATTCGGCGTCCGCCCGACAGGCCGGGAACGTATGCGAGAGCACATGTCCGGAACAAGTGGCGAATTCACATGCCATGCCTATTGACCTTGGTAAGGGCGATTTAGGGCACTTGATCCTTTGCGACAGCAAGCCTCAACTGACGCACAGGGAAAGGCGGATCGGTGCATTCCGGATGCGTGCGGATCCGTGGGGTCGGGTGAGCCAAGTCACGCGTGATCGCAAGAGGGGTAAAACGGTCAAGAGTGCCCAACTCGTGGTCAACCGCCCGTCCGTGGGTTCCGCTTCTCCCGCGTCCGGTGCGACGCTTCATGGCCGGCCTCGCGGGAAGGCCGCACGTTCACGCGTGGGTGGAGTCGCGCAGGGCACGTGTGAAACGAGAAGGGCTTCCCGGGCGGGTCCGGGACAGGTTCGAGGCAGGTCCGGGTCGTGCCCGGGTGAGTCGGGGCCGACCCGGGTCCGGACATCAGTGACTACTTACCTACAAGTCGATGGATATCCGTTCTTTTCACGTGATCAAAAACATACCGACCGTGATCCGATACCGCCCGGCATGGACGGGGCGGGCGCTATCGGTGATCCAAAGGTGACCGGATACGCTGACTCGAGTGATGGCAGCGACCTATCGACATTCCGTGTAACCGCCAGTAGACACCAGCAGACAGGAGACCCCTCGTGACCGTCGTCGGGCCGTTCGGGCTGAGCGTGCGGGACCAGGCTCTGGAAGCCGATGTCCAGGCCGGATTGGCGGCTGTCGAGGAGGGACTGCTCGAGGCCACCAAGAGCGAGGTTCCCTTCATCACGGAGGCCGCCCAGCATCTGGTGCGGGCGGGCGGCAAGCGCTTCCGGCCGCTGCTGGTGATGCTCGCCGCCCAGTTCGGGGACCGCCATGCGCCGGGCGTCGTGCCGTCGGCCGTCGTGGTGGAACTGACCCACCTCGCGACGCTGTACCACGACGACGTCATGGACGAGGCCGCCGTGCGCCGCGGCGTCGACAGCGCCAACACCCGCTGGGGCAACTCGGTGGCCGTGCTGACCGGCGACTTCCTCTTCGCCCGCGCCTCGCACATCCTGGCCGACCTCGGCCCCGAGGCGGTCCGGGTGCAGGCCGAGGCGTTCGAGCGCCTGGTCACCGGGCAGATCCTGGAGACGGCCGGCCCGATGGACGGCCGGGACCCGGTCGAGCACTACCTCGACGTGCTCGGCGGCAAGACCGGCTCGCTGGTGGCGGTGGCGTGCCGCTTCGGGGCGATGATGTCGGGCGCCGACGAGACGGTCGTGGACGTCCTGACCCAGTACGGCGAGCGCCTCGGCGTCGCCTTCCAGCTCGCGGACGACGTCCTGGACATCGCCTCCGACTCCCACGAGTCCGGCAAGACCCCGGGCACGGACCTGCGCGAGGGCATCCCCACCATGCCGGTGCTGCGGCTGCGCGAGCGGGCCGCCCGGCTGGGCCTGCCGGAGGACATCGCCCTGTGCGAGCTGCTGGACTCCGACCTCACGGACGACGCCCGGCACGCCGAGGCGCTGGCCGCGCTGCGAGCGCACCCGGCGCTGGAGCAGGCCCGCCGCGACACCGTGCGCTACGCGGAGGAGGCACGTGCGGCGCTGGCCCCGCTGCGGGAGTGCGACGCGAGGGCGGCCTTGATGGAGCTGTGCGACGCGGTGGTCCACCGCGCGGGCTGACGTTTTTCGGCCGGGCGGTCCCGTCCGGCACGGCGGCGCCCCCTACGGGTTGTAGGGGGCGCCGCCGTGTCGTGTCATACCCCAGGTGTACGCGGAGTTGGCCCCGAGGGTTGACGCATGGTCACGGCCGATTTGGTCAGATGGACACCACGGAAAACACCACTCCTCACCGATTCGGGTGAGAATGGCGGCTACAGGGTGGACGCACGGGAGTTGACAGCCGCCGCCGACGACGGAGGTAAGGCACACATGGCACCGTACGAATCCGACGACAGCGCGACCGCCGCCGACGCCGAGGAACTGCGCGCGGCGCGCCGGCGCAAGGCCGCGAGGTACGTCGTGCCGGCCACGGTGGTGGGAATCGCCGCGGCGACCATCGGGCTGGTCCCGGCGCTCGCCGACTCCGGCGACCCCGACCTGCCGAAGATCAGCGCACAGGAACTCATCGAGAAGATCGCCGCGTCGGACGTGGAGCAGCTGTCCGGCACGGTGAAGATCACCACGGACCTGGGACTCCCGGACCTCGGAGGCCTGGAGAGCTCGCTGGGCTCCGCCGCCGGCCCCTCCGGCTCGGGCGACGGCTCGTCCGCCGACCCGACCACCAAGCTCACCGAGCTCGCCTCCGGCACGCACACGCTGCGCGTCGCGGCCGACGGCGAGAACAAGCAGAAGGTCTCCCTCCTGGAGGACGCCGCCGAGTACAGCCTCATCCACAACGGCAAGGACGTGTGGGGCTACGACAGCAAGTCGAACTCGGTCTTCCACACCACGGCTTCCGAGAGCGACGGAAAGCAGAAGGAAGAGCTCCCGGCCACGCCCAAGGACCTCGCCGAGGACGCCCTCAAGGCCGCCGACGACACCACCTCGGTGACCGTGCAGGGCACCGCGCAGGTCGCGGGACGGGACGCGTACCGGCTCGTCATCAAGCCCAAGGACGAGGGGTCGACGGTCGGCCAGATCACCGTGGCCGTGGACGCGAAGACGGGACTGCCGCTGAAGTTCACCCTGACGCCCGCGAGCGGCGGTGCCGCCGTCGTGGACGCCGGCTTCACCCAGGTCAGCTTCGCCGCGCCGGCCGCCTCGACCTTCGACTTCACCCCGCCCAAGGGAGCGAAGGTCACGGAGGAGGACGCCACCGAGGCGCCCAAGCACTCCCTCGAGCCGTCCAAGGGCTCCGGCAAGGGGTCGGCCGACGAGCGCGGCAAGGACGGCCACGACGGACTCGACGGACTGAACGTCATCGGGGACGGTTGGGACTCCATAGCCACCTTCGACACCGGCGGCCAGGGCGTCCCGTCCGGCTCCGAGGCCGGCGGGGACATCGGCGGCTTCCTGGACTCGCTCGGCGACAAGGTCTCCGGCAAGTTCGGCGAGGGCACCGTCTTCAAGACCCGCCTGATCAACGCCCTGATCACGGACGACGGCAAGGTCTACGTCGGCGCGGTCACCAAGGACGCGCTGGTGAAGGCGGCCAACGCCGGCTGACCGGGAACCTCGCGCGGCGGCCGTACGTAGTCACTGTACGTAGTCGCCGCGTGAGGACGAATCGAGGGAACAGATGGACGAAGGGTCCGCCGAGGAACCGCAGCCGAGCGAGGCGGGTGACAGTGTCATCCACACCCGCGCGCTCACCAAGCGCTACCGCGGCGGACAACTCGCCGTGGACGGTCTCGACCTGACCGTCCCGGCGGGCAGCGTCTTCGGCTTCCTCGGCCCGAACGGCTCGGGCAAGACCACCACCATCCGCATGCTGATGGGCCTCATCGAGCCGACCTCCGGCTCGGCCCGCGTACTCGGCCGCCCCATGCCGCGCGCCACCAGGGCGGTGCTCCCGCGCGTCGGCGCCCTCATCGAGGGCCCGGCCCTCTACGGCTTCCTCTCCGGCCGCGACAACCTCGTCCGCTACGACGCCGCGGACCCCACCGCCGACCCGCGCACCCGGCGCGTCCGGGTGGCGGCGGCACTGGACCGGGTCGGTCTGGCGGCCGCCGCCGGCAAGAAGGCCAAGGCGTACTCGCTGGGCATGAAACAGCGGCTGGGCCTGGCGGCGGCCCTGCTCCAGCCCCGCGAACTCCTGGTCCTGGACGAACCGACCAACGGCCTCGACCCCCAGGGCATGCGGGAGATCCGTTCCCTGGTGAGGGAGTTGGCCTCGGACGGCACCACCGTCTTCCTCTCCTCCCACCTCCTGGACGAGATCGAACAGGTCTGCACCCATGCGGCCGTGATGGCCCAGGGGCGCCTGATCACCCAGGGCCCGGTGGCGGAGCTGGCGGCGGGCGCGAGGGGGCGGCTGGTCGTGACGACACCGGACACCGCGGACGCGGCCAGGGTGCTGAAGGAGCAGGGCGTCAGCGATGTGGTCATCGCCGAGGACCGGGTGACAGCCGACCCTCCGGACAGCGAACTGGCCGACATCAACGCGGCCTTGGTCAAGGCAGGCGTCCGGGTGCGCGGCTTCGGGGTGGAGCGGGCCTCTCTGGAGGACGCCTTCGTAGCGCTGACGGGGGAGGGCTTCGATGTCGCAGGCTGAGGAGATCGTTGTTCAGGGGCGCGACCAGCCCCCACAAACCGAAAGCCGCCGTACGACCTTCCGAGCCACCCTCTTCCGCAACGAACTCCACACCACGTTCCGCCGCTGGCGAACCCTGGCCCTGCTCGCCGTACTCGCAGCGGTCCCGATCCTCGTAGGCATTGCGGTGAAGATCGAAACCGGCGACGACGGCTCAGCCGGCGGCGGTGGCGGAGGTCCCGCCTTCATCTCCCAGATCACCAACAACGGCCTGTTCCTGGTGTTCACCGCCCTCGCCGCGACCCTTCCCTTCTTCCTCCCGATGGCCATCGGCGTCATCGCGGGCGACGCGATCGCGGGCGAGGCCAACGCCGGCACCCTCCGCTACCTCCTGGTCGCCCCGGCGGGCCGCACCCGACTGCTGCTCACCAAGTACGCGACAGTGATGGCCTTCTGCCTGGTCGCCACCCTCGTGGTCGCGCTCTCGGCGCTGGCGGTCGGAGCAGTCCTGTTCCCGCTGGGCGACCTGACGACGATCTCCGGCACACAGATCACCTTCGCGGAGGGCCTGGGAAGAGCCCTGCTGATCGCCCTGGTGGTGGCCGCGTCACTGACCGGTGTGGCGGCCCTGGGCCTGTTCGTCTCGACGCTCACGAACAGCGGCATCGCGGCGATGGCCACGACGGTCGGCCTGCTGATCACCGTCCAGATCCTCGACCAGATACCCCAGCTCCACGCCCTGCAGCCCTACTTCTTCTCCCACTACTGGCTGTCCTTCGCCGACCTCATGCGCGAACCGGTCTACTGGGACGACCTGGTGCGGAACCTGGGCCTGCAGGCCCTGTACGCGGCGGTGTTCGGCTCGGCGGCGTGGGCGAGGTTCATGGCGAAGGACGTCACGGTGTGAGACATCACGGCGTGAGCTGTTCACCCGGGAAGCGGGCGAGCGGTGCCTCCTGCTCGAAGAACGTCTTCGCCCGGGTCAGCGCGGCCTCGTCCTTCAGCACATCGCCCCGGTTGCTGCCGTTGCCGAGCAGTACCCCGCCGAACCGCATCTCCATGTACGCGGCCGAGTTGTTGAGCGTGCCGACGAACGGGTCGGCGACCACGGGCCGGTCGTCCGCGAGCACGGACACGCCCCACAGGGTGCGCCCGGCAAGCTGAGCCTTGAAGTCGAGGCCGGGGGTGCGCAGCCAGCCCGACCAGTAGTCCAGGTAGCGCTTGGTGAGCGCGGAGACCGAGTACCAGTAGACCGGCGAGGCGATCACGATGTCCGTCGCCGCGAGCGTGGCGTCGAGCAGCCGCTGCGGGGCGTCCCCGGTGGGGGAGTGCAGGTACTCGCTGTCGTGCCGAAGGTCCAGGAAGTCGGGCAACGGATGCTCGGCGAGGCTGATCCACTGCTGCTCGACGTCGGTGGGCAGCTGCTCGGCGGCCCGGCGGGCCAGCAGCTCGGTGTTGCCCTCGCTGCGGCTGCTGCCGAGCACGAACAGGAAGCGGCGCGTCATGGGAATCCCTCAGGTGGTCGGCGTAGGGCACATACTCGCACATGCATTATATGCGTGCGCATGAATCTGTCCAGGGCGGAGAGGGAGGTGCGGTCGGGGAGGGAGCCGCGTCGGATGGGGGACCGGTCAGCCGGTGGCCCGGGTGAGGCGGGTCAGTGCATCGGTTCCGCGTGGGGGCGACCCGTTCAGGTCGCCGAGGCGCCAGGCCGGCACCCAGGGCACGCGGTACACGTCCACCGCCGACTCGATCTCCTTGACCTGCCGGGAGAGCGGCCGGGGGAGGCGCCCGGGGGCGTCCGCGACAAGGACGACGGCGTCGAGGTCGAGGCCCCGCGGGTGCTCGCCGCGCCGGAACAGCTCCAGGGCGCGGCGGGCGGCGAGCAGCCCCGCGGCGTGGGTACGGGCGACGAGGAGGACGGAGGCCGGGGCGCCGGGGCCGGGCCAGTCGCGTCCGCTGTCGTGACCGCCGTAGACGGCGGCCAGGGTGGAGACGCCGGCGCCACCATGGGTACCGACCCACGCGTACCGTCTCCCTGTGGGGGGCACCGGCCCGCGGATCCAGATCTCCGGCCCCTGCTGCACACTCTCCGCCTTTCGTTGCACGTCGGTCCGCATGCCCGCGCTCCGACCCTGCCATCCCACCCGCCCCGCACCCCCTGGAACAGGCCTGTGACATCACGGTGACGTGAGAACAGGGAGCGAACCGAGAGACTCGACAGTACGTGCACGACCGTGAGGGATGAGATGTCTCGACTCAGCCGCGAGAAGAAGCTGGACCACCAGCGGGGGGCGACCCCGATCGACGTCCGCGTCCCCGTGACCGGTGAGGTCGCGACGGTGGCCGGAAGTCCGGTCACCGCGCCCCCCGGCGAGGAGCTCCAACAAGCCGTCCTCACCCACCTCCACCGCCTCGCCCGGACCGCGGGCGGGCCCGTCCACGCCACGATCCACGACGCCCGCATCGGCTACGTGGTCCCCCTGGAGGTCACCACGGACGGCTCCAGCCGCTTCACCGCCGATCCGGTGCGGATGGCTCCGCCCGAGGGCGCGGGGGAGGTCGGGCCGGCCGCCGAGGAACCGGGGGCACCGGCACCGACCACGGGATCCGGGGTCACCGGACCGGCGGGGCTCGCACCGGAGGTGTCGTGGCCGGCCGCGGGCGGCCAGGACGAACCTGCCCCGCACGACCGGCCCGAACATTCCGCACAGCCACCGGTGGAGCCGACACCGGACCCGGCCCCGACGTTCCGCTTCCGGAAGCTGCCCGAGGACCGGCGGACGGACGCCGAACCGTCCCCGACCCAGGTCCTGCGTCGGCTGCCGGGCATCGGGGCCACCGGCCCGACTCCGGCTCGGACCCCCGGAACGGCCGTACCCCCGACGGGCGAGTTCGGCCCGCCACCCGTCATGGGCACCAGGCCGGCCTCCGAGGCGCTCCCGGAGCCCGGCTTCGCCCCCGCGCCCGGCCCGCTGCCGACGACCGGTTCTGACGCGGCGCCCGCTCCGGCGTGGCCGGCCCCGGTACCGACCCCTCTGCCCCTGCCGACCGACCCCGGCCTGGCACCGACCCCCTTGCCCCTGCCGACGGAGCCCGGCCCCGTACCCGCCCTCAGGCCCTTGCCGTCGGCGGCCGGCTTCGTCGACGTGTCGCAGCCGCGGCCCCTGCCGTCGGCTCAGAGCACGCCTCGCACCGCCCCTCTCCTGGACCCCGTCCCCCTCCTGGACGACCCCGGTCCCCAGCCGACGCCCGTGCGAGGGTTCGACGCGGTGGCCGAGGCCGTGCTGGGGGAGGGACTGGTGGTGGACGACGCCGTTCTCGTGGAACCGGTGGCGCGGATCAGCGAGGCCGTGCAGGAAGGGCGGACCGACGTCGCGGCGGAGTTGGCCGAGCGGGCCGTCGCCCAGGCGTCCGACATCCTGGGCGGTGAACATCCCGACGTGCTGCGGGTGCGCGAACTCGCCGCCTATATCGCCTACTTGGGCGGCGAGCTGATCCAGGCCGTGGAGATCTCCCTCGACCTCGCGGCCATCCAGCACCGCGCCGGAGACGCCGAGGCGGCCTACGGCAATGTGCAGAGCGCGGCCACCGCGTGGAAGGCCGTACAGGATCCCCTGCGGGGCCTGGAGCTCGGCCGTGAACTGCTCACCCTGTGGACGGACATGGCCGCCGGGGAGGGCCCGGCGGCCGAGGACCTGGACCGACTGGAGTCGGCCCGCGCCCGCATGCTCCGCCTCACGGAACGGGCACGGACCGCCGACCAGTAGCCCGCAGGCCGTAGTAGCCCGCGGGCCGCAGTAGCCCGCGGGCCGCTGTTACTGCGACAGCCCCCACACCGCGTACGCCACCGCGTCGCTGTTGCGGTCCAGCGCCGTGTCGTTGATGTTGGCCGATGTGTCGCACGAGGAGTGGTAGCAGCGGTCGAAGGCCAGCCCCGACGTGCCGCCCCACTTGGCCGCCTGCGCCGCCGTCTTGACGTAGTCGGCGCCGCTGAACAGCCCGCCCACCGGCACGCCCGCGTTCTTGAACGGCGCGTGGTCGGAGCGGCCGTCGCCCTCGGTCTCGATCTCGGTCGGGACGCCGAGGCCGGCGTAGTACTCCTTGAAGGTCTTCTCGATGGCCGGGTCGTCGTCGTAGACGAAGTACCCGGGGTTCGGCGAGCCGATCATGTCGAAGTTGAGATAGCCGCTGATCCGTGAACGGTTCGCGGTGGAGAGGCTGTTGACGTAGTAGCGGGAGCCGACCATGCCCAGCTCCTCGGCGCCCCACCAGGCGAATCTCAGGTGTTTGGTGGGCTGGTAGCCGGCCCTGGAGACGGCGAGCGCGGTCTCCAGAACGGCCGCCGAGCCGGAGCCGTTGTCGTTGATGCCCGCGCCCGCCGTCACGCTGTCGAGATGCGAGCCGGACATGATCACCTGGTTGGTGTCGCCGCCCGGCCAGTCCGCGACGAGGTTGTAGCCGGTGCGGCCGGAGGACGTGAACTGCTGGACCGTCGTGGTGAATCCGGCGGCGTCCAGCTTGGCCTTGACGTAGTCGAGCGAGGCCTTGTAGCCGGTGCGGCCGTGCGCGCGGTTGCCGCCGTTGGCGGTGGCGATGGACTGCAGCTGGGTCAGATGCGCCTTCACGTTGGCCACCGGGATGTCCGGGGCCGCGGCCACCGCGGGCTGTCCCGCGGGGGCCGCGCCGGCTATGGATCCGCCGGCCAGGAGGGAAGCGGTGACGACGACGGCGGTGGCCGTGACGCGTCCGGGAACCGAGAGCTTCATGTGGGGGGCTCCGAATTCCATGGGGATCCCTGAATTCACAGGGATCCCACAGCGAATGGGTGCCTGGATGGTGAAGCTGAGGTTGACTCTCCGTCAAGGGCGCAATCCGGTCACGCCTGTTCGCATAACGGACCTCGTCGCCGTCAAGGGCTCATTGCACGCAGAACTCGTTCCCCTCCGGATCCGCCATCACCACCCACTCGCCGCCCTGCTCCCGCACCTCCCGTAGCACGCTCGCCCCGAGCCCCGTCAGTCGCTCGACCTCGGCCGACCGCTGCCCGTCCGGGGCGTGTACATCCAGGTGGAGCCGGTTCTTGACCGTCTTCGCCTCCGGCACCCGCTGGAACAGCAGCCGCCGCCCCAGCCCCGTGCCGCTGTCCCTGTCGTAGGGGTCGTCGGGATGCCGTACGGCGATCAGGTCCCGGAAGGCGAGGCGCCCGTGGTATTCGACGGTCGCCTCGCGCGGCAGCGCGCCCAGTTCCAGCAGCCGCCCGATGAGCGCGTCGTTGTCCTCGGCCGCGTAGTGCAGGGCGCCGGCCCAGAAGTCGGCCTGGGCGTGCGGGTCACCGGCGTCGACGACCACTTTCCAGTGCAGGGGTGCGGGAGTTGTCCGCGTCGGAGTTGTCTGCGTCATGAGGTCACTTATAACGGCGGACGAGGTCGGAGACTGACCTGAGCGACTTCCATCGGCATGCACCCGAGGATGTGCCTTACCCGGCAGCCCCTCCGGGTGTCCCATGGAAGGGGCGCCGCGTCGCCGTGGCCGGTGACCGCGGAGTCCCGCTCACCGCCGAAGTGCTGTCCACGTCCTCAGCGAGTAACTCCCCCTACCTACGGAGTGTTGCCATGGGAGCGCGAGCCTGGGCGCTGTTGCTCGTCCTCTGCGGAACGATCTTCCTGGAGGGCGCCGACATCGCGATGATGGCCGTCGCGGTCCCGTCGATCCGGTCCGATCTCGGGCTCGCGACGGACACCGCGGCCTGGGTGATGAGCGCGTACGTGCTCGGGTACGCCGGCTTCACCCTCCTCGGCGGACGTGCCGCCGACCTGCTCGGCCGCCGCCGGATGTTCCTGCTCTGGCTGGCGGTCTTCCTCCTCTTCTCGGGCCTCGGAGGCTTCGCGACCGAGGGCTGGATGCTGGTCGTCGCCCGCTTCGCCACCGGGATCTCCTCCGCCTTCATGACCCCGGCCGCACTGTCCCTGATCACCACGTCCTACGAGGAGGGCCCGCAGCGCGACAAGGCCCTGCTGGTCTACGCCGGCACCGGAGCCGGCGGCTTCTCGCTCGGTCTCGTGATCGGCGGCCTGCTCACCGAGCTCGGCTGGCGCTGGGTGTTCTTCGCGCCGGTGCTGATGGCCGGCGTGCTGCTCCTCGCCGCGTTCCGGCTGATCCCGCGTCCGGCGGCCCCGCCCCCGACCGGCCACGGGTTCGACGTCCTCGGCACCCTCACCGCCGCCGGCGCGATGCTGCTGGCCGCCTATACGGTCGTACGCCTGGAACACGGCCTGGACGCGTGGCGGTCGACGGCGGCGGCCGCTCTCGGCGCGCTGCTGCTCGGGGCCGTCTTCGTCGCCGTGGAACGCCGGACCGCGAGCCCCCTGGTCCGGCTCGGGATACTGCGTGTGGGACAGGTCGTGCGGGCCGACCTGGGGGCGCTGCTGTTCGTCGGGGCCTTCTTCGGCTTCCAGTTCGTGGTGACGCTCTATCTCCAGGAACTGCGCGGCTGGTCCTCGCTCCGGACCGCGGTCGCCCTGGTGGTCATGGGCTGCGACGCCGTGCTGGCACCCACGCTCACCCCGAGGCTCGTCGCCCGCTTCGGCGTCGTACGCGTGATCGTCGGCGGTTTCCTGCTGGCGGTGCTCGCCTACGGCCTCTTCCTGCCGGTCGGCATGGACTGGCCCTACCTGGCGATGTTCCCGACGCTGTGCATCGCGGGCACCGCCTTCGCGCTGGCCTACGGACCGCTGACGATCGCGGCGACGGACGGGGTCGGCGAGTCCGAGCAGGGCCTGGCGAGCGGGCTGCTGCACACCGCGACCCAGTTCGGCTCGGCGATCGGGATCTCGGCGGTGACGGCGGTCTACGGCCTCGCGCTGGGCGAGTCCAGCGACTCGGGACCCGCGGCCAGGCTCTCCGCCTTCCGTACGGCGCTGACGGTGCCCGTCGTGATGGTGGTGCTGGGCCTGCTGATCGCCCTCCTGAGCGTGCGCGCGGTGCGCAGGGCGTCCCAGGTGAGCAGCGACAGGGCCAGCCAGACCAGGGCGAACCCGGCCCAGCGCTCGGGCGGCATGGCCTCGCCGAAGTAGAAGATGCCGAGCAGGAACTGGAAGACCGGCGCCAGGTACTGCAGCAGCCCCAGGGTGGACAGCGGCACGCGGATCGCGGCGGCGCCGAAGCAGACCAGGGGGAGCGCGGTGACGATACCGGTGGAGGCGAGCAGTGCCGCGTGCCCGGGGCCCTCGGTGGCGAAGCTGAGGTCGCCCCGGCCGCCGAGCCACAGCAGGTAGCCGAGCGCGGGCAGGAACTGGATCGCGGTCTCGGCGGCCAGCGACTCGACACCGCCGAGGTTCACTTTCTTCTTCACCAGGCCGTAGGTGGCGAAGGAGAAGGCGAGCGTGAGGGAGATCCACGGCGGCCGGCCGTACCCGACGGTGAGGACGAGCACGGCGGCGGCGCCGACCCCGACCGCCACCCACTGCACGCGCCGCAGCCGTTCCTTCAGCAGCAGCACGCCCATGGCGATGGTGACCAGCGGGTTGATGAAGTACCCGAGCGAGGCCTCGACGACGTGGCCGCTGTTCACGGCCCAGATGTAGACGCCCCAGTTCACGGTGATGACGGCCGCGGCGACGGTGACGAGCGCGAGCCTGCGCGGCTGCCGCAGCAGTTCACCGGCCCAGGCCCAGCGCCGTACGACGACGAGCGCGACAGCGACGAAGGCGAGTGACCACACCATCCGGTGGGCGAGGATCTCCGCGGCCCCGGCCGGCTTGAGCAGGGGCCAGAACAGGGGGACGAGACCCCACATCCCATAGGCCGCGAAGCCGTTCAGCAGACCTATGTGTCCTTCGCCCCTGGACTTCACGGACCCTCCTTCTCGCGTCGTCCTCGCCCGCAAGACGGTAACGCCGAGCACCCCCGCCTGTCATGCCCGTATCGCTATACGGTCATGACAGGCGGGGGTGTGGCACCCAAGGGTCCGCCGGGGGAGTGATCAGCCCTTGAGCGCGACCGAGACGGACTCGGCGATCGGGGTGGTGGGGCGGCCGGCCAGGCGGGACAGGTCACCGGAGGAGACGACCAGTTCGCCCTTCGCGATGGAGGCGTCGACGCCGGCGAGGATCCCGGCGAACGGCGCGGGCAGTCCGGCGCCGGTCAGGATCCCGGTGTAGGCCTCGACGGAGACGGCGTTGTAGGCGATCTCCTTGCCGGCCTGCTTGCCGACCTCGGCCGCGTACTCGGCGAAGCTCCAGGCCTCGTCGCCGCCCAGCTCGTACGTCGTGTTCTCGTGCCCCTCGCCGGTCAGCACGGCCACGGCGGCGGCCGCGTAGTCGGCGCGCGAGGCGGAGGAGACGCGTCCGTCGCCGGCGGCCTGGACGACCGCGCTGTACTCCAGGACGGGGGCGAGGTTCTCGGTGTAGTTCTCGTTGTACCAGCCGTTGCGCAGCAGCGAGTAGGGCAGGCCGGAGGCGAGCAGCGCCTTCTCGGTGGCCCGGTGGTCGTCGGCGAGCGCGGCGGTCAGGGTGCCGGGGGCGCTGGTGTAGGCGAGAAGCGCCACGCCCGCGGCCTTGGCGGCGTCGATGACGACCTGGTGCTGGGCGGGGCGGCCCTTGTCGAACTCGTTGCCGGAGATCAGGAGCACCTTGTCACCGGCGGCGAGGATGCCGTCGAAGGTCTCCGGTGCGTTGTAGTCGGCGACCGCTATCTTCACGCCCTTCGCGGCGAAGTCGGCGGCCTTCTCCGGGGTGCGGACGACGGCGGTGATCTGCTCGGCCGGGACCTTCTCGAGCAGCTGCTCCACGACGTGGCGGCCGAGGTGTCCGGTGGCTCCGGTGACGACGATGCTCATGATGTGGGATCTCCTTGTGGGGTGCGGTGTCACTAACCATAGGGCAAGCGCTAACTCTGCGAAAGTACCCACTTTGAAGTAAGGTACTGGCATGCCAGTAAGTGCAGTGGGTCCCGTGACCGACAAGGCCGCCACACCCGACACCGGCGAGGCGATGTGCCCCCACCGCCTCGTCCTGGAACACGTGACGTCCCGCTGGGGCGTCCTGGTCCTGATCGAGCTCCTCGACCGCCCGTACCGCTTCAGCGAACTCCGCCGGGCGATCGGGCGGGTCAGCGAGAAGATGCTCACGCAGACACTCCAGACCCTGGAGCGGGACGGCCTGGTGCACCGGGACGCCAAGCCGGTGATCCCGCCGAGGGTCGACTACTCCCTCACCGACCTCGGCCGCGAGGCGGCGGAACAGGTGCGAGGGCTGGCGGAGTGGACCGCCCGGCGGATGGCGGCGGTGCAGGAGGCGCGAGACGTGTACGACGCGACGAAGAACCAGGCTTGAGCGCCCTCTTCCGGCTTTCCGCGCCGACTTGCACGCTGGGAGGGACACGGCGGGGTCGCGACGAATCGGGGGTGGGGCGGCATGACCGTGCCCGAACAGGAGAAAACGGTGCCGGAGCTGCTTCAGGAGGTTGCCCGGCAGCTCGGGCACATGGCGGACGGCTACGACCGCATCGCGACCGAACTCCACCGGGCGAACCTGATCCGACTGCAGGGCTTCTTCCTGCAACGCCTGGACCGCGCGATCGACGACCAGGTGCTCGCCGACGCGCTCAGCACCTTCAGAAATCTGTCCGACGACAAGCGCCGCCAGATGCTCACCGCCAACGCCCAGTACTCGCTCATCCTCCTTTCCCACCGGATCGGTGCGACCGACCGTGCCGAACTCCTGGGGCATCTGAAGGTGCTGCGCCGCAGTCCGGTCTTCGTCGAGTACTGGGAGCGGTCGGCCCATGGGCGAGAGGGGCTGCCGGCGGACTCCTTCGAGGCACGGGTCGGCAGGGCCGTCGACGCGATCATGGACGAACGGCTGGACGACCTCGAGGAGTGGTGGGTCGTGGGCCCGGACTCGGAGTCCTCACCCGGCTGAGGAGCAGAACCGCAGGGAACGGTGAAGGGCCCGTATGCCGTGCTCCGGCATACGGGCCCTTCGCGTCGTCTGCGCGTGTCAGCCGACAACCGTCCAGGTGTCGCCCCCCGCCAGCAGCGCTCCCAGATCCCCCTTGCCGTTCTGCACGATCGCCGAGTCCAGCTGGTCCGACATCTGGGTGTCGTACACCGGCCGGTCCACTGACCGCAGCACGCCGATCGGCGTGTGGTGCAGGGTGTCCGGGTCGGCGAGCCGGGAGAGCGCGAAGGCGGTCGTCGGGGACGACGCGTGCGCGTCGTGGACCAGGATCCGCGACTCGTTCTCCGGCGTCACCGCCACCACCTTCAGATCACCGGTCGCCGCGTCCCGCACGACCCCCTTGGACAGGTCCGCGCCGAAGCGGATCGGCTGCCCGTGTTCCAGGCGGATCACCGCCTCCTCCGCCTGCTGCCGGTCCTTCAGGGCCTCGAAGGCGCCGTCGTTGAAGATGTTGCAGTTCTGGTAGATCTCGACCAGCGCCGTGCCGGGGTGGGCCGCCGCCTCACGCAGCACCGAGGTGAGGTGCTTGCGGTCCGAGTCCACCGTGCGCGCCACGAAGGACGCCTCCGCGCCGATGGCGAGCGACACCGGGTTGAACGGGGCGTCCAACGACCCCATCGGCGTCGACTTCGTGATCTTGCCGACCTCGGAGGTCGGGGAGTACTGGCCCTTGGTGAGGCCGTAGATCCGGTTGTTGAAGAGCAGGATCTTGAGGTTGACGTTGCGGCGCAGGGCGTGGATCAGGTGGTTGCCGCCGATCGACAGCGCGTCGCCGTCGCCCGTGACCACCCACACCGACAGGTCCCGGCGTGACGTGGCCAGGCCCGTCGCGATCGCGGGGGCGCGGCCGTGGATGGAGTGCATGCCGTACGTGTTCATGTAGTACGGGAACCGCGACGAGCAGCCGATGCCCGAGACGAAGACGATGTTCTCCTTGGCCAGCCCCAGCTCCGGCATGAAACCCTGGACCGCCGCGAGGATCGCGTAGTCACCGCAGCCGGGGCACCAGCGGACTTCCTGGTCGCTCTTGAAGTCCTTCATGCTCTGGCGGGCCTCGGCCTTGGGGACGAGCTGAAGTGCCTCGATCGTGCCCGAGCCTTCCGTGGACGTCTCAGCCATCGATGGCCTCCTTGAGAGCCGTGGCGAGCTGTTCGGCCTTGAACGGCATACCGTTGACCTGGTTGTAGCTGTGCGCGTCGACCAGGTACTTCGCCCGGATGAGCGTGGCGAGCTGCCCGAGGTTCATCTCCGGGATGACGACCTTGTCGTACGCCTTCAGCACCGCGCCCAGGTTGCGCGGGAAGGGGTTGAGATGGCGCAGATGGGCCTGCGCGATCGCCTCGCCGGCCGTCCGCAGGCGTCGTACCGCCGCCGTGATCGGCCCGTACGTCGACCCCCAGCCCAGCACCAGCGTGCGCGCCTCGTGCGGGTCGTCGACCTCCAGATCGGGTACGTCGATGCCGTCGATCTTGGCCTGGCGGGTGCGGACCATGAAGTCGTGGTTGGCCGGGGCGTAGGAGATGTTCCCGGTCCCGTCCTCCTTCTCGATCCCGCCGATGCGGTGTTCGAGACCCGGTGTGCCGGGCACGGCCCAGGGGCGGGCGAGGGTCTGCGGGTCGCGCTTGTAGGGCCAGAACACCTCGGTGCCGTCGTCGAGGGTGTGGTTGGGGCCCTGCGCGAACTGCACGGTCAGATCCGGCAGTTCGTCGAGCTCGGGGATGCGCCACGGCTCGGAGCCGTTGGCCAGGTAGCCGTCCGACAGCAGCATGACCGGCGTGCGGTACGCCAGCGCGATCCGGGCCGCCTCCAGCGCCGCGTCGAAGCAGTCGGCCGGCGTGCGGGGAGCGACGATCGGCACCGGCGCCTCGCCGTTGCGCCCGAACATCGCCTGCAGCAGGTCCGCCTGCTCGGTCTTGGTCGGCAGACCGGTGGAGGGGCCGCCGCGCTGGATGTCGATGACGAGGAGCGGCAGTTCGAGGGAGACGGCGAGACCGATCGTCTCGCTCTTCAGCGCGACTCCCGGACCGGAGGTGGTGGTGACGGCCAGCGAACCGCCGAAGGCCGCGCCCAGCGCCGCGCCGATGCCCGCGATCTCGTCCTCGGCCTGGAAGGTCCGGACACCGAAGTTCTTGTGTTTGCTCAGCTCGTGCAGGATGTCCGAGGCCGGGGTGATCGGGTAGGAGCCCAGGAAGAGCGGCAGGTCCGCCTGGCGAGACGCGGCGACCAATCCGTAGGACAGGGCCAGGTTCCCGGAGATGTTGCGGTAGGTGCCGACCGGGAAGGCCGTCGTCGCCGGGGCGATCTCGTAGGAGACGGCGAAGTCCTCGGTGGTCTCACCGAAGTTCCAGCCCGCCCGGAACGCGGCCAGGTTCGCCTCGGCGATCTCCGGCTTCTTCGCGAACTTCGCCCGCAGGAACTTCTCCGTGCCCTCGGTGGGCCGGTGGTACATCCATGACAAGAGGCCGAGCGCGAACATGTTCTTGCTGCGCTCGGCCTCTTTGCGACTGAGGTCGAAATCCTTGAGGGCCTCGACGGTCAGCGTGGTCAGGGGGACCGGATGAAGGCTGTAACCGTCGAGCGATCCATCTTCCAGCGGCGAGGCCGCGTACCCCACCTTCTGCATCGCCCGTTTGGTGAACTCGTCCGTGTTGACGATGATCTCGGCGCCGCGCGGCAGGTCGGCGATGTTCGCCGCCAGGGCCGCCGGGTTCATCGCGACCAGCACGTTCGGCGCGTCGCCCGGAGTCAGGATGTCGTGGTCGGCGAAGTGGAGTTGGAAGGAGGAGACCCCCGGCAGGGTTCCGGCAGGGGCCCGGATCTCGGCGGGGAAGTTGGGAAGGGTGGACAGGTCGTTGCCGAAGGTGGCCGTCTCCGAGGTGAAACGGTCACCGGTGAGCTGCATACCGTCACCGGAGTCACCCGCGAAACGAATGATCACCCGGTCGAGACGGCGGACATCCTTCACGCCGCTCTCTTTGCGCTGCTCTCCCACGACGGCTTCGTCGGCCTGCTCCGCTGCGCTGCTGACCTGACTGGTCACTGAACTGGACCTCCCTCGAGGCGGCTGTTCGGGAGCGGCCTTCCCGCAGGCCTTCCCAGGATCAACCCTACGACCGCAGGGGTCCCCATCCCTCGGCCATTCGAATGATGGACGTGCTTTTGAGACGGTTCGACGCCCTGAGTTGTCACGGTTTACACGCCCCCCGGCGCTTTCGTTGAAGACGCTCCGGCTTGTCCTGCGGTTCTTCGGGCCCGCACGGTGGTTCAGGAGTTCAGATAGGTGAGAACGGCCAGCACCCTGCGATGGTCCCCGTCGCTCTGCGAGAGCCCGAGCTTCAGGAAGATGTTGCTGACGTGCTTCTCGACGGCCCCGTCGCTGACCACGAGCTGGCGCGCGACGGCCGAGTTGGTCCGCCCCTCGGCCATGAGCCCGAGCACCTCCCGCTCCCGGGGCGTGAGATTGGCGAGCACATGCTGCTTGCGGCTGCGCCCCAGCAGCTGTGCGACCACCTCGGGGTCGAGGGCCGTACCGCCCTCGGCCACCCGCACCACCGCGTCCACGAACTCACGCACCTCCGCGACCCGGTCCTTGAGCAGGTAACCCACCCCGCGACTGGACCCGGCCAGCAACTCGGTGGCGTACCGCTCCTCCACGTACTGCGACAGTACGAGTACCCCGAGTCCGGGATGTGCCTTGCGCAGTTGTACGGCGGCCCGCACCCCTTCGTCGGTGTGCGTCGGAGGCATCCGTACGTCGGCGACGACGACGTCGGGCAGCTCGCCCTGCGCGTCCAGCTCGCCGATGGTCTTGATCAGCGCCTCTCCGTCGCCCACTCCGGCCACGACGTCGTGCCCGCGGTCGGTCAGCAACCGGGTCAGGCCCTCCCTCAGCAGCACTGAATCCTCGGCGATGACCACCCGCACCCTGTCCTCCACGACTCTCGGCCCCCCAGCCCACTTCATGCCCACCCGCTGGACAAGTCCAGCATTCCAGCATTCGGATGCGGGCGGGTGTGGGCAACGGGATTAAGACGGGGGCCGGTGTCATTTTCAGCCCGTCCGGCGTTTGAGGACGAGGCCCTTCAGGGCCGACGGGGGGCTGGGGGCGCAGCCCCCAGGGGGTGCGGGTCGAAGGGGTGCGGGTCGAAGGGGTGCGGGGTCGAAGGGGTGCGGGGCCGAAGGGGCGCGGGGCCGAAGGGGCAGCGCCCCTGGAGGACGGGACGGGTAGGGGCGGCGGGGGCGAAAACCCCCCACCGCCCCCACGTCACACAGCCCCCGTCACACCCGATCCCCCCGCCAGGGCAACTCCGCCGTCACCCGGGTAGGCCCCCCCACCGGCGAATCCACCACCAGAATCCCGTCCACGGCATCCAACCGCTCCGCCAACCCCGTAAGCCCGGACCCGGAGGACACATCGGCCCCACCCACCCCGTTGTCCACCACCTGCAGCATCAGCCGGTTCTCCACCTGCCACACATCCACCGCGGCCCCCGTGGCCCGGGAGTGCTTGCTGATGTTCTGCAACAACTCCGACACCGTGAAGTACGCGATCCCCTCGATGGCCGGCGCCGGCCGAGCGGGCAGATCCACCTCCACCTGCACCGGCACCGTGCAGCGCGAGGCCACGGAGGACAGCGCCGCATCCAGCCCCCGGTCGGTCAGCACGGCCGGATGGATGCCCCGCGCCAGATCACGCAGTTCCTGAAGCGCCGTCTTCACCTCACCGTGCGCCTCGTCCACCATCCGCGCCGCCGCCTGCGGGTCCTCCGTGAGCTTCTCCTTCGCCAGCCCCAGATCCATGGCCAGCGCCACCAGCCGGGCCTGCGCCCCGTCGTGCAGGTCCCGTTCGATCCGCCGCAGATCCGCCGCCGCCGTGTCCACCACGACGCCCCGGTCCGACTCCAGCTCCACCACCCGCGCCGACAGCCGGGTCGGCCCGAGCAGCCCGTGCACCATCACCCGGTCCACCATCGTGAGCGCCCGCACGATCCACGGCGTGGCCAGCGTGAACAACAGCCCCACCAGCGCCGTCACGATGATCTCGAACGGGTTGTCCAGATAGACGTGGTGGGTCTGGTCGCCGTACAGCTCGAGCCCGTCCTGACCGGCGTACGCCGGGAAGAGCCAGAACCACAGCGGATAGGTCAGCAACGCCCAGCCGTACACCCAGAAGTTCACCGCGACGACGAACGAGAACACCGCCCACGGCAGGTGCAGCACGGAGTACAGCAGCGCCCGCCAGGACACCCCGCTCTTGAGGACCGCGCCCATCCACCCCATGAACCCGGACTTCCGCATCCGCAGCGGCTCCGGGTCCGCGACCTCCAGACCCAGCAGCCCCCGCGCCCGCGCCCGCTCCATCGCCCCGAACCCACGGCACCCGGCGAGCCCCGCAGCTAAGACCGGGATCCCGAGGAAGGTCACGAGCAGGCCCGCGCCCAGCGAGACCATCGTGACGGCGTACGTGAACAGCACGATGCTGATCGGCAGGCTCAGCAGCACATAGCCGAACTCACGCCAGGTCCGCCCCTCGAACGGCGCCCGCAGCCCCGCCGGCACCCGGTGCCGCCGCGCCTTCTCGGGGAACCCGAGCCCACTGTCGTACCCGTAGTCCGTGGCCATCGACGTCGTCCTTCATCTCTCGTCCCGCGCCTGTGGTGTCGTACCTCCACCCTGCTGGGCCGCAGCTCAACGGACCATGGAGGCCGTCGGCGTCTTGGAAGGGGGGTTTTCCCCACCCCTTCCCGCTTCCGCCTCCGGTCGCTACGGCTTGTGCGGCACCCGGTCCCGCCACGGCAGCTCCGCCGTCACCACCGTCGGGCCGCCCGGCGGCGAGTCGATGACGAACAGCCCGTCGACCGCGCCCAGCCGCTCCGCGAGCCCGCGCATGCCGGTGCCGGCGTCGAGCCGGGCGCCACCGCGGCCGTCGTCCCACACCTGGATGAGCAGCCGGTCCTCCGACCGCCACACGTCGACCGACGCCGACCTCGCCCCACTGTGCTTGCTGACGTTCTGCAGCAGTTCCGAGACGGTGAAGTAGGCGATGCCCTCGATCGCCTGCACCGGCCGGGCGTCGAGGTCGGCGGTCACCTTCACCGGCACCGTGCAACGCGAGGCGACCGACGACAGCGCCGCGTCGAGCCCGCGGTCGGTCAGCACGGCGGGATGGATGCCCCGCGCCAGGTCCCGCAGCTCCTGAAGCGCCAGCTTCACCTCACCGTGCGCCTCCGCGACCATCGCCTGCGCGTACTCCGGGTCCTCCAGGAGCTTCTCCTTCGCGAGGCCGAGCCCCATGGCCAGATTGACCAGCCGTGCCTGCGCCCCGTCGTGCAGATCCCGCTCGATGCGCCGCAGGTCGGACGCGGCCGCGTCCACCACGACCCCCCGGTCCGACTCCAGTTCGGCGATACGGCGTTCCAGCTCGTCGGAGGGCGACAGCAGCCCGCGCACCATCGCCCGGTCCACGTTGGTGAGGCCCCGCGCGATGAACGGCAGCACCGGCCACAGCACGAACAACGAGGTCAGCGTGAGAGTGAAGGTGAAGATGCCCCACGGCAGCCGGACGAAGTCGTACAGCACCGTCCGCCACCCCACCGGGTCCTTCAGTCCCATCCACAGCTGAGGGAAGAAGCCGTTGCCGCCGTTCTTGGTACGCCACGGCATCGGACTCGGCTCGTCCACATGCAGCCCGAGCAGCGCCCGGGCCCGCGCCCGCTCCAGTTTGCCCAGCTGCCGCGCGCCCAGCAGGCCGGCCGCGAGCAGCGGGAACCCGATCACCGTGACGGTCAGCCAGAGACCGGTGAACAGCACGGTCATGACGTAGGTGAAGCCGAGGATCGACACCGGAAGGTTCGCCAGGAGATGCGCGATCTCCTTCCAGGTGTGCGCGTCATAGGCGAAACGGGCCGGCGGCAGCCGCCCACCGTCGGTTCGACCGGTGGTTCTGCCGGTGGTCACGGCACGGCTCGGGGACGAATGGCGTTCGGTCATATGGGTTAGCGTGCCGCGCGAGAGGGCCGGGCGCCATGAGGCGGGCCGCCGCCGTTCCCTGGGGAAAACCCCACCCCCGTCTTCCAACGGGTGACGGGCTGCTTACCGGTCCTTTATCAGGGCCTAGACTCCCGTGCGTACAGATCGTCGAACAGCGGTGTTCATCGATGTCCACAGGGAGCGAGGGGCGGACGTGCCGGAACCGACCGTCGATTCGACCGTCGTAGCGGCGGACTACTTCCAGTCGTACTCGGTCGTCGGACTGCTCGCCGTCGTCGGCGTGCTCTTCGTCGCCGTCGCCTTCGGCGCCGGCCGCCTGCTACGGCCCGTGGTCCCCACCCCCGAGAAACTCCTGACGTACGAGTGCGGCGTCGACCCCGTCGGCGAGGGCTGGGCCCACACCCAGGTCCGCTACTACGTCTACGCCTTCCTGTACGTCATCTTCGCCGTCGACTCGATCTTCCTGTTCCCGTGGGCGACGGTCTTCGCGGCCCCCGGCTACGGCGCGACCACGCTCGTGGAGATGTTCATCTTCCTGGGCTTCCTCGCCGTGGGGTTGTTGTACGCGTACAAGAAGGGTGTCCTGGAATGGACGTGACCCCCTCGGAGCCTGTTCTGCTTCCGGAGCCGAAACGGCTGGGCGCCCTCGCCCGCCTCGCCCCCGAGCCGATGAAGGTGATCCTCAACTGGGGCCGCCGGTACTCCCTCTGGGTCTTCAACTTCGGCCTCGCCTGCTGCGCCATCGAGTTCATCGCCGCGTCGATGGCCCGCCACGACTTCATCCGCCTCGGCGTCATCCCCTTCGCCCCGGGTCCCCGCCAGGCCGACCTGATGGTCGTCTCCGGCACGGTCACGGACAAGATGGCCCCGGCCGTGAAGCGCCTCTACGAGCAGATGCCCGAGCCCAAGTACGTCATCTCCTTCGGCGCCTGCTCCAACTGCGGCGGCCCGTACTGGGACTCGTACTCGGTCACCAAGGGCGTCGACCAGATCATCCCTGTGGACGTGTACGTGCCGGGCTGCCCTCCCCGCCCCGAGGCACTGCTCCAGGGAATCCTGAAACTCCAGGAGAAGATCGCGAGGGAGTCGCTGGCAGAACGGTACGGATCCCCTACGGGACGCCCGTCGGTAGCGGCGCTGCAGAGCGGGTTGGTGAGGGGGCCGGGGGGTGCGGGGTCCGGGCCCGGTGCGGGATCGGGATCGGGATCGGGATCGGGATCGGGGGAGCGTACGGGTTCTGGTGCGGCGGGGGCTTCGGCTGGGGCTGGGACTTCCGGTGAGCAGGGGGCCCGGGGCGGGCCGGTGACTTCAGGCGACGCTGCGACATCCGGTGGACCATCGACTTCGGGTGACCCCGAGGCCTCCGGCGAGGGAGACACACGGTGACCGCCGTCGGCTGGCTCCCCGCCCCCGTCGAGGAACTCTTCGGCCCCGAGACCAACGCCGAGGAGTCCTACGAGGTCCTGACGGTCGACGTCCCGCCCGCGACCTGGCTCGCGGCGCTGCGTGTGGCCCGCGACGAGCTGGGCTGCACCTACTTCGACTGGCTCAGCGCGGTCGACGAACCCGGCACGGGCTTCCGCGTGGCTGCCCACGTGGTGGCCCTCTCCCCGGTACGACGCCTGCTGCTCCGCACGACCGTCTCCCACGAGACCCCGGCGCTGCCCACAGCCGTCGACATCTACGCGGGTGCCGCCTGGCACGAACGCGAGACCCACGAGATGTTCGGCATCACCTTCGACGGCCATCCCTCCCTCACCCCTCTCCTGTTGCCGGAAACCTTCGAGGGCCATCCCCTCCGCAAGGACTTCGTCCTGGCCGCCCGAGTCGCCAAGGCCTGGCCCGGAGCCAAGGAACCGGGCGAGTCCGAACACGGTGGCCCCAAACGCCGCCAGATGCTTCCCCCAGGAGTCCCCGACCCGAACGAATGGGGCCCCCTGAAAGGCCAGCTGCCTCCGGCTCCGGCCCGCCCCGCCCGCGGCGCGGCCCGAACCCCGGTCGAACGCCCCGCCCGAACCACAACCGACCGCCCAGCCCGCCGAGCGCGCTCGGCAGCGGAGGGCTCGGCGAGCCAGACGGAGGAGCCCGGGGTGCCGGGTGCGGTGCCCGGTGGGCCACGTCGGGCGCGATCAGCGGCGGATGGTTCGGCGAGCCGGACGGAGGGGTCCGGGGTGCCCGGTGGACCGGTTGGGGCGGGTTCGGTGGGGGAGGGTTCGGCGAGCCCGGCGGAGGGGTCCGGGGTGCCGGGTGCGGTGCCCGGTGGGCCACGTCGGGCGCGATCAGCGGCGGACGGTTCGGCGAGCCAGGCGGAGGAGCCCGGGGTGCCGGGTGGACCGCGTGGGGCGGGTTCGGTGGCGGACGGTTCGGCGAGCCAGAGCGCACCTGGGGTGGCGGAGGCCACGGGCAGTGCTGCGGGGGCGTCGTCGACGGGCGTGCCCCGACGAACGCGTACCACTGCGCAGGGCTCGGCCGGCCAGACGGCACCGGGAGCCCACGGCACCGATGACGGTCCAGCAGCACCGGCGAGCGGTACGTCCGAGTCGGACGCCCCGGCCACCGGCTTGCGTCCCTTGCCCGCGCCTTTGTCGGATGCCCCGACATCGGGCACTTCGAGTCCAGATGCCTCGGCGTCGGAGACTTCTGCGTCGGACACTTCAGCGTCGGAGACTTCGGCATCGGATGCCCCGACATCGGACACCTCGGGGGCGGACGCCCCCGGGTCGGATACCTCAGGCTCGGGTGTCCCTGGCTCGGACACCCCTGCCTCGGACACCTCGGCACCGCAACGCCAGGGAGCCGCGGGTGTTGCCCCGGCCGGGCCCCGTCGGACACGCAGCGCTTCGGGCGGTTCCGTGAGTCACCGTGCCGCGACTGGCTCCGAGACGTCGGCCGATGACGCGAGCCTCACGACCACGCCGCCGAAGGCTCGGAGCACCCCACGCAGCCCGGACGCGCCGTGGCATCACGCTCGCCCAGCCTTCGACGACTTCGGAACGGAACAACCCCCCACCTCCGAGGACGCGCAATCCTCCGAACGCCCCGAACGGCCGGACGAGCCCGCTGAACCCGGTGCTTCCAAGGAGCCAGGCGCCTCCGAGGCACAGAGCGCTTCTGTGGAACCCGGTACCCCCGAGGAGGAGGGCGCTTCCGAAGATCCCCGACCCGCGGAACGCTCCGAAGACGTCGACCGGACCCCCAACCACACTCACCCGAACCCTCAGGACGCCGACGCGACCTCCGACGACTCAACCGCGGACGAGCCCCCGGCCCCTGACACCCCCACCCGCGGCGCCCCCAAAACCCCCAGCACCCCCAATACCCCACGCACCCCCGACGAGCCCGCAGGAGGCCCGCAGTGAACGACGCTCTCGACGTCGCCCTGCGACTCCTGATCGTCTTCGTCGTATTCCTCACCTTCCCTCTGATCATCGGCCAGACCGAGCACAAGGTGATGGCCCACATGCAGGGCCGCCTCGGCCCGATGTACGCAGGCGGTTTCCACGGCTGGGCCCAACTCGTCGCGGACGGCGTGAAGTTCGCTCAGAAGGAAGACGTCGTACCGGCGGGCGCTGACCGCCGAATCTTCCAACTCGCCCCCGCCGTAGCCCTCCTGCCCTACCTCCTCGTCCTCCTGGCCATCCCGATCGGCCCCGGCGAGGGCGCCGTCGGCGAGGTGGTCGACGCAGGCGTGTTCTTCGTGCTCGCCGTGATGGGCGTGGGTGTCCTCGGCTCCCTCATGGCCGGCTGGGCCTCCGCCAACAAGTTCTCCCTCCTCGGCGGCCTCCGCACCGCCGCACAGCTCCTTGCCTACGAACTCCCGATGCTGCTCACCGCCGCCTCGGTGGCGATGGCGGCCGGAACCGTCTCCCTTCCCGGCATTCTCGGCGCCTTCGAGTGGTGGTGGCTGCCCTGGCAGCTGGTCGGCGCGATCGTCTTCTTCGTCGCCGGCCTCGCCGAGCTCCAACGCCCTCCCTTCGACATGCCGGTCGCCGACTCGGAGATCATTTTCGGTGCCTACACCGAGTACACCGGCCTTCGTTTCGCCCTGTTCCTCCTCGCCGAGTACGCCGGAATCGTCGTCCTGTGCGGCCTCACCACCGTTCTCTTCCTGGGCGGCTGGCACGGTCCCTGGGGCGCCGACGGTCTCGGCTGGGTGTGGACCCTCCTCAAGACAGCCCTGCTCGCCTTCGTCGTCATCTGGCTCCGCGTGACCTACCCCCGCCTGCGCGAGGACCAGCTCCAGAAACTCTCCTGGACCCTCCTCGTCCCCCTCTCCCTCGCCCAGATCGCCCTCACCGGCATCGTCAAGGTGGTGATCTCCTAACCATGGCCCCCATCCCCGGCTCCGGCCTCGCCAAGGGCCTGGCCGTCACCCTGCGCACGATGACGAAGAAGACCGTCACCGAGCAGTACCCCGACGCTCAGCCCGACCTCCCGCCCCGCACCCGAGGCGTGATCGGCCTGTTCGAGGAGAACTGCACGGTCTGCATGCTGTGCGCCCGTGAGTGTCCCGACTGGTGCATCTACATCGACTCCCACAAGGAGACGGTTCCGGCCGCGACCCCCGGTGGCCGCGAACGCAGCCGTAACGTCCTCGACCGCTTTGCCATCGACTTCTCCCTCTGCATGTACTGCGGTATCTGCATCGAGGTGTGTCCTTTCGACGCCCTGTTCTGGTCCCCGGAGTTCGAGTACGCCGAGACCGACATCCGCGACCTCACCCACGAGCGGGACAAGCTCCGCGAGTGGATGTGGACGGTTCCGGCCCCGCCGGCCCTCGACCCCGGCGCGGAGGAACCGAAGGAGATCGCGACCGCCCGCAAGACCGCCGAGAAGCTGGCGGCCACGCAGGCCGAGTCGCAGGAGGGGAACGCGTGAGCCTCACCTCTGCCGTACTGACCACAGCCGCCGCCCAAACCCACGGCTTCCTCTCCCCGACCGGCGTCGAGATCGCCTTCCTGCTCGTCGGCCTGGTCACCTTCGGCGCCGCGATCGTCACCGTCACCACCAAGCAACTGGTGCACGCCGCCCTGTGGCTGGTGGTGGCCCTCGGTGGCCTCGCCGTCGAATACCTCCTGCTCACCGCCGAGTTCATCGCCTGGGTGCAGGTCCTCATCTATGTCGGCTCCGTCGTCGTCCTCCTTCTGTTCGGTCTGATGCTCACCAGGGCCCCCATCGGCCGGTCCCCGGACGCCGATTCCGACAACCGCTGGGCCGCCCTGGCCGTGGCGGTCGCCGCGGGAGCCGCTCTGGTCTGGGTGGTCGTCGACGCCTTCCGCACCACCTGGATCGACCTGGACGGCCCCGCCGCCGGCTCCACCGAGGCCACCGGAGCCAGCCTCTTCCAGAACTGGGTTCTCCCCTTCGAGGCTCTCTCCGTCCTGCTCCTCGCGGCCCTGGTCGGCGCGATCGTCCTGTCCCGCAAAGCGAAGGCGGAGTCGAGTTCTCCCCCTGTGAACTCCCGAGCCGAGACCGGGAGTTCCCCATCCGTCCCGGATTCCCGTAATCACCCGATCGGGCGAAATGGGGCGACTGGGGGAACTGGGCCGCTCAAAGCGACCGACTCGGCCAAGCCCGCCGACATGGCCAAGCCCACCGACTCGGCCAAGGAACCGCAGTCAACCGAGCAGGAAGGCGCCCGCTGATGCACCTCGCCTATCCCGCCGTACTCTCCGCCCTCCTCTTCTGCACCGGCCTCTACGGCGTCCTCGCTCGCCGCAACGCGATCCTCGTCCTGATGTCGGTCGAGCTGATGCTCAACGCCGTCAACCTGAACCTGGTCGCCTTCGACGTCTGGCTCAGCAGGACCGCGGAGGAGACCCTGCACTCCGGTCAGGCCCTGACCCTGTTCACCATCGCCATCGCCGCCGCCGAGATCGGAATCGGCCTGGCGATCGTCCTCGCCGTCCACCGCAACCGAGGCACCGCCGACATCGACAAGCTCCGCGACACGGCCGAGGGCCATGAACCCGACGGGTCCGACGCGTCCGACGGTGACCTCACCCTCACGGCCGAGCAGGACGCACAGTCCGGGCGGGCCGGACGGACCGGAAAGGCTGAGGCCACCGCGTGACCACGACCACCCTCGCCGTGCTCGTCCCCCTTCTCCCCTTCCTGGGCGCCGTGGCCGGCCTGCTCCTGGGCCGCACGGCCCCCGGTTTCGTGCGCCCGCTCGCCGTGCTGCCGCCCTTGGCCGCCCTCGCGCTCGCCGCGGTGGTCGCCGTACGCCAGGGCGGCGACCAGGCGATGAACGCCGCCACCGAACTCACCCCCACCGGTTCGGTCCCGATCGAACTCGCCCTGCACATCGACGGCTTCGCCGCCCTCGTCGCCGTCCTGGTCGCCTTCGTCGCCACCTGTGTGCAGACCTACTCGACGGGCTATATGCGCGACGACCCGCGCTACCCCTCGTACGCCGCGCTCGTCTCCCTCTTCACCTCCGCGATGCTGCTCGTCGTCTACTCCGGCGACCTGATCGTGCTGCTGGTCGGCTGGGAGATCATGGGCATCTGCTCGTACTTCCTGGTCGGCCACTACTGGGAGACCCCGGAGGCCCGCGCCGCCTCCCTCAAGGCCTTCCTGGTGACCAAACTCGGTGACGTCCCCTTCCTGATCGGCCTGTTCGCGCTGGCCACCGACGCAGGTTCCTTCCGGATCACCAAGATCCTCGACACCGTCGCGCACGGCGGACTCGACCACCCGACCCTGATCGCCCTGCTCCTGCTCGCGGGCGTGGCCGGCAAGTCGGCGCAGTTCCCGCTGCACACGTGGCTCCCCGACGCGATGGCGGGCCCCACGCCCGTCTCCGCGCTGATCCACGCCGCGACGATGGTCGCCGCCGGTGTCTACTTCATCGCCCGTCTCCTCCCGGTCTTCGAGGCCTCCCGGGCCGCGATGGTGGTCCTCGCCGTCATGGCCGCCGTCACGATGATCGGCTCGGGTCTCGCCGCGCTCGCCCAGGACGACATCAAGCGCGTCCTCGCCTACTCGACGATCGGTCAACTCGGCTACATGACCGGTGCCCTCGCCGTCGGCGACCGCGGCGCCGCCGTCTTCCACCTCCTCGCACACGGCGCCTTCAAGGCGCTGCTGTTCCTCGCGGCCGGCGTGGTCATCCACGCCGCCGGCACCAACTCGCTGGCCGCCATGTCCCGCATGCAGGACCTGCGCGCCCGCGTCCCTGACGCCTACTGGACGATGACCGTGGCGCTCCTCGCGCTCGCCGCGATCCCGCCCTTCAGCGGCTTCTTCTCCAAGGAGTCCGTCCTCGGCGCGGCCGAGCACGTCGCCACCGGCCACACCGAGCACGCTCCCGGTGCCGCGGGCTGGATCACCCTGGTCGCAGGCTTGTTCGCCGCTCTGCTCACCGCCGCGTACGCGACGCGCCTGTGGCTGCTGGCCTTCTACGGGCGAGGCGCCGCGGCCCCCGACCACGGCCGCCAGCCGGTCACGATGACCGTGGTGCTGTGGGTCCTCGCGGCCCCCTCCCTCGCCCTCGGTGCGTTCGCCTACCGCGTGCTGCCCGACTGGTTCGACGGCCGAGACCTCACCCCGACGCTCACCACGTCTGTCATCGGCACAGGCGTGGCCCTGGTCGGCGGCATCATCACCTACGCTGCCTGGCGCCACACCAGCATGCTCGCCGCCCGCGCCCCGCTCGGTGCGGTCGCCGCCCACCCCGACGGGGCCGCGCAGGTCGAAGCCGAAGCCATCGCCAGCCACACGCCCGTGTACGGGGACATCGCCTACGTGCCCGACCCGGCGGACCCTGGCCGCCTATTGCTCGGCCCGCTGCACCGCCACGCTGCCGTCGGCTTCCACCTGGACGCCCTGTACACGGCCGTCTTCGTCCGCCCGGTCCAGGCCGGAGCCACCCTCGTCCGGTTCCTGGACCGTGAGGTCGTCGAGACCTACGTACGCGGCGCGGGCGCCTTGCCACGCTGGCTAGGCACCGCCGTACGACGGGCACAGACCGGCAATCTGCAGACCTATGTGAGCGCGCTGCTCGCTGGCACCGTCGTCCTCGCGGTCGCCGCCGTCCTCGTCGCCACGGGAGCGTGAGCAGGCGTGATCGATATCAACGAGTCCGTGATGCAGTTCCTTCTGGCGTTCGTCGTGGCCGGTCCGCTCCTCGGCGCCGTCACGGCTCTCCTGCCGGCCCCGCCCGGACTGAAGGGGAAGTCGCCCGAGCAGGCCGTGCTCCGGCACGGCGTGACGGTCAGCGGTGTGATCCTCATCGCCGCGATCGTCCTCGCACTCGGCTTCGACCACGACCATCCGTCGAAGATGCAGGCCACGACGGACATCAGCTGGATCCCGGCACTCGACGTGCGCATCCACCTCGGCATCGACGGCATTTCCCTCCCCCTTCTGGTCCTGACCGCGCTGCTGACCTTCCTCTGCGCGCTCTACTCCTACTTCAAGATGCCTTCGGGCCCCACCCCGAAAGCCTTTGTCGCCCTGGTGCTGGTCCTCGAGTCCGGCACCCTCGCGACCTTCGCCGTTCTCGATCTGCTGCTGTTCTTCCTCGCGTTCGAGATGGTGCTCATCCCGATGTACTTCCTCATCGCCCGCTGGGGCGGTGAGCAGCGACAGGCCGCCGCCTGGCGCTTCATCCTCTACACACTGCTCGGTTCGGTCGTCATGCTGCTCGGCCTGCTCCTGATCGGGATCAAGGCGGGCACATTCGACATGGTGGCACTCGCCACTGACAACGGCCGGTCACTGACCACATCCGTGCAGGTCATCGCCGTTCTGGCGATCGGGATCGGGCTCGCGGTCAAGACCCCGATGTGGCCGCTGCACAGCTGGCTGCCGGACGCCCACACCGCCGCGCCGACCGTCGGCTCGGTCCTGCTGGCCGGCGTCCTGCTGAAGATGGGTACGTACGGGTTCGTGCGCATCCTGCTGCCGATCGCACCCGACGGATTCCGCCACTTCGCGCCCTACCTGGCCGCTTTCGCCGTGGTCGGAATCATCTACGGATCCCTGGCCTGCCTCGCCCTCGCCAAGCGGGGCGCGAAGGGCGACCTCAAGCGCCTCATCGCCTACTCCTCCGTCGGCCACATGGGCTTCGTCCTGCTGGGCATCGCCACGATGACCCCGACCGGCGTGAACGGCGCCCTCTTCGCGAACATCGCCCACGGCCTCATCACCGGCCTCCTGTTCTTCCTCGTCGGCGCCCTCAAGGACCGCACGGGCACCACCGACCTCGACACCCTGGCTGAGGAGACCGGCGCCGCCCTGTATGGCAAGGCCCCGCGTCTCGGCGGTCTGCTCGCCTTCGGTGCTGTCGCCTCGCTCGGCCTGCCCGGACTGGCCGGATTCTGGGGCGAGATGCTGGCTCTGTTCGGCGCCTTCAAGCCCGCCGACGACCTCAGTCGCCCCGCCTTCCTCACCTTCATGGCGATCGGTGCGGTGGGGACGCTCCTGACGGCCGCGTACATGCTCGTCGTGGTCCGCCGCGTCTGCATGGGCGCCGTACCGCAGGACGCCCCGCACCTCGCCGACGTCCACACGTACGAGTTCGCGGCCTGGACGCCGCTCGTCGCCCTGACCGTCGTAGCGGGCCTGTGGCCGAAGGTCCTCCTGGGCCTCACCGACCCGGCCGTTCAGCAGCTCCTCGCAGGAGGCAACCGATGAGCCCTCTGGCCGCCGTGGCCCAGCCATTGGCCTCTTCGGCCGGGCCACCGGCCGCGATGGCCGCGAACCTCGTCCAGTCCGTCGACTGGCTCGCCATCGCGCCGCCCACCATCGCGGCGGTCGTCGGACTCGTCGTCCTCGTCGCCGACCTCTTCGTCGGCGAAAACAAGAAGACCCCGCTGGGCTGGCTGTCGGTGGCAGGCCTGGCCGCTGCAACGCTCATGCTGCTGCCCCTCCTGGACGGCGACCGCAGCACCTTCTGCCTGACCGGCGACGCCGACGTGTGCAGCTACACGGCAGACCGCTTCACACTCGTCATCCAGCTCCTCGTCCTCGGCGGCGCCCTCCTGGTGGCCCTCCTGTCGGTCACCGCCCTCAAGGACGCCGACAAGAAACTCCCCGAGGGGGAGTACTGGTTCCTGCTGCTCTCCTCCGCCGCCGGCGCCGCGCTCCTGCCCGCCTCCCGCGACCTGGCGACCCTGATCGTCGCCCTGGAGGTCGCCTCCCTGCCCGCCTTCGCCCTCGTCGGCATCCGGCACGGAGACAGAAAGTCCTCCGAAGCAGCCCTGAAGTTCTTCCTGTCCTCGGTCACCGCGACCGCGGTCGGCCTCATGGGCATCAGCTTCGTCTACGCCTCGACGGGCACCCTCTACCTCACCCAGGTCGCCGACCGGATCCAGCACGTCGACGGCCAGCTCCACACCCTCGCCCAGACCGGGGTCGTCCTCACTCTCGTCGGCTTCGCCTTCAAGACGGCCGCCGTCCCCTTCCACTTCTGGGTGCCCGACACCTACGTCGGCGCCCCCCTCCCGATCGCCGCCTACTTGTCGGTCGTCGGCAAGGCCGTGGGCTTCTCCGGGCTGATCCTCGTCACCGTCGTCGCGCTGCCGTCGTACGCCGACGTCTGGGGACCGGCGCTAGCCGTGCTCGCCGCCCTCACCATGACCGTCGGCAACCTCGGTGCCCTGCGCCAGCAGGCCACACGCGCGTACAGCGCCGTACGACTGCTCGCCTGGTCCTCCGTCGGTCAGGCCGGCTACCTCCTCGTCCCGATCGCCGGCGCCGCGTACTCCGGCGACGCCGAGCATTCCGTCGGCTCCACCGTCGCCTACGCCCTCATGTACGCCGCCGTGAACCTCGGCGCCTTCGCGGTTGCCGCGCTGGTCGGCCGTACGAAGGCCGCGAACCGCATCACGGACTATCGCGGCCTCTACGCGAGCAACCCGCTCGCCGCCCTCCTCCTGGCGTTCTTCCTGCTCTGCCTTGCAGGCCTGCCGCCCGGCATCATCGGCCTCTTCGCCAAGGTCACCGTCTTCTCGGCGGCCGTGGACGCGGGACTCGGCTGGCTCGCCGTGGTCATGGCCGTCAACGTCGTGATCGCGCTGTTCTACTACCTCCAGTGGACGACCCTGCTGTTCCGGGCCCCCGAGGGCGAACCCACCGCCCACCGCATCCCCGCCCCCCTCACCGCCGCGCTCGCCCTGACCGGAGTCCTCGGCATCGCCCTCTCGGGCGCACCCCAGCTGGTGCTGCGCTTCACCGACACCGGACTCTTCTGACCCCCTCGCCTGAGCCATCACCCGGACGGCTCACCTGGGCCTCCGCACGCACAAGGGAACTAGTGGCCCTCGCCTGGCGTTGAGCAGGACGGGAAGGTCCACTGGACGTGACACCACGGACCGGTGGCATCGCAAGCCATCGGAGACCAGCAAGCAAAGGGTTCCCCTGCTGCACCACTTGGAGGGAGTACCGTGCACCGCCGGCACAACGGGCTCAGGACCGCAGTCCTCCTCGGGGGACTGTCCGCACTCATCATCGTCATCGGCAGCTTCTTCGGCCGCATGGGGCTGGTCGTGGCCGTCCTGATCGCGCTGGGCACCAACGCGTACGCGTACTGGAACAGCGACAAGCTGGCTCTACGCGCGATGCGTGCGCGCCCCGTGAGCGAGTTCGAGGCCCCGGCCCTGTACCGCATGGTCCGCGACCTCTCCACGCAGGCCCGCCAGCCGATGCCGCGCCTGTACATCTCCCCGACCGAGGCACCCAACGCCTTCGCGACCGGCCGCAATCCGCGCAACGCCGCCGTGTGCTGCACCGACGGCATCCTGCGCATCCTGGACGAGCGCGAACTGCGCGGTGTCATCGGCCATGAGCTGAGCCATGTCTACAACCGCGACATCCTGATCTCCTCGGTCGCCGGAGCCCTCGCCTCCGTGATCATGTTCCTGGTCAACTTCGCCTGGCTGATCCCGATCGGCCGCTCCGACGACGATGACGGCCCGGGGCTCCTGGGCATGCTGCTGATCATGATTCTCGGGCCGCTGGCAGCCACCCTCATCCAGATGGCCATCAGCCGTTCCAGGGAGTACGAGGCAGACGCGTCCGGCGCCCAGCTCACCGGAGATCCCCTTGCGCTCGCCAGCGCCCTGCGCAAGCTCGAAACAGGCACCAAACAGCTGCCGTTGCCACCCGAACCCCGCATCGAGACCGCGAGTCATATGATGATCGCGAACCCCTTCCGCCCTGGCCAGGGACTGTCCAAGATGTTCTCGACACACCCGCCGATGGCGGAGCGCATCGCCCGGCTCGAGAAGATGGCAGGTCGCCCCCAGTGAAAACCATCCTTAACGTCATCTGGCTCTTCCTGAGCGGCTTCTGGCTGTTCCTCGCCTACCTGGCCGCGGGCGCACTGCTGTGCATCACGATCATCGGCATTCCGTTCGGCCTCGCTGCCTTCCGTATCGGCGTCTACGCCCTGTGGCCCTTCGGATACACCACCGTCGAACGCCGCGACGCGGGCGCGGCCTCCTTCGTGGGCAACATCCTGTGGCTGGTGCTGGCCGGCTGGTGGCTGGCCATCGGCCACATCGTCACCGGCATCGCCCTGTGCGTCACGATCATCGGCATCCCGTTCGGCATCGCCAACTTCAAGCTGATCCCCGTGTCCCTGTTCCCACTGGGCCGCGAAATCGTCCGCACGGACGAACCGTTCGCGACCCGCTGAGGCGCGCGCGGGCCGGGGGAGTGAGCTCGCCGAAGTACGTCCTGCTCTCCTACGACCAGGAGGCCCGGTTCGAGGGCGAGGAGCCTTACGAGCAGACCTGGGCCCTGTGCGAGGAAGCCGAGGACCTCTTCGCCGACCCGCCCCCTCCGCTTCGGGAGGTGCACGAACTTCTCGGCTGCGTTCCCGAGGGCGAGTTGGCGGAAGCCCTCACGCGCGCGCGTGCCGGAGGATCGGTGCCCCTCGGGTTCCTCACCCTGGAAATGCTCGACAAGAACGGCACGCCGGTCGATGAGTGGGAACTGGAAGACGTCCGCGTCCTTGACGACCGCCCATGCGCCCGCGACCTGACGCTGCGTGACATCACGATCGAAGGCACGGAACCCGACCGCGACTCCTACGACCACTCGCTGCGTCCACGGCTGTCCCCGGGCTACCGCCTGCTGGGCGCCCACGGCGAGCCGTACGGCACTTGCCGCGACGTGGCCTGCGCACACGAGGTCCCGGACGAGCCCATGGAACCGCCACTGCGGCTGCTGGGCTGCGCTCCCCAGGGTGCCCTCAGGGCCGCGCTGGACGCGGGGGAGGAGGACCTCGGCCATGCGAAGGTGCTGCGCATCGACGCCACGGGCCGGCCCGTGGCGTCCGCGGCCGAGGGCGAGCTGCGGGCCTGGATCCCGTCGGCTCGTGGCCCTGCTTTGGTCGACCTCACCCTCGACCTGTGGTCGGAACGGCCGCCCTCAGTGGCCGGCCAGGTGTGGGGGCTGTGGGCCGAGGGACGGCCTACCGAGCCCAACAAGTGGGCGGCGTGCGATGCCGAGGGCCGGCAGTTCTGGCTCGGCACGGCGCTCCACAACCATGGGCACGGCGGCCAGGACCGGCCGCCCGGCACGACGTACCACCTCGACGGCCGCCACATCACCGACCTGTCCGGCTTCTTCTGCGCCCTGGGCGAGGCGGTCAACGGCCCCGGTGGGTACTTCGGCTGGGGCCTTGACGCCCTGAACGACTGCCTGCGAGGCCGCTGGGGCGCGGCTCCGCCGTTCGACCTGGTCTGGCACGATTCCGATGTCGCCCGCAGATGCCTGGGCGTCACCCCGCACGCTGTTCACCGCCCGCCGGCCTTCGAGGAACTCCTCGCGTACCTCACCGAGGGTGATCGGGTCACCGTCCGCTTCGCCTGACCCGAGGTTTTCCACAACCCGTCGGTTGTCCACAGGCCTGCCCGACTGTCGGTGCCGCCCTGCATCATGAATGCATGACCGAGAGCGAGCAGTTGCTGGCACGGGTGGCGGACAAGGCCCGCAACACCCGCCCGTGGGGTTGGACTTCCCTCCCCGAGCGGGTGGACGCGGCCACCCTGGCCCGCGCCGAGGCCGCGCTGGGCTTCCGCCTGCCCCCGCTCCTGGCCGACCTGTACCTGCGGATAGGAGACGGCGGATTCGGCCCGGAGTACGGCCTGTTGCCCCTGCTCGACAGCGCTCCCGCCGGTGAGCCCGCAGCCGTGGTCCAGTACCTCGCCAACCGCAGGGCCGGCCGAAAGGACCCGGACTGGCCCTGGCCGGCGGGCGTCCTGCCGATATCCCACTGGGGCTGCGCGATGTACGCCTGCGTGGACTGCCACAGCCCGGAAGCCACCGTCCTCCTCTTCGAGCCGAACGCCGGCGACTGCGACCACTCCTGGTTCGTGGACACCCGCACCCTCACGGACTGGCTGCAAGCCTGGGTCGACGGTACGGGCTGGTACGAGGAGATGAACGAGGAGTTGGAGATGACTCCTTGGACGGAATTCCGGATACGCACGACGTCGCCGGCCCAGGCGACCTGACGGACCCTCCAGGGGCACCGCCGCCGACCTACCGCGCCGCCCACCACTTCCGTACGCCATACGCCACTGCCCCTACCGCCAGCACGCCCGCACCCACGGCCACCGAAATCCCCGGCAGCGCGCACGCCAGCACCACACATCCGAGCAGCCCCACCACCGGCACCGCCCGGGCCGCCCGGGCCGAACCCAACGTCCAGGCCGACGCGTTGGCCACCGCGTAGTACGCGAGCACACCGAAGGAGGAGAACCCGATCGCGCCCCGTACGTCCACCGTGGCGGCGAGGGCCGCGACCACCGCACCCACGGCCAGTTCGGCCCGGTGCGGCACCTGGAAGCGAGGGTGCACCGCGGACAGGGCGCCGGGCAGATGCCGGTCCCGGGCCATGGCCAGAGTCGTCCGTGAGACGCCCAGCACCAGGGCGAGCAGCGAGCCGAGCGCGGCCACGGCGGCACCCACCCGCACCACCGGGACGAGACCCGGCACCCCGGCCTCCCGCACCGCCTCGGCCAGCGGCGCGTCCGCCCTGCCCAGAGCATCGGCGCCCAACACGGAAAGGACAGCCACCGCCACCGCCGCGTACACGACCAGCGTGATGGCCAGAGCCAGGGGGATCGCGCGCGGAATGGTGCGCGCGGGATCCCGTACCTCTTCGCCGAGGGTCGCGATGCGCGCGTACCCCGCGAACGCGAAGAACAGCAGACCGGCCGCCTGCAGCACCCCGCCCACACCACCCGAGGCACCCACGTCCAGGCGCCCGGCCTCGGACGCCCCGGATCCCAGGCACACGACCACCACGGAAGCGAGGACAGCGAGAACCACCGCCACGATCGCCCGGGTCAGCCAGGCGGACTTCTGAATCCCGCCGTAATTCACCGCGGTCAGCGCCACGACGGCCCCGACCGCCACGGCATGGGCCTGACCGGGCCAGATGTACGCCCCCACAGTCAGCGCCATCGCCGCACAGGAGGCCGTCTTCCCGACCACGAACGACCAGCCCGCGAGATAACCCCAGAACGGACCGAGCCGCTCCCGCCCGTACACATACGTGCCGCCGGAGGCCGGATACAGGGCGGCCAGCCGCGCCGAGGAGGTGGCATTGCAGTAGGCGACCACGGCGGCGACCGCGAGCCCGAGCAGCAGCCCGGACCCGGCCGCGCGCGCCGCGGGTCCGAGGGCGGCGAAGATCCCCGCACCGATCATCGAACCGAGCCCGATGACGACGGCGTCACCCACTCCCAGCGTGCGCCGAAGCTCGGCACCGGAACGCGTCATGCGCCGCACCCTACTGATCCCGTGCAACCGCGGGGTGCGGCCCTGACGTCCTTCTCAGCAACAAGATGCGAACACCCGCACGACGGACGCGGCACGAAAACCGCACAAGTACGCCGTACGACGTATGCGCCCGAGAGTCCGCACAGTCTGCCGGGATGTAGATCACAGTCCTCGGACAGTGCGGGCACAGCGCGGAAGGGCAGGGTCAGGGCATGAGCATCGTCGGCTGGATCATCCTCGGGCTGTTGGCCGGAGCCATTGCCAAGTTCCTGCTCCCGGGCCGTGACCCGGGCGGTTTCATCGGGACGACCCTCATCGGCGTCGCGGGCGCTTTCATCGGCGGCTGGATATCGGCCCGTTGGCTGGACCATCCGGTCACCAAGAGCTTCTACGACGGGACCACCTGGGCCGCCGCGATAGGCGGCTCACTGGTGCTCCTGATCGCCTACCGTCTCCTGTTCGGCAACTCGCGCGACTGACATCCCCGAACCGCAGCCAGCAGGCGAGAAGGGTGGGCACCGGCCAGGTGTCCACCCTTCCTCGTACGCGAGTCCGCTGTCCTTCCGGCAGGCCCTACCGGTAGTTCACGAACTGGATCGCGAAGTCGAAGTCCTTGCCCTTCAGCAGGGCGATGATGGACTGCAGATCGTCCCGGCTCTTCGAGCTGACCCGCAGTTCCTCGCCCTGCACCTGGGCCTTCACGCCCTTCGGGCCCTCGTCACGGATGATCTTCGCGACCTTCTTCGCGTTGTCCTGGGAGATGCCCTCCTCGATCGACGCGAAGATCTTGTACTCCTTGCCGGAGAGCTGCGGCTCACCCGCGTCGAGAGCCTTCAGCGAGATCCCGCGCTTGATCAGCTTGGACTGGAAGACATCGAGGACGGCATTGACCCGGTCCTCGGAGTTCGCCTCCATCAGGATCTTGTCACCGGACCACGAGATCGAGGCACCCACGCCCTTGAAGTCGTAGCGCTGCGAGATCTCCTTGGCGGCCTGGTTGAGGGCGTTGTCGACCTCCTGCCGCTCGACCTTCGAGACGATGTCGAAACTGGAGTCGGCCATGTCCTGTGGCTCCTTGTATCGGGGTGCGTGTCAGCGTGCGTACGGATGCGTATCGGCGTACGTGGGGGCGGCGCCGAGCCCGGCGTGGACCCGGGCCGCATCCGCCCAAGCCTAGCCACCCCACGCGCCCCGGGCGCAGATCAATCGGGTGGCCGAGCACCCCTCGGCATCGGGTATTGTTTACGTCGTTGCCACGGAGCACCGCCGAAAGACGGTTCGAAGGGCAGCAACCCCGGCGGTGTGCCCGAGCGGCCAAAGGGAGCAGACTGTAAATCTGCCGGCTCAGCCTACCCAGGTTCGAACCCTGGCGCCGCCACGCTGAGAAAGAGACCCCCTCCGAACTGCGGAAACGCAGTCCGGAGGGGGTCTCTTCGTGTGCTGGACGCTTTGGGCGTGTGGTGCGCGGTGGCACGGGTGGTGTGTTTCGCCGCGTGGCCCGGCGGTCGACGGCGCGGCGTCGGATCCAGAGGATCCAGCAGGAGAAAGCGATCACGCCGAGCGCGAAGACGAGCGGGGACGCCGCATGACGGCCCGTTCCTCCGGCTCGCTCGGCACCTCGCGATGCCGGACCCTGTGGTTGAACTCAGAGAGTTCGCGCGGGTCGGCGCTTGCCGCGCGGGCGGTCCTGGCGGCGGCGGTGTAGATCAAGCTCTGAACCACCGCAGGGCCGGTGATCACCTCCTCGGAATCGACGGATACCGCCGTCGTTTCCGAATGCCCCTCGAGACGGCGGCCCCTTGAGAGGAAGAGGCATCAACTCCCGCCTGTGGAACAGGAGTCCGCGGTAGTAGCGCCCGTGATACGCCTGTGGCCACCTCTGCCTTTACGGCCAGGCTGTCTCCACGGCAACCACCACACCCCGCTGCGGGTCAGTTCGATGTCGTGGTCGGCCACGCCCGCGCCGCAGACGGTCACCGCGGCCGCCCGTGGCGGATACCTCGTCGTGATGACCGTGCAGGTGCCGCCGTCGAGGTCGCAGAAGGCGTACGCCCCGTCGTGGCGACCACGGTGCCCGCCGCGTCCACCAGCGTGACCAGCGCGTTGCCCAGCGGTGCTGCGGAGCCGGGCACCGTCCCGCGCACCTGGGCCCCGGGCTGCAGTTCGACCTGCACGCGGGTGGTCCCGGCGCCGCCGATCTCGACAGGCAGTGCCAGTGGCCGGTGCTTGGGGGAGCTGACCACGAGCGTGACCGTCCCGGGCGCCAGTGGGTGCGTCCACTGGCCGGCACCTCTCCGCGCACGTCGGTCACCACGACCACTGCCTCTGAGGCTGGAAACCATGGGCGGAGGCGATGGCGGTCAGGACGTACGAACCCGCGGCAGGCGCAGACGTACCGAACGAGCCCTCACCGTCCGAGACCGCCCAGTCCAGCTGCTTTCCGGAGAGGGAGATCAGGGTCACCGCGGCCCCGCCCCCCCGGCACCCGCCCGCTGACCGGAGTCCCGGCGAGTTCGTCGCCCGACGTCGACGCCACCGCCGTAGCACCAGAGCCGGCATCGGCATCGGCCTCGGCAGCGACACCTGTACCGCGTACATGGGACATGGCCGGGCCTCCACGCGGGTGTGGCTCCGTCGGTCCGGACGTAAGCCTGACGTAGGAATTCCGGCCGTCCGGGGCACACTGACTGCATGTCAAGTCGTCGCAGGCTCTGCCCCGAATGCCGTCGCGAGATCGCCGTGGTCGCCGGCCGCTTCGCCCGGCACGACCCGCCGGGAGCGCGCGAGAAGGGCCGGCTGGTCTCGTGCCAGGGTTCCCGCAGGCAGGCGGAACTCGGAGCGGTGCAGCCGTCGTTGGACGGGTACGCAGTCCCCGTCGTACCCGGCCAGCTGCCCCTGTTCTGACATCGCCGGGTCTCTACGACGTTCCGAATCACCGGGCGCCCACAAGACGCCGACGACTCCACCACTCGCCGCCGCCGCACCCGACCGCAAGCTTCACGTCAGGCGCCGGACATCGCGAAGCTCCCATAGCCAAGGCCTCGTTCACCCGTCGCAGCACCGAACTACGCGCGGCCGGCGCCCCCGACGGTCACCGTCAGTTGCCCGCCACCGACTTCACCGCCACCGGCACCGGAGTGGACCCACTGATCAGCTCCAGCGACAGTCCGGCGGTCGCGGGCGTGTCCAGCAACTCCGCGAGTACGGCGGCCACGTCGTCGCGCGGGATCGGACCCCGGCCGGTGTGCGCCTCCAGGCGTACGAGGCCCTTGCCGGCGTCGTCCGTGAGCGCGCCGGGGCGCAGGATCGTCCAGTCCAGTGCGTCCAGGCCGCTCACGTAGGCGTCCGCCTCACCCTTGGCGCGCAGGTACGCGTCGAAGATCTCGGCACCAGGGTGCCGAGGGTCCGCGCCCATGGACGACACGACCACGAAGCGCCGTACACCCGCCATGACCGCCGCGTCCGCGAACAGCACCGCCGCGGCCTTGTCCACGGTCTCCTTGCGGGCAGCGCCGCTGCCCGGGCCCGCGCCCGCCGCGAAGACCGCTGCGTCCGCACCCCGCAGGGTGGCCGCGACCTCCTCGACCGAGGCCGACTCCAGGTCCAGCAGGACCGGTTCGGCACCGGCGTCCCGCAGATCGTCGCCCTGTTCCGCGCGGCGGATGATGCCCGCCGCCTCGTCCCCGCGCGCGGCGAGCAGTCGCTCCAGCCGCAACGCGATCTGACCATGACCACCAGCGATGACAATGCGCATGCCTTCGACCGTACGCCGGGACAGCCACAACCGCCGCATGGCCCCCGGCGGGTGCCGGGCCGAAAGGCGCGCTACGGCACCTCCCCCCGCCCCTGCCGGGGCAGCCCCGGCTCCGAGGCCGTGGCCGAGTTGCAGTACTCCCGTACCGCGCTCGTCCGTGCCACCACGCGCCCCCGGTGCACCACGATCCGGCTGTAGGCGAGGGAGAGCGCTCCGGCCAGGCCGTCACCGCGTACCGCGAGCAACTCGGCCGGAAACCCGGCCTCCACGCGGACTTCAGGCAGGCCGAGGACGGCCCGCGCGGACGTGCTCACCGTGTCGTAGGCGTCCTCGGGGCGCAGTGCGTGCCGGGAGGCGAGGAGGTAGGCGGCCTCTAGCGGGTCGCCGCGCCCCACCGGGTTGGACACGTCCCGCAGGGCACCGCTGCCGGCCGCCACCTGGACGCCTGCCGCGCGCAGCAGCCGTACCGGAGCCGTGCCCCGCCGGTCGACGCCTCCGCAGCCGCCCTGCGGCAGACACACCACGGCGACCCCGGCCGCCGCGAGCTGGTCGGCGGTCCGGGACACCACCTCGGCGGGCAGCCGGTCGAGTCCGGCGCAGGGGCCCAGGGTCACACCGGGCCGCAGTCCGCCGGCCATGGCGGCGAGCCGGGCGAGCCGGGCCGGGTCGGCGGCGTCGGTGTGCAGGTCGACAGGGCAGCCGTGCTCGGAGGCCACCTCCAGGATCGCTTCCGTGTAGCCCGTCGGATCGGGGTCCAGATCCGGACAGCCACCCACCACCGAGGCGCCCATCTTCAGCGCGTCCCGCAGCATCGCGAGCCCCTCGGCGCCGGCCACCCCGGTCAGCACCCGCGGCATCGCCACCGCCGTCAACTCGGTGAGCCCGCGCAGCGAACGCCGTGCCTGGAGCACGGCGGCCAGCGCGCCCAGCCCCTGGACGTCGCCCACGCGCACGTGTGCCCGGAGCGCGGTCGCCCCGTGCCCGAGCTGGAGCAGGGCGGCCTCGGTGGCCCGGCGCTGGACGTCCTGGGGGGCGTAGGACACCGGGCCCTCGGCGTCGGCCGACAGTGCGGTGTCGCCATGGGCGTGCGGCTCGGCGGGGGCCGGCAGGAGCAGATAGCCGCCGAGGTCCACGCGCGTGCCACGCGCGCGCATGTTGCCCACGGCCAGACTCCCCGCCGTACCGACCGCCTCGATGCGCCCACCGCCCAGCCGTACGTCCACGGTCCGGCCGTCGGTGAGGCGTGCCCCGCACAACAGGAGACCGGTCCCCTCGGACCGGCCCGACGGCGAAGCACCCGACGAGGAGGGCGAGGAGTGGTGCGGCTGCGGCTGGCTGTCGGGCATCGCGCTCCAGGGGCTCGGGGGCTGCGCGAGCTCGGCACCGCCGGAACCGCGCAAGGGACGCAAGATCACGCAGAGTGAGTCGAGCCTAGGACGGTGATCCGCTCGTCATGGGGAGGAGCGCAATAGTCGTACCGGTGTGGTCCACCGTGCTGGAGAGGCGGTTGAGGCCGCCGGGAAGCCCGTGGATCAAGGCGTACGGGGCGCCGCGAAACGGATTTGGGTGAACGGCGGCGGAGCGTGTAATGTCTTCATCGCTCGCCCCAATAGCTCAGTCGGTAGAGCGTCTCCATGGTAAGGAGAAGGTCTACGGTTCGATTCCGTATTGGGGCTCTGGTGTGAAAGGTTCCCGTCGCAAGGCGGGAACCGATCGCATCACAGCGGTGTAGCTCAGTCGGTAGAGCAAGCGGCTCATAATCGCTGTGTCACCGGTTCAAGTCCGGTCACCGCTACTGACAGTAGCCGATTGCGGGGTCGGTCCTTCGATCGGCTACTCTTTTATGCGTTCAACGTCCCATCCGTTCGTCAAGGAGCACTCCTGTGGCTGCCACCGACGTCCGCCCGAAGATCACGCTGGCCTGCGTGGAGTGCAAGGAGCGGAACTACATCACCAAGAAGAACCGGCGTAACAACCCGGATCGAATGGAGATGAAGAAGCACTGCCCGCGTTGCAACGCGCACACCGCGCACCGCGAAACGCGATAAATCAGGCTCGTACACGAGGCCGTCCCCGAGAGATCGGGGGCGGCCTCGCGTCGTTGAGCGACCCGATACCGGTCAGTAGAGCAAGCAGGAGGTGCCGAGCCCATGGCGCTCGACCAGTCCTTCGTGGGACGGACCTACCCGCCCACCGCCCCCTACGAGGTGGGACGGGAGAAGATCCGCGAGTTCGCCGAGGCGGTGGGGGACACCAACCCCGCGTACACGGACCCGGAGGCCGCCAAGGCGCTCGGTCACCCCGACGTCGTCGCCCCGCCGACCTTCGTGTTCTCCATCACTTTCAGGGCCGCGGGACAGGTCGTCCAGGACCCGCAGCTCGGCCTGGACTACAGCCGGGTCGTGCACGGCGACCAGAAGTTCGCCTACGTCCGCCCCGTGCGCGCCGGTGACCGACTGACCGTCACCTCCACCATCGAGGCCATCAAGTCCATGGCTGGCAACGACATCCTGGACATCCGCGGCGAGGTGCACGACGAGGCCGGGGAGCACGTCGTGACCGCCTGGACGAAGCTCGTCGCCCGCGCGGCAGAGGGGGCGTGAGGAAGCAGATGACGGCGAAGATCGCATACGGCGACGTCGAGGTCGGCACCGAGCTGCCAGCCCAGTCCTTCACCGTGACCCGCGCCACCCTCGTTCAGTACGCGGGTGCCTCCGGGGACTTCAACCCGATCCACTGGAACGAGAGGTTCGCCAAGGAGGTCGGACTGCCGGACGTCATCGCGCACGGCATGTTCACCATGGCCGAGGCGATCCGCGTGGTCACCGACTGGACCGGAGACCCGGGCGCGGTCGTCGAGTACGGCGTCCGTTTCACCAAGCCCGTCGTCGTCCCTGACGACGACCAGGGCGCCACGATCGAGGTCAGCGGCAAGGTCGCGGCCAAGCTCGACGACGACACGGTCCGCGTGGACCTCTTGGCGACCAGTGCCGGGCAGAAGGTACTGGGGATGTCACGGGCGGTAGTGCGGCTGGCCTGAGGGCGAGGGGAGCTTCAGTCACCCGCACTTCGACGGGCCGTCCGCCGCTCAGCGCCTGGCTGTCGGAGGTGCCCCGTAGGCTGTACCGCGTGCAGGAACGACACGACGCCCCCCTCGCCCCGCTGACCACCTTCCGTCTGGGCGGCCCCGTCACCCGCCTCGTGACCGCGACGACCGACGCCGAGGTGATCGAGGTCGTCCGCGAGGCCGACGCCGCCGGCACCCCGCTTCTGGTCATCGGCGGTGGGTCCAACCTCGTCATCGGCGACAAGGGGTTCGAGGGCACCGCGCTCGTCATCGGCACCAAGGGCCACGAACTCACCGGCACCCACCTGACGCTCGCCGCCGGCGAAGTGTGGACCGACGCGGTCGCCCGCACCGTGGAGGCCGGACTCGCCGGTATCGAGTGCCTCGCCGGCATCCCCGGTTCGGCGGGAGCCACGCCGATCCAGAACGTCGGCGCCTACGGCCAGGAGGTGTCCTCCCGCATCACCGAGGTCATCGCCTACGACCGCCGCAGCGGCGAGACCGTCACCCTCATGAACGACGAGTGCGCCTTCTCCTACCGGCACAGCCGCTTCAAGGAGGACCCCGAGCGTTACGTCGTCCTGCGCGTCCGCTTCGACCTGGAGGACGCCGACGGACTCTCCGCGCCCGTCAAGTACGCGGAGACCGCCCGCGCCCTGGGCGTGGAACCCGGCGACCGCGTCCCCCTCGCCGACGCCCGCGAGACCGTCCTGAAGCTGCGTGCCGGCAAGGGCATGGTCCTGGACCCCGACGACCACGACACCTGGTCGGCAGGCTCCTTCTTCACCAACCCGATCCTCACGCACTCCCAGTTCGCGGAGTTCCACGCGCGCGTGAAGCACCACCTCGGCGAGGACGCCGTACCCCCCGCCTACCCGGCGGGCGACGGACACACCAAGACCTCCGCGGCCTGGCTCATCGACAAGGCCGGCTTCACCAAGGGCTACGGCACCGGCCCCGCCCGCATCTCCACCAAGCACACCCTCGCCCTCACCAACCGGGGCGACGCCACCACCGAGGACCTCCTCACGCTGGCCCGGGAGGTCGTGGCGGGCGTACGGGACACCTTCGGGATCACTCTGGTCAACGAACCGGTGACGGTGGGCGTGAGCCTGTAGCCGACGAGGACCGAAGGCGCTTCAAGAGGCCGGACCACTGAGCCAGTCGTCCACTCCGGACAGCATCTTGGTCTTCATGTCCTCCGGTGCCGCCGAGGCCCGTACCGACTGCCGGGCCAGTTCCGCGAGCTCCGCGTCCGAGAAGCCGTGATAGCGCCGGGCGATGTCGTACTGCGCGGCCAGCCGGGACCCGAACAGCAGCGGGTCGTCGGCGCCCAGCGCCATCGGGACCCCGGCCTCGAACAGCGTCCGCAGCGGCACGTCCTCATGCTTCTCATACACACCGAGCGCCACATTGGACGCCGGGCACACCTCGCACGTCACCTGCCGGTCCGCCAGCCGCTTCAGCAGCCGCGGGTTCTCGGCCGCCCGCACGCCGTGACCGATCCGGCTCGCGTCCAGGTCGTCGAGGCAGTCCCGGACCGACGACGGCCCGGCCAGTTCACCGCCGTGCGGCACCGACAGCAGCCCGCCCTCACGCGCGATGTTGAAGGCCCGGTCGAAGTCCCGTGCCATGCCCCGGCGTTCGTCGTTCGACAGCCCGAATCCGACCACGCCCTTGTCCGCGTACCGCACCGCGAGCCGGGCCAGCGTGCGCGCGTCCAGCGGATGCTTCATCCGGTTCGCGGCGACCAGCACCCGCATCCCGAGCCCGGTCTCGCGCGAGGTCGTCTCCACCGCGTCCAGGATGATCTCCAGCGCCGGGATCAGCCCGCCGAGCATGGGGGCGTACGACGTCGGGTCGACCTGGATCTCCAGCCACCCCGACCCGTCGCGGACGTCCTCCTCCGCCGCCTCCCGCACCAGCCGCCGGATGTCGTCCGGCTCCCTGAGGCACGAGCGGGCCGCGTCGTACAGCCGCTGGAAACGGAACCAGCCCCGCTCGTCCGTGGCCCGCAGCTTCGGCGGCTCCCCGCTGGTCAGTGCCTCGGTCAGCGACTCGGGCAGCCGCACACCGTACTTGTCGGCCAGCTCCAGGACGGTGGCAGGCCGCATCGAACCGGTGAAGTGCAGGTGCAGATGGGCTTTCGGCAGCTCAGAGACATCACGTACACGCTCCATCCGAGGATCCTGCCGTACGTCACCGCCGTCCCGGTACCGCTTTCCCCTTTAGTGGTCTTGCTCGCACAAAAAAAGGGGCACCCCCTCACGGACGGGGTGCCCCTTTTCCCACGGAGACGTCAGTCCCGCGCCTCCGCCAGCAGCTTCTGGATCCGCGAAACGCCCTCGACGAGGTCCTCGTCACCGAGCGCGTACGACAGCCGCAGATAGCCCGGTGTGCCGAAGGCCTCGCCCGGGACGACCGCGACCTCGGCCTCCTCCAGGATCAGCGCGGCCAGCTCGACCGTGTCCTGCGGACGCTTGCCGCGGATCTCCTTGCCGAGCAGGGCCTTGACCGAGGGGTAGGCGTAGAAGGCGCCCTCGGGCTCCGGGCAGAGCACACCGTCGATCTCGTTGAGCATCCGCACGATCGTCTTGCGGCGCCGGTCGAAGGCCGTGCGCATCTCCGCCACAGCGTCGAGGTTGCCGGAGACCGCGGCGAGGGCCGCGACCTGGGCGACGTTGGACACGTTGGACGTGGCGTGCGACTGGAGGTTGGTCGCGGCCTTGACGACGTCCTTCGGGCCGATGATCCAGCCCACCCGCCAGCCCGTCATGGCGTACGTCTTGGCGACACCGTTGACGACGATGCACTTGTCGCGCAGCTCGGGCAGGAGCGCGGGCAGCGAGGTGAACTTCGCGTCGCCGTAGACGAGATGCTCGTAGATCTCGTCGGTCAGCACCCACAGACCGTGCTCGACGGCCCAGCGGCCGATCGCCTCGGCCTCGGCCTCGCTGTAGACGGCGCCGGTCGGGTTGGAGGGGGAGACGAAGAGGACGACCTTGGTCTTCTCCGTACGGGCCGCCTCCAGCTGCTCCACGCTGACGCGGTAACCCGTGGTCTCGTCCGCGACGACGTCGACCGGGACACCGCCGGCGAGACGGATGGACTCCGGGTACGTCGTCCAGTACGGCGCCGGGACGATGACCTCGTCGCCCGGGTCGAGGATCGCGGCGAAGGCCTCGTAGATCGCCTGCTTGCCGCCGTTGGTCACCAGGATCTGGGACGCGTCGACCTCGTAGCCGGAGTCGCGCAGCGTCTTCGCGGCGATCGCCGACTTCAGCTCGGGCAGACCGCCGGCCGGGGTGTAGCGGTGGTACTTCGGGTTCGAGCAGGCCTCGATCGCGGCCTGGACGATGTAGTCCGGGGTCGGGAAGTCCGGCTCACCGGCGCCGAAGCCGATCACCGGCCTCCCGGCGGCCTTGAGGGCCTTGGCCTTGGCGTCCACGGCGAGGGTGGCGGACTCGGAGATCGCGCCGACTCGGGCGGAGACCCGGCGCGCGGTGGGAGGGGTTGCAGCGCTCATGGGGCCCATCGTTCCAGACCGGAAACCTGCCCGGCACGCGGGTTTCACGTACTGAACAACGGCTGAACAACCGTCCGGATTCGCTCCGCACGCTGGGCGATCTTCCGCCCCCAAGGCCCGTACGGGCGCTTTCTGTTCGACGAGGGGCCCCGGACCACGTACACTCTCACCTCGTTGGCCTTCAGCAGCCGCCCCGAACGGTGCACACCGAGCACTCGGTCGGATGCGGTACGTTGGGGGACGCACAAAGGGTCGTAGCTCAATTGGTAGAGCACCGGTCTCCAAAACCGGCGGTTGGGGGTTCAAGTCCCTCCGGCCCTGCTACACACACCATCGCCAGGATGTGTGCGCATGTACGTACAGCAATGCACCGCCGTGCGGCTCCAACCGGGCGCGGCACGGCCACGACCCGGGAACAGGTGAGGACGAATGGCGGACGCCGTGGGCTCCATTGATACGCCTGATGCCCAGGATGAGGCGACGGAGTCCAAGAAGACCCGTAAAGGCGGCAAGCGTGCCAAGAAGGGCCCGCTGAAGCGTCTCGCGCTCTTCTACCGGCAGATCGTCGCAGAACTCCGCAAGGTCGTCTGGCCGTCGCGGAACCAGCTGACGACGTACACGACCGTGGTGATCGTCTTCGTTCTCGTCATGATCGGTCTGGTGACCGTGATTGACTATGGACTCAACCACGCCGCCAAGTACGTATTCGGCTGAGCACAGAGCGAAGGGCGCCGAGGTTACCGGCGCCCCTTTTCGCATGTTCCACCCCTAAGTATCCAGGAAGAAGCAGCCACCGTGTCTGACCAGAACCTGAACGACGCCGTCGAGCCGGACGAGACCGTGTCCGTGGAGGACGAGCTCGACATCGTCGAGGGCGCTGACGAGGACCTGGACGAGGTCGAGGCTGCCGACGCCGAGGCGGGCGAGCCCGCCGAGGAAGCCGCTCTGCACGACGCCGAGGACGAGTCCGAGGAGTCCGGCGGCGATGTCGAGTTCGCCGAGGACGAGTCCGGCGATGACGTCGAGGCCGCCGACTCCGTCGAGTCCGTCGAGGACGAAGAAGAAGAGGCCGAGGAAGAGCCGGCCGAGCCGGTCGACCCCGTCGTCGCCCTGCGCGAGGAACTGCGCACCCTCCCCGGCGAGTGGTACGTCATCCACACCTACGCCGGTTACGAGAACCGCGTGAAGACCAACCTCGAACAGCGTGCCGTCTCGCTGAACGTCGAGGACTTCATCTTCCAGGCCGAGGTGCCGCAGGAAGAGGTCGCGCAGATCAAGAACGGCGAGCGCAAGACCGTCCGTCAGAACAAGCTCCCCGGCTACGTGCTGGTGCGCATGGACCTGACCAACGAGTCCTGGGGCGTCGTCCGCAACACCCCCGGCGTCACCGGCTTCGTGGGCAACGCCTACGACCCGTACCCGCTGACCCTGGACGAGATCGTCAAGATGCTCGCCCCGGAGGCCGAGGAGAAGGCGGCCCGCGAGGCAGCCGAGGCCGAGGGCAGGCCGGCGCCGCAGCGCAAGGTCGAGGTCCAGGTCCTGGACTTCGAGGTCGGCGACTCGGTCACCGTCACCGACGGCCCCTTCGCCACCCTGCAGGCCACGATCAACGAGATCAACGCCGACTCCAAGAAGGTCAAGGGTCTCGTCGAGATCTTCGGCCGCGAGACTCCGGTCGAGCTGTCCTTCGACCAGATCCAGAAGAACTGAGTGGCTTGACCGAGTTAGACAGAACCGACGAAGGCGCCCCTCCGGCCGTGACCGGGAAGGGGCGCCTTCGCCGTCTCCGGATGTCGGTTCTGCTCCTGCTGCTGGCGGCGGTCCTCTCGATTCCGGCGATCCTCGTGGGGGTCAACCAGTGGAACCGGGTGGCCGAGGTCCAGGGCGGGGTCCGCGCGGTCGGTACCTTCCACTCGGAGGGCGCCAACTGCTTCCGTCACCGCTGCTGGGTCGACTTCCGGGTCGACGGCAGACAAGTGGAGGCCGATCTGCCGGCCCTCACCAGCTCCCGGGAGAGCAAGGTCTCGCGGGACGGCAAGCCGATCGTCATCCGTTACCCGGCCTCGGACCCCACGAGGGTCGGCGAGGAGGACGGCTACGGCTCCGTGGTCGCCACCTGCTTCCTGCTCGGGCTTCCGACGCTTGCGCTGCTGCTCGTCGGAGTGCTCTGGTTGGTCTTCGGGCCGTCCTCGCGGCACCCCGCTCCGCAGGGCTGACCTGCCGATTTCATGTCCAGGGCCGCAACGGCTATCGTGGTGCGGTATGCCATTTGCTGGATGAATCATCCAATTGACGCATCCGAGTCAGGCAGATGGCACTCGACCTCTCACGTAAGGACCCGGAGAGAGCATGCCTCCCAAGAAGAAGAAGGTCACGGGGCTCATCAAGCTCCAGATCAACGCCGGCGCGGCGAACCCGGCCCCGCCGGTCGGCCCCGCGCTCGGTCAGCACGGCGTCAACATCATGGAGTTCTGCAAGGCCTACAACGCCGCGACCGAGTCGCAGCGTGGCTGGGTGATCCCGGTGGAGATCACGGTCTACGAGGACCGCTCCTTCACCTTCATCACCAAGACCCCGCCGGCCGCGAAGATGATCCTCAAGGCCGCCGGTGTCGAGAAGGGCTCGGGCGAGCCGCACAAGACCAAGGTCGCCAAGATCACCCAGGCGCAGGTCCGCGAGATCGCCACGACCAAGCTTCCCGACCTGAACGCCAATGACCTGGACGCCGCGTCCAAGATCATTGCCGGCACCGCCCGTTCCATGGGCATCACGGTCGAGGGCTGAGCCCAACTCCCGCAGAAGTAGTGGCAGGGCCTGCTCGGCCCGCACCACGACTCCTCAGAAACACACAAGGAGCAGTAGTGAGCAAGCGCAGCAAGTCTCTCCGCGCTGCGGACGCCAAGATCGACCGGGAGAAGCTCTACGCCCCGCTCGAGGCCGTCCGTCTCGCCAAGGAGACCTCCACGAGCAAGTTCGACGGCACCGTCGAGGTCGCCTTCCGCCTGGGTGTAGACCCGCGCAAGGCCGACCAGATGGTCCGTGGCACCGTGAACCTCCCGCACGGCACCGGTAAGACCGCCCGGGTCCTGGTCTTCGCGACCGGTGACCGTGCCGAGGCCGCACTCGCCGCGGGTGCCGACATCGTCGGCTCCGACGAGCTCATCGACGAGGTGGCGAAGGGTCGTCTGGACTTCGACGCCGTCGTCGCCACCCCGGACCTCATGGGCAAGGTCGGCCGCCTCGGCCGCGTGCTCGGTCCCCGTGGTCTCATGCCGAACCCCAAGACCGGCACCGTGACCCCGGACGTCACCAAGGCTGTCACCGAGATCAAGGGTGGCAAGATCGAGTTCCGCGTCGACAAGCACTCGAACCTGCACTTCATCATCGGCAAGACGTCGTTCGACGACACCCAGCTGGTGGAGAACTACGGCGCGGCCCTGGAGGAGATCCTCCGTCTGAAGCCGTCCGCCGCCAAGGGTCGTTACATCAAGAAGGCCGCTCTCAGCACCACGATCGGCCCCGGTATCCCGCTCGACTCCAACCGCACCCGCAACCTCCTCGTCGAGGAGGACCCGGCCGCGGTCTGAGACACCGGCAGGTTCCCGGGCCCCGCACCTTCCGAGGTGCGGGGCCCGTTCCCGTGTGCGGGACATCTGCTCTGGGTTAGCGTGCGAGCAGGGCACTTGCACCAGGGGGACGTATGAAGAGGACGACGGTCCGGGTCGTTGCGGCCGCCGCACTGACGGGACTGGCCGCCTGCACCGCCGGCTGCACCTCCGACGATTCCTCCGACAAGCCCGACCAGAAGCGCACGGCCTCGACGCCCGCCTCCCTCGCGGCCCTGCGGACCGCCGAACGCTCCACCGAGCGGGCCGACACGGCCCGGGTGAGATCCGGCACCGTGATGGGCAGCCAGCTGTCCCTCACCGCCGACGGCGTCATCGCCTGGCGTGACGGTCTCTCCGGAGCCCTCACCATCGACTACACCGGCGGCACCGCGGCCGAGACGATGCGGAGCCTCGGTGTCACCTCCATGGAGGCCCGCTACCTCTCCGACGCCTACTACGCGCGCATGGGCGACACCTTCGCCGCGAAGTTGGGCGGCAAGCACTGGCTCAAATACGCCTACGACGACCTGAAGACCCTCGGCGGCGGTGCCGACCTCGCCGACCAGATGCGCTCCACCACCCCCAACCAGTCGGTGCGGCTGCTGCTGGACTCGGAAGACGTCCGCGAGGTCGGCGAGGAGACGGTGGACGGCCAGGCCACCACGCACTACTCGGGCACCGTGCACGTCGAGAACGTCACCGACGACGAACTCCAGCAGCGGCTCCGGGCCGCCGGAGTCACCGCCGAGACCCTCGACATCTGGATCAACGAGAAGAACCTGCTGGTCAAGAAGATAGAGAAGACCAGCACGGGGAACGGCGACGTGACCCAGACCGCCCACTACAGCGACTACGGAGTGAAGGTCGCCGTGGAGAAGCCGTCGGCCGCGGACACCGAGGATTTCCGGACGCTCCTGTCACAGCCGAGTACCAACTCCTCCTGAGCCCCAGGGAATTCGCGGGCCCCCCTCCGCCCCCTCGGATAGGCTCACGGTCTTGCTGTGAATCGGCCATGTGTTCCTTGGGGGGAATCAATGAGTACTTCTGTACGACGTTCCGTGCATCGTCGGACCATCGGCGCCGGGCTCGCCGTCGTGGCCCTCGCCGCGGGTGCGGTCAGCTGTTCCAAGGGGGGCGACGAGTCGCCGAAGATGACGCCCGCGGCAGCGGTCGCCAAGGCGGCGAAGAACACGGAGGACATCACCTCCGTCCGCTATCGCATGAAGGGCAAGGTGCCCGAGCAGGGGCGGGTCGAGGGCGAGGCCTCCATGCGGCTCAAGCCCAGCGTCGCGATGACCATGAAGATGACCGTGCCCGACCAGGGCACCAAGGGCACCGTGGAGATCCGGCTCGTCGACAAGGCCATGTACGTCGGCGGCAACGCCGACCTGGCCAAGGAGATGGACGGCAAGACCTGGATCAAGTTCGACATGTCCGCGCTGGGCGACAAGAACCTCGGGGCCACCACGCCGGGCGCCGGCGCGGCCGACCAGAACCCGGCGACCGAGTCCACGTTCCTCACCGGCGCCAAGAACGTGAAGAAGGTCGGCACCGAGACCGTCGACGGCGTCGAGACGACCCGCTACTCGGGCACCGTCACCGTGGCCGACCTCAAGGCCTCCTTCAAGGACGAGACCAAGGCCGTCCGCGAGCAGCGCGAGAAGAGCCTCCAGCAGTACGAGAAGCTGGGCGTCGACAAGCTGGCCATCGACATGTGGGTCGACGGCGAGGAGCACACCAAGCAGTTCCGGATGCAGGGTGCCGCCGACAAGGGCCCGCTCGACATGACCATCACCTTCCTCGACTACAACAAGCCGGTCACCGTCACGGCCCCGCCCGAGAAGGACACCGCCGACCTGGCCGAGATGATGAAGGGACTCCAGAACGGCTGAGCGTCGTAGGACCGGATTTGCTTGACAGGGATCCGGTCACGTACGCTCCTACAGAAGCCAAAGACCGCTGGTCGTTGCCGTGTTCTCAACTGAGGGTGCGGTGGCCGAAGGATCCGCTGAATACTGCGGACGACCCGCGTAGGTGTCTGTGGAAGTCGCTCCTGGAGTTCGCTGCCTCACGGCAGATGTGTTCCGGTTGAGTCACGCCCCGTGCGCCTGCGCCGGGGCGTTTCGTTTGTCCAGCCCCTTCTGAGCGGTCCTCATCACCCGGAAGGAGGCCGACGCTCTATGGCAAGGCCCGACAAGGCTGCCGCGGTAGCCGAGCTGACGGAGCAGTTCCGCAGCTCGAACGCCGCCGTGCTGACCGAGTACCGGGGTCTCACTGTGGCGCAGCTCAAGAACCTGCGCCGTTCGCTCGGTGAGAACGCCCAGTACGCCGTGGTGAAGAACACGCTGACCAAGATTGCGGCCAACGAGGCCGGGATCACGACGCTCGACGACCTGTTCAACGGTCCGACGGCGGTCGCCTTCGTCACCGGTGACCCGGTGGAGTCGGCGAAGGGTCTTCGTGACTTCGCCAAGGACAACCCGAACCTCGTCATCAAGGGCGGTGTCCTTGACGGTAAGGCGCTGTCCGCCGACGAGATCAAGAAGCTTGCGGACCTCGAGTCCCGCGAGGTTCTGCTCTCCAAGCTGGCGGGTGCCTTCAAGGGCAAGCAGACTCAGGCTGCTCAGGTCTTCCAGGCGCTCCCGTCGAAGCTCGTCCGCACTGTGGAAGCGCTTCGTGCCAAGCAGGACGAGCAGGGCGGTGCCGAGTAACTCGGCTCGCGAAATGACCGCCGCCTGAGGCAGCCCGCCTGAGGCAGAGGTCGTAGCGGGCCGAACGTACGCCCGCCACACATGTACATACCGGCACCAGCCGAATTAGTGGAAGGATCGCCCCTCATGGCGAAGCTCAGCCAGGAAGACCTGCTCGCGCAGTTCGAGGAGATGACCCTCATCGAGCTCTCCGAGTTCGTGAAGGCCTTCGAGGAGAAGTTCGACGTCACCGCCGCCGCGGCCGTCGCCGTCGCCGGTCCGGCTGGTCCGGCCGCCGCCGCCGAGGCCGTCGAGGAGCAGGACGAGTTCGACGTCATCCTCACCGGCGCCGGCGAGAAGAAGATCCAGGTCATCAAGGTCGTGCGTGAGCTGACCTCCCTGGGTCTCAAGGAGGCCAAGGACCTCGTGGACGGCGCTCCGAAGCCGGTCCTCGAGAAGGTCGCCAAGGAGGCCGCCGAGAAGGCTGCCGAGTCCCTCAAGGGCGCCGGCGCGTCCGTCGAGGTCAAGTAAGACCTCTCGCGGGCCTCGTTCGGCCTGTAACGCGTAAGCACTGAAGAGCGATCATCCATCTGGGTGGTCGCTCTTCGGCGTTCCTGGAGGCGCGGTCACGGTTACCGTGCGGCCTTGAGGGCGAGGGGTATGGTGATCTTCGTCGTGTCTCCCGGAACCCCAGGTTCGGGCAGGGGGGCCTTGACGAACCGCACGCAGCGCGCAATTCTCAGGACGCGTCGCCAGAACGGTCCGAATCCGAGGCATGGATCGGCGACGAAGAGGGCAGTATCAGTGTGCGTTGAGGGCAGCATGCCGAGGGCGTTGAGGACAGCGAGAGTTTTTGAAGACTGGGCAGAAAAGCAGGGCTGGACATCAGTGCGCCGAATGGCTACACTGACCCTTTGCGCTGCCTGTTAGTTGCCCCCTGCCCGTCACCAGGGGTCTGCCCTCGCCTCAGCACCGATGAACGGAACATCTCTGACCTGGCCTTTTGGTCAAATCGGGGAGATCTGTCTCTGTGCCGTGGATGAGGGACCGGGGAGCGCGTAGTGAGTCCGAGCCCTCGGAAGGACCCCCTCTTGGCCGCCTCGCGCACTGCCTCGAACGCGAATACGAACAACGGCGCCAGCACCGCCCCGCTGCGCATCTCCTTTGCAAAGATCAAGGAGCCCCTCGAGGTTCCCAACCTGCTCGCGCTGCAGACCGAGAGCTTTGACTGGCTGCTCGGGAACACCGCCTGGCAGAGTCGGGTCGAGGCCGCTCTGGAGTCAGGTCAGGACGTCCCCACCAAGTCCGGTCTGGAGGAGATCTTCGAGGAGATCTCCCCGATCGAGGACTTCTCCGGGTCGATGTCGCTGACCTTCCGCGACCACCGTTTCGAGCCCCCGAAGAACAGCATCGACGAGTGCAAGGACCGCGACTTCACGTACGCGGCACCGCTCTTCGTGACGGCCGAGTTCACCAACAACGAGACCGGCGAGATCAAGTCCCAGACGGTCTTCATGGGCGACTTCCCGCTCATGACCCACAAGGGCACCTTCGTCATCAACGGCACCGAGCGTGTCGTGGTGTCGCAGCTGGTCCGTTCGCCGGGTGTCTACTTCGACTCCTCCATCGACAAGACGTCCGACAAGGACATCTTCTCGGCCAAGATCATCCCTTCCCGGGGTGCCTGGCTGGAGATGGAGATCGACAAGCGCGACATGGTCGGTGTCCGCATCGACCGCAAGCGCAAGCAGTCCGTGACCGTCCTTCTCAAGGCGCTCGGTTGGACCACCGAGCAGATCCTCGAGGAGTTCGGCGAGTACGAGTCGATGCGCGCCACCCTGGAGAAGGACCACACCCAGGGCCAGGACGACGCGCTGCTCGACATCTACCGCAAGCTGCGTCCGGGCGAACCGCCCACGCGTGAGGCCGCCCAGACCCTTCTGGAGAACCTCTACTTCAACCCGAAGCGCTACGACCTCGCCAAGGTCGGCCGCTACAAGGTCAACAAGAAGCTGGGTGCGGAGGCTCCGCTCGACGCGGGCATCCTGACCGTCGAGGACATCATCTCGACGATCAAGTACCTGGTGAAGCTGCACGCGGGCGAGACCGAGACGGTCGGCGACAGCGGCACGAACATCGTCGTCGAGACCGACGACATCGACCACTTCGGCAACCGTCGTCTGCGTAGCGTCGGCGAGCTCATCCAGAACCAGGTCCGCACGGGTCTGGCTCGTATGGAGCGCGTCGTCCGTGAGCGCATGACGACCCAGGACGTCGAGGCGATCACGCCGCAGACCCTGATCAACATCCGGCCGGTCGTCGCCTCCATCAAGGAGTTCTTCGGCACCAGCCAGCTGTCGCAGTTCATGGACCAGAACAACCCACTGTCGGGTCTCACCCACAAGCGCCGTCTGTCGGCTCTTGGCCCGGGTGGTCTCTCCCGTGAGCGGGCCGGCTTCGAGGTCCGTGACGTGCACCCGTCCCACTACGGACGCATGTGCCCGATCGAGACCCCTGAAGGCCCGAACATCGGTCTGATCGGTTCGCTCGCCTCCTACGGCCGCGTCAACGCGTTCGGCTTCGTGGAGACGCCGTACCGCAGGGTCGACGGCGATGTCGTCACCGACGAGGTCGACTACCTGACGGCCGACGAGGAGGACCGCTTCGTCATCGCGCAGGCCAACGCCACGCTCGACGACGACATGCGCTTCACCGAGAACCGCGTCCTGGTCCGCCGTCGTGGCGGCGAGGTCGACTACGTCCCCGGTGACGACGTGGACTACATGGACGTCTCGCCGCGCCAGATGGTGTCGGTCGCGACCGCCATGATCCCGTTCCTCGAGCACGACGACGCCAACCGTGCCCTCATGGGCGCGAACATGATGCGTCAGGCCGTGCCGCTCATCAAGAGCGAGGCCCCGCTCGTCGGCACCGGCATGGAGTACCGCTCCGCCGTCGACGCCGGCGACGTGGTCAAGGCCGAGAAGGACGGTGTGGTCCAGGAGGTCTCCGCGGACTACATCACCACCGCCAACGACGACGGCACGTACATCACGTACCGCCTGGCGAAGTTCTCGCGCTCCAACCAGGGCACCTCGGTCAACCAGAAGGTCATCATCGACGAGGGCGACCGCGTCATCGAGGGCCAGGTCCTCGCCGACGGCGCGGCCACCGAGAACGGCGAGATGGCGCTGGGCAAGAACCTGCTCGTGGCGTTCATGCCGTGGGAGGGTCACAACTACGAGGACGCGATCATCCTGTCGCAGCGCCTCGTGCAGGACGACGTCCTCTCCTCGATCCACATCGAGGAGCACGAGGTCGACGCCCGTGACACCAAGCTCGGCCCCGAGGAGATCACCCGGGACATCCCGAACGTCTCCGAGGAGGTCCTCGCCGACCTCGACGAGCGCGGCATCATCCGCATCGGCGCCGAGGTCACCGCGGGCGACATCCTGGTCGGCAAGGTCACGCCCAAGGGTGAGACCGAGCTGACGCCGGAGGAGCGCCTGCTGCGCGCGATCTTCGGTGAGAAGGCCCGTGAGGTCCGCGACACCTCGCTCAAGGTGCCGCACGGCGAGACCGGCAAGATCATCGGCGTCCGTGTCTTCGACCGCGAGGAGGGCGACGAGCTGCCGCCCGGCGTCAACCAGCTGGTCCGTGTGTATGTTGCGCAGAAGCGCAAGATCACCGACGGCGACAAGCTCGCCGGCCGACACGGCAACAAGGGTGTTATCTCGAAGATCCTTCCGATCGAGGACATGCCGTTCCTCGAGGACGGAACTCCGGTCGACATCATCCTGAACCCGCTGGGTGTGCCGTCCCGAATGAACCCGGGACAGGTCCTGGAGATCCACCTCGGCTGGCTCGCCAGCCGCGGCTGGGACGTCTCCGGTCTCGGCGAGGACTGGGCGCAGCGCCTGCAGGCCATCGGCGCCGACGTGGTCGCGCCGGGCACCAACGTCGCCACCCCGGTGTTCGACGGTGCGCGTGAGGACGAGCTCGCGGGTCTGCTGAACCACACCATCCCGAACCGCGACGGCGAGCGCATGGTGCAGCCGACCGGTAAGGCGAGGATGTTCGACGGCCGCTCCGGTGAGCCGTTCCCGGACCCGATCTCCATCGGGTACATGTACATCCTCAAGCTGCACCACCTGGTCGACGACAAGCTCCACGCCCGTTCGACCGGTCCGTACTCGATGATCACCCAGCAGCCGCTGGGTGGTAAGGCCCAGTTCGGTGGCCAGCGGTTCGGCGAGATGGAGGTGTGGGCGCTGGAGGCATACGGCGCCGCGTACGCCCTCCAGGAGCTGCTGACCATCAAGTCCGACGACGTCACCGGCCGCGTGAAGGTCTACGAGGCCATCGTCAAGGGCGAGAACATCCCCGAGCCCGGCATCCCCGAGTCCTTCAAGGTGCTCATCAAGGAGATGCAGTCCCTGTGCCTCAACGTGGAGGTGCTGTCCTCGGACGGCATGTCCATCGAGATGCGCGACACCGACGAGGACGTCTTCCGCGCGGCGGAAGAGCTCGGCATCGACCTGTCCCGGCGCGAGCCGAGCAGCGTCGAAGAGGTCTGACGGGAGTCCGGCCGGAGGTCCTGGTGAGGAACCTCCGGCCGGCCCCTGGACCCCCGTTTCAGACCCCAAGACTTACAACCCTGAGAGGGATTGACGCATAGTGCTCGACGTCAACTTCTTCGATGAGCTCCGGATCGGTCTGGCCACCGCTGACGACATCCGTCAGTGGAGCCACGGCGAGGTCAAGAAGCCCGAGACCATCAACTACCGCACCCTCAAGCCCGAGAAGGACGGACTCTTCTGCGAGAAGATCTTCGGTCCGACCCGGGACTGGGAGTGCTACTGCGGCAAGTACAAGCGCGTCCGCTTCAAGGGCATCATCTGTGAGCGCTGTGGCGTCGAGGTCACTCGCGCCAAGGTGCGTCGTGAGCGGATGGGCCACATCGAGCTTGCCGCTCCCGTCACCCACATCTGGTACTTCAAGGGCGTTCCGTCGCGGCTGGGCTACCTGCTCGACCTCGCCCCCAAGGACCTCGAGAAGGTCATCTACTTCGCGGCGTACATGATCACGTACGTCGACGAGGAGCGCCGCACGCGTGACCTGCCCTCGCTGGAGGCGCACGTCTCCGTGGAGCGTCAGCAGGTCGAGAACCGTCGCGACTCCGACCTGGAGGCCCGCGCCAAGAAGCTCGAGACCGACCTGGCCGAGCTGGAGGCCGAGGGCGCCAAGGCCGACGTGCGCCGCAAGGTGCGCGAAGGTGCCGAGCGCGAGATGAAGCAGCTGCGTGACCGTGCGCAGCGCGAGATCGACCGTCTCGACGAGGTGTGGACCCGCTTCAAGAACCTCAAGGTCCAGGACCTCGAAGGTGACGAGCTGCTCTACCGCGAGCTGCGTGACCGTTTCGGCACGTACTTCGACGGCTCGATGGGTGCCGCGGCGCTGCAGAAGCGCCTGGAGTCCTTCGACCTCGACGAAGAGGCCGAGCGGCTTCGCGAGATCATCCGTACCGGCAAGGGCCAGAAGAAGACCCGTGCGCTGAAGCGGCTGAAGGTGGTGTCTGCCTTCCTGCAGACCTCCAACAGCCCCAAGGGCATGGTCCTCGACTGCGTCCCGGTCATCCCGCCGGACCTTCGCCCGATGGTGCAGCTGGACGGTGGCCGCTTCGCGACCTCCGACCTGAACGACCTGTACCGCCGTGTGATCAACCGCAACAACCGCCTGAAGCGCCTTCTCGACCTCGGTGCGCCCGAGATCATCGTGAACAACGAGAAGCGCATGCTCCAGGAGGCCGTGGACGCGCTGTTCGACAACGGCCGTCGTGGCCGTCCGGTCACCGGTCCCGGTAACCGCCCGCTGAAGTCCCTGAGCGACATGCTCAAGGGCAAGCAGGGTCGATTCCGTCAGAACCTGCTCGGCAAGCGTGTGGACTACTCCGCGCGTTCCGTGATCGTCGTCGGTCCGCAGCTGAAGCTGCACCAGTGCGGTCTGCCGAAGGCGATGGCGCTGGAGCTCTTCAAGCCGTTCGTGATGAAGCGCCTGGTCGACCTGAACCACGCGCAGAACATCAAGAGCGCCAAGCGCATGGTCGAGCGCGGCCGCACCGTCGTGTACGACGTCCTCGAAGAGGTCATCGCCGAGCACCCGGTGCTGCTGAACCGTGCGCCCACCCTGCACCGCCTCGGCATCCAGGCCTTCGAGCCGCAGCTGGTCGAGGGCAAGGCCATCCAGATCCACCCGCTCGTCTGCACCGCGTTCAACGCGGACTTCGACGGTGACCAGATGGCCGTGCACCTGCCGCTCTCCGCGGAGGCGCAGGCCGAGGCCCGTATCCTGATGCTGTCCTCGAACAACATCCTGAAGCCGGCTGACGGTCGTCCCGTCACCATGCCGACCCAGGACATGGTTCTTGGTCTGTTCTTCCTCACCACCGACGGTGAGCTGCGTGACACCAAGGGCGAGGGCCGGTCCTTCGGCTCCACGGCCGAGGCGATCATGGCGTTCGACGCCGGTGAGCTCGCGCTCCAGTCGCAGGTCGACATCCGCTTCCCGGTGGGCACCATCCCGCCGCGTGGCTGGACGCCGCCGGCGCAGGAGGAGGGCGACCCCGAGTGGCAGCAGGGTGACACCTTCCGGCTGCGTACGACCCTGGGCCGCGCGCTCTTCAACGAGCTGCTGCCCGAGGACTACCCGTTCGTCGACTACTCGGTGGGCAAGAAGCAGCTCTCCGAGATCGTCAACGACCTGGCCGAGCGCTACCCCAAGGTCATCGTGGCGGCGACGCTCGACAACCTGAAGGCGGCGGGCTTCTTCTGGGCGACCCGTTCCGGCGTCACCGTGGCCATCTCCGACATCGTCGTTCCCGACGCGAAGGTGGAGATCGTCAAGGGCTACGAGGCTCAGGACGAGAAGGTCCAGAAGCAGTACGAGCGCGGTCTGATCACCAAGGAAGAGCGCACGCAGGAGCTCATCGCGATCTGGACCAAGGCGACCAACGAGGTCGCCGAGGCGATGAACGCGAACTTCCCCAAGACGAACCCCATCTTCATGATGGTTGACTCGGGTGCCCGAGGAAACATGATGCAGATGCGGCAGATCGCCGGTATGCGTGGTCTGGTGTCGAACGCCAAGAACGAGACGATTCCTCGTCCCATCAAGGCGTCCTTCCGTGAGGGCCTGTCCGTCCTCGAGTACTTCATCTCCACGCACGGTGCCCGTAAGGGTCTGGCGGACACCGCCCTGCGTACCGCCGACTCGGGTTACCTGACCCGTCGTCTGGTGGACGTCTCGCAGGACGTCATCATCCGCGAGGAGGACTGCGGCACCGAGCGCGGTCTGAAGCTGAAGATCGCCACGCGTGGTGCCGACGGTGTGCTGCGCAAGACGGACGACGTCGAGACCAGCGTCTACGCCCGCATGCTCGCCGAGGACGTCGTCATCGACGGCAAGGTGATCGCGCCGGCCAACGTGGACCTGGGCGACGTGCTCATCGACCAGCTGGTGCACCACGGCATCGAGGAGGTCAAGACCCGCTCGATCCTGACCTGCGAGTCGCATGTCGGCACCTGCGCCATGTGCTACGGCCGCTCGCTGGCCACCGGCAAGCTGGTCGACATCGGTGAGGCGGTCGGCATCATCGCCGCCCAGTCGATCGGTGAGCCCGGCACCCAGCTGACGATGCGTACCTTCCACACCGGTGGTGTGGCCGGTGACGACATCACGCAGGGTCTGCCGCGTGTCGTCGAGCTCTTCGAGGCCCGTACCCCGAAGGGTGTCGCCCCGATCTCCGAGGCGGACGGCCGTGTCCGCATCGAGGAGACCGAGAAGACCAAGAAGCTCGTCATCACGCCGGACGACGGCAGCGAGGAGACGGCGTTCCCGATCTCCAAGCGAGCCCGACTCCTCGTGAGCGAGGGCGAGCACGTCACGGTGGGCCAGAAGCTCACCGTGGGTGCCACCAACCCGCACGACGTGCTGCGCATCCTGGGTCAGCGTGCCGTCCAGGTCCACCTGGTCGGCGAGGTCCAGAAGGTCTACAACTCGCAGGGTGTGTCGATCCACGACAAGCACATCGAGATCATCATCCGGCAGATGCTGCGCCGTGTGACGATCATCGAGTCCGGCGACGCCGAGCTGCTGCCCGGCGAGCTGGTCGAGCGGTCGAAGTTCGAGACCGAGAACCGTCGTGTGGTCCAGGAGGGCGGTCACCCGGCCTCCGGTCGTCCGCAGCTGATGGGTATCACCAAGGCCTCGCTGGCGACGGAATCCTGGCTGTCGGCCGCTTCCTTCCAGGAGACGACCCGAGTCCTGACGGATGCGGCGATCAACGCCAAGTCCGACAGCCTCATCGGCCTGAAGGAGAACGTCATCATCGGTAAGCTCATCCCGGCCGGTACGGGTCTGTCCCGTTACCGCAACATCCGGGTGGAGCCGACCGAGGAGGCCAAGGCCGCGATGTACTCGGCCGTCGGCTACGACGACATCGACTACTCGCCCTTCGGCACGGGCTCCGGCCAGGCCGTCCCGCTGGAGGACTACGACTACGGTCCGTACAACCAGTAGGACCTGCGTCTGAACCACTGAAGGCTGAACCACTGAAGGGCGGTCACCCCGTTTCGTACGGGGTGGCCGCCCTTCGGCGTGGCGGGAGCCGGCGGCCCGGAAAGCGGGTGTGGACGGGCGCTTTGGACCCGCGGTGGGGCGGGGCGGGCGTCAACCGGTCGCCGCGGCCGGTGCACGTACCGTCGACAAAGGCGCGTAATGCCGCATCATGGAGGGATCTCGGGGGTTCGGGAGGTGCTCCGTGTCGCATTCGTCGTGGCGGCCCTGGGAAGGCGAGGGCGAGTCGTCGGGCAGTGGTGTGCCGCGCGCCGGGCAGGGCAGAGGTGCGCCGTGGCCGGGGCCCGGCCGGGACGCCTCCGCGATGCGCCCCTGGTCCGGTGCGGACGCCCCTGTCGCGCGGCCCTGGCCCGGGTACGCCGCCCCACAGCCCGACGCCTACGCCTCCGCCATGCTCGCCTCCCACGCCGACCGTGAGCGCGCCGTCGACGTGCTGCGGGCCGGGTACGGGGAGGGGCGGATGGAGAAGGAGGAGTTCGACAAGCGGGTGGAGCGGGCCTACGGCGCCCGTACGGTGGGGGAGCTGGCGCTGCTCGTCTCCGATCTGCCGCTCGGGCCCGTGCCGCAGCCGGCGCCCGTCACCGCCGTACCGCGGACGTTTCTGCCCGCCCCGCGGCCGCGGGCGAACGGCAAGGCGGTCGGAGCCGCCGTGTGCGGGCTGCTGTGCGTGCCGACGTTCGGGTTCACCGGCATTCCGGCGGTCATCCTCGGGCATGCGGCGCGGGCGGAGATGGACCGGACGGGAGAGGGCGGCGACGGCCTCGCGCTGACCGGGCTGGTGTTCGGCTGGCTGTCCATCGCCGCGTGGTCGGTGCTGGTGACCTTGCTGTTTGCGGTGGGTCTGGCCTCCGGGTGAGCGGGCGGACCGCCGTGCTCCGGTGTGTGCGGTTGATGAAATCGAAGATCGTCCACGGCGTAGGGGCTTGACACCGTCGGCCCGGAGATGTTGTCGCCGTCCATTTGTTTTGACCGCAGCGAATGAGCTAGGTACGCTCAGACCTTGTGCCTGGGGTGTGCCCTGGCTCTCGTGCGTGCCTTCAACCGCATGTCGAGCTGTAAGCGGCCACCGTAATCTGCGCTCCCTTTCGCCTCGCGGCGGAAGTTCGCCGGATTCGACACACCCGACCGCGTGGGTCGGCGACGTTCCAGGTTAGCTTCACCATCGGCACACAGAAACCGGAGAAGTAGTGCCTACGATCCAGCAGCTGGTCCGGAAGGGCCGGCAGGACAAGGTCGAGAAGAACAAGACGCCCGCACTCGAGGGTTCCCCTCAGCGTCGTGGCGTCTGCACGCGTGTGTTCACGACCACCCCGAAGAAGCCGAACTCGGCCCTGCGTAAGGTCGCGCGTGTGCGTCTGACCAGCGGGATCGAGGTCACTGCTTACATTCCGGGTGAGGGACACAACCTGCAGGAGCACTCCATCGTGCTCGTGCGTGGCGGTCGTGTGAAGGACCTGCCCGGTGTTCGCTACAAGATCATCCGCGGTTCGCTTGACACCCAGGGTGTCAAGAACCGCAAGCAGGCCCGCAGCCGCTACGGCGCCAAGAAGGAGAAGTAGAAAATGCCTCGTAAGGGCCCCGCCCCGAAGCGCCCGGTCATCATCGACCCGGTCTACGGTTCTCCTCTTGTCACCTCCCTGATCAACAAGGTGCTGCTGAACGGCAAGCGTTCCACCGCCGAGCGCATCGTGTACGGCGCCATGGAGGGCCTGCGCGAGAAGACCAGCAACGACCCGGTCATCACGCTGAAGCGCGCGCTGGAGAACATCAAGCCGACCCTCGAGGTCAAGTCCCGCCGTGTCGGTGGCGCGACCTACCAGGTCCCGATCGAGGTCAAGCCGGGCCGTGCGAACACGCTCGCCCTGCGCTGGCTGGTCGGTTACTCCCGCGCCCGTCGCGAGAAGACCATGACCGAGCGTCTGCTCAACGAGCTTCTCGACGCCTCCAACGGCCTCGGTGCCGCTGTGAAGAAGCGCGAGGACACCCACAAGATGGCCGAGTCCAACAAGGCCTTCGCGCACTACCGCTGGTAGTCGCTACCCCCATCGAGACCGAGAGAAGACCGAAGCCTTATGGCTACCACTTCACTTGACCTGGCCAGGGTCCGCAACATCGGGATCATGGCCCACATCGACGCGGGCAAGACGACCACCACCGAGCGGATCCTCTTCTACACCGGCGTCAGCTACAAGATCGGTGAGGTCCACGACGGCGCTGCCACCATGGACTGGATGGAGCAGGAGCAGGAGCGTGGCATCACGATCACCTCTGCTGCCACCACCTGTCACTGGCCGCTCGAGGACAACGACTACACGATCAACATCATCGACACCCCGGGTCACGTCGACTTCACGGTCGAGGTGGAGCGTTCGCTCCGCGTGCTCGACGGTGCCGTCACGGTGTTCGACGGTGTCGCCGGTGTCGAGCCGCAGTCCGAGACGGTGTGGCGTCAGGCCGACCGTTACGGCGTGCCGCGCATCTGCTTCGTCAACAAGCTCGACCGGACCGGCGCGGAGTTCCACCGCTGCGTCGACATGATCAAGGACCGCCTCGGTGCGGTACCGCTGATCATGCAGCTTCCGATCGGTGCCGAGATGGACTTCAAGGGCGTTGTGGACCTGGTCCGCATGAAGGCGCTCGTGTGGTCCGCCGAGGCCGCCAAGGGCGAGATGTACGACGTCGTCGACATCCCGGCCACGCACGCCGAGGCCGCCGAGGAGTACCGCGGCAAGCTGGTCGAGGCCGTCGCGGAGAACGACGACGAGATCATGGAGCTGTTCCTGGAGGGCCAGGAGCCCACCGAGGAGCAGCTGTACGCCGCGATCCGTCGCGTCACCATCGCGTCCGGCAAGTCCAACGGCGTCACGGTCACCCCGGTGTTCTGTGGCACCGCGTTCAAGAACAAGGGCGTCCAGCCCCTGCTCGACGCGGTCGTGCGCTACCTGCCGACCCCCCTCGACGTGGAGGCCATCGAAGGCCACGACGTCAAGGACCCCGAGGTCGTCGTCAAGCGCAAGCCGTCCGTCGACGAGCCGCTGTCTGCGCTCGCCTTCAAGATCATGAGCGACCCGCACCTGGGCAAGCTCACCTTCGTCCGGGTCTACTCGGGCCGCCTGGAGACTGGCACCGCGGTGCTGAACTCCGTCAAGGGCAAGAAGGAGCGCATCGGCAAGATCTACCGCATGCACGCGAACAAGCGTGAGGAGATCGAGGCGGTGGGCGCCGGCGACATCGTCGCCGTGATGGGCCTGAAGCAGACCACCACCGGTGAGACGCTGTGCGACGACAAGCAGCCGGTGATCCTGGAGTCCATGGACTTCCCGGCGCCGGTCATCCAGGTCGCGATCGAGCCCAAGTCCAAGGGTGACCAGGAGAAGCTGGGTGTCGCCATCCAGCGTCTCGCGGAGGAGGACCCCTCCTTCCACGTCCACTCGGACGAGGAGACGGGCCAGACCATCCTCGGCGGTATGGGCGAGCTGCACCTCGAGGTGCTGGTCGACCGTATGAAGCGCGAGTTCCGCGTCGAGGCCAACGTCGGCAAGCCGCAGGTCGCGTACCGTGAGACGATCCGTAAGGCCGTCGAGCGGGTGGACTACACCCACAAGAAGCAGACCGGTGGTACCGGTCAGTTCGCCAAGGTGCAGATCGCGATCGAGCCCATCACCGAGGCCGACGGCCCGGCGTACGAGTTCGTGAACAAGGTGACCGGTGGCCGTATCCCGCGGGAGTACATCCCGTCGGTGGACGCCGGTGCGCAGGAGGCCATGCAGTTCGGCATCCTCGCGGGCTACGAGATGACCGGCGTCCGCGTGACGCTGATCGACGGTGGCTACCACGAGGTCGACTCCTCCGAACTGGCCTTCAAGATCGCCGGTTCGCAGGCCTTCAAGGAGGCCGCGCGCAAGGCCAGCCCTGTGCTGCTCGAGCCGATGATGGCCGTCGAGGTCACCACGCCCGAGGACTACATGGGTGAGGTCATCGGCGACATCAACTCCCGCCGTGGCCAGATCCAGGCCATGGAGGAGCGGGCCGGTGCCCGCGTCGTGAAGGGCCTCGTGCCCCTCTCGGAGATGTTCGGCTACGTCGGAGACCTCCGCAGCAAGACCTCGGGTCGCGCAAGCTACTCGATGCAGTTCGACTCCTACGCCGAGGTTCCGCGGAACGTCGCCGAGGAGATCATCGCGAAGGCCAAGGGCGAGTAACGCACCGCGTTCGCACGCTTTAGGCTTGACTCCGGAGCCCGGAGGGGCATTCACCCCCGTTCGTGGGGGAATGCCCCCGGGCCGAGGCTTTCCAGCAAAGATCACCTGGCGCCGATGAAGCAAGGCGTTCAGAACCACTCCACAGGAGGACCCCGTGGCGAAGGCGAAGTTCGAGCGGACTAAGCCCCACGTCAACATCGGCACCATCGGTCACATCGACCACGGTAAGACGACCCTCACGGCCGCCATTACCAAGGTGCTGCACGACGCGTACCCCGACCTGAACGAGGCCTCGGCGTTCGACCAGATCGACAAGGCTCCCGAGGAGCGCCAGCGCGGTATCACGATCTCCATCGCGCACGTCGAGTACCAGACGGAGACGCGTCACTACGCCCACGTCGACTGCCCCGGTCACGCGGACTACATCAAGAACATGATCACGGGTGCGGCGCAGATGGACGGCGCCATCCTCGTGGTCGCCGCCACCGACGGCCCGATGCCGCAGACCAAGGAGCACGTGCTCCTGGCCCGCCAGGTCGGTGTTCCCTACATCGTCGTCGCCCTGAACAAGGCCGACATGGTGGACGACGAGGAGATCCTGGAGCTCGTCGAGCTCGAGGTTCGTGAGCTCCTCTCCGAGTACGAGTTCCCGGGCGACGACCTGCCGGTCGTCAAGGTCTCGGCGCTGAAGGCGCTCGAGGGCGACAAGGAGTGGGGCCAGACGGTCCTGGACCTGATGGCCGCCGTCGACGAGGCGATCCCGCAGCCCGAGCGTGACGTCGACAAGCCGTTCCTGATGCCGATCGAGGACGTCTTCACGATCACCGGTCGCGGTACGGTCGTCACCGGCCGTATCGAGCGTGGTGTCCTGAAGGTCAACGAGACCGTCGACATCATCGGCATCAAGACCGAGAAGACCACCACCACGGTCACCGGTATCGAGATGTTCCGCAAGCTGCTCGACGAGGGCCAGGCCGGTGAGAACGTCGGTCTGCTCCTCCGTGGCATCAAGCGCGAGGACGTCGAGCGCGGCCAGGTCATCATCAAGCCGGGTTCGGTCACCCCGCACACCGAGTTCGAGGCGCAGGCGTACATCCTGTCCAAGGACGAGGGCGGCCGTCACACGCCGTTCTTCAACAACTACCGTCCCCAGTTCTACTTCCGTACGACGGACGTGACCGGCGTCGTGACCCTCCCCGAGGGCACCGAGATGGTCATGCCCGGCGACAACACGGAGATGAAGGTTGAGCTCATTCAGCCCATCGCCATGGAAGAGGGCCTGAAGTTCGCCATCCGTGAGGGTGGTCGCACGGTGGGCGCCGGCCAGGTCACCAAGATCAACGCCTGATCTTGACCCGGTAGGTCTGTAGATCTGCAGGTCTCTGAGGGGCCCGTACGACTTCGGTCGTACGGGCCCCTTCGGGTTGCCCCGCCGGCGGGTGAAGTCTCGGAGAACTCCCGGGGACGGCTCGGCGAGGGTTGCGGCAACTCCCCGCTGCCCCTGGGAGGAATGTTCGTGTCTGGTCGCTGTGGGGTGGTTGTGAGGGTCGTAGCCTGAGGCGTCCGGTGGCCACTCCCGGCCCGGGATTCCCTCGCGAGGACGGACGGACACGCAGGTGTCGATACAGGACGCGGAGAGCAGGACGTCGATACCGCGACGGGTCGTCGGCGGCAGCCCGCTTCCGCCCCTCACCGTGCCCGGCCCGCCGGAGCAGCCCACTCGCGCCGCACGCCGCACCGCCGTACGCGACCGTGCCGGACGCCGGCTCTACGCCATCGACGGCATCCGGCTCCTCGCCGCCCTCATGGTCGCCATGCACCACTACGCCGGCACCCACCGCGTCGACCAGCCCGGCAACCGCATCTGGGACCGGCCGGTGTCCGACATCATGCCGACGGTCTTCCGGTTTTCCTCCTACGGCTGGATCGGCGTCGAGATCTTCTTCGTGATCAGCGGCTTCGTGATCTGCATGTCCTGCTGGGGCCGTACCCCGAGGCAGTTCTTCACGTCACGGGTGATCCGGCTGTACCCGGCCTACTGGTTCGCCATCGCCTTCACGACCGCCGTCCTGACGCTGCTGCCCGGCGTCTGGGACCGCCTGCGCATGCGGGACGTACTCCTCAACATCACGATGCTCCAGTCCGGTTCGGGCGTCATGAACGTCGACGGCGTCTACTGGACCCTCTGGTCCGAACTGCGCTTCTACCTCCTCTTCCTGGTCGTCGTGTGGACCGGCCTGACCTACCGCAAGGTCGTCGTCTTCTGCTGTGTCTGGGGCGCCGCGGCCATGCTCGCCCCGATCTCCGAGCTGCCCCTGCTGGAGCTGGTCGCGAACCCCGAGGGCGCCTGGTACTTCATCGCGGGCCTGTCCCTCTACCTGATGCACCGCTTCGGCCAGGACCTGCTGCTGTGGGGCATCCTCGCGATGGCCTGGCTGATGGGCCAGCGGGAACTGGGCATCCGGATCGACGAGGTCGAGCATGTATCGGGATGGCGGGGGAGCGTTCTGATCTTCACGGTCTTCCTGCTCGCCATGGTCGCCATCGCCCTCGGCGCCACGGACCGCATCCGCTGGAAGTGGCTGGTGACGGCGGGCGCGCTCACCTATCCGCTGTACCTGATGCACTACGCGGCCGGTACGGCGATCATCAACCGCCTGCGCGACACGATGGACGCCCGGCTGCTGATCGTGTGCGTCATCGCCGGGTTCATGGTGCTGAGCTGGCTGGTGCAACGGTTCGTGGAGCGTCCGGCGGCACGGCTGCTGAAGCGGGGGCTGGACACGTCGTTCGCGCGGCTGCGGAACGCCGGGGTCTGAACCACCCGTACGACAGCTCGGGGAACCTGAGTACGAACGCTCATGCGACGGGGTGCGCCGGGCGATGTGATGGACCCATGCCGGACCTCACGCTCGACGACGACCGCGCGACCGGTGCCTGGGTCGCCCCGCTGCTCTCGACGCTCCTCACCCTGCCCGCGTGTCTGGCCGCCTATGTCTTCGGCGGGCTCTCCGTGATGGCGTGCGACTCCTGCGCGGGTCCGGAGGCGGACCGTTTCGAGTCCAGCTTCGGGCTCGCCTTCCCGGTACTGCTCGGTGGCCTGGGTATCGCCCTGTTCCTGCTGGCGGCCGGCTGGGCCCTGCCGTGGGAGCGCCGCAACGCGGCCCGCCGGGTGGGGCTCGCGCTCGCCGCGCCGGCGATGGTGCCATGCGTCTACGGGGTGTTCGCGGCGCTGGTGGACTGGCCGTAGGCCGAGCGACAGTCAGGATCAGGTGACCACTGGCAGACGTACGGCCACCGGAGTCGCGCTCGTGGGGGCCCTGGCCCTCAGCCTCCTGAACGCCCGGGCGGTACCGTCACCGGCAAGCTCACCCGCGCGAACTGGCGGACCAAGAAGTACGGCGCCTACGGCGGCCGTTCGGTCGGCCTCCAGTTCCGCGATTCGCCACGGTCAAGAAGGTCACGTCGAGCAGCGCCGGCGCTCTGAAGACCACGGTCACCGCGTCGAAGGACGGCACGTGGCCTCGGTCGTACGGCGGCAACGACACGACGGGCTCCGCGACGAGCGGCGGGGATCACGTGGACGTGCGCTGAGCAGGGGCCGGGGGCGACGGGCTCGCTGTCGCCCCCGGCGTCTCAGCCGAACGCCAGCTTCCCCGTCCAGTTGCCGATCACCGCCGTGTAGCCGCCGACCACCGACTTGCCGCCCGAGTACAGCCGTACGCTGCCGTCGGCCATGTGGGCCCAGACGTCGGGGATGCCGTCGCCCGTGACGTCGGGAACGCCGAGCAGACGGGGCATGTCGGTCGGGGACCAGCCGCTCGCGGCGTACTCGCTGTCGATGCCGGTCGACGAGGCGGCAGCGGTGGCGAGGGAGAGGACGTCGAGGCCCTTGCCCGCCGAATCGGCTTTGCCCTGGCGCAGCAGGGCGCGGCCGCTGGTGGAACGGTAGAGCAGGTCGGCGATGCCGTCGCCGGTGATGTCGGAGACGGTGACCAGGTCCCGGCTGGGCCAGGAGGTGCCGTCGTTGAGCAGCCGGGCGCCGGAGAAGGAAGCGCCGGTGTAGCCCGTGAAGACCCAGAACTGGGTGCCCGCGGTGACGAACAGGTCGGGGCGGTCGTCGCCTGTGACGTCACCGGCCGAGAGGATCTGGTCGAAGGCGGACGGGGCGGGGACGTCGACGCTCGCGCCGCCGCTGTCGGTGCCCTTGGCGGGCAGCAGGAGCGGCAGACGGGCGCAGGTGTTGAAGCCGCCGTAGCCGTCGCCGGGGTAGAGGTACAGGGTGCCGTCGCCCATACGTGCGACCAGGTCCTGGAGGCCGTCGCCCGGGTAGTAGTCGCCGAGGTGGGTGATCAGGGCGCCCTTCCAGCTGATGGTCTGGGTGCAGCCGTCGGCGTAGGCGGTGTTCTTGGTGGTCGTGCCGTAGGAGGGGGACATGCCGATGAACAGGTCGCCCTTGGTGCCGGACGGATAGGCGCGCAGGTCGTCGTGGACGACGCCGTCCTCGTCCGTGCTCTCGGTGATGGTCAGCAGGTCCGGCTTGTCGTCACCGGTGATGTCGCCGGCGGCCTCGTCATGGTCCTTCGGGCTCACGAAGATCTTGTACGCGTTCGGGGTCACCGACTCGTTGCCGGCCGCGTCGAGGGCCTTGACGTAGAGGATGGCGGGGCCGGCCAGCGGTGGGGTGACGGAGACGACCGACGTGATGGTGTTGCCGGTGATCACCTCGCCCGCCTTGGTGGTGCAGCTGTTGTAGTCGGCGATCTTGGTGGTCTTGTCGTACGACTCGCTGTTCCAGCTGTAGGCGTACTGGCTGACCTTGTCCGTGATCCAGTTGGTGAACGTCATGCAGCCGGACTGACCGAACGTGGCCTTCGACCACTGGTCCTCGCCGCTGTCGTTGTCGCCGTCCGCCTCGTCGAAGTCGGTGGAAGTCACCTTCGGCGTCTTCGGGGCCACGGTGTCGAGTTTGAAGTAGCAGGTGTAGCTGGTGGAGGACTGGGCCGCTGTCGGTCTGAAATCGTCCTTGACGTACACGTTCCAGGAGTAAGTGCCGTCCTTGAGGACGCTTTTGCCGCTGGAGTCGGTGTTGTCGAACACCACGCTCGCCGTGCTCTTGCCCGAGGCGGTCTCCTCCCGGTTGTACACCGTGCCGGTGGTCGTGTTCTTCAGCGTGAGGTGGATGACGTCCAGGTCGTCCTTGCCGTCGGGGTCCGAGACAGCGGCGGAGAAGGTGATCTGGTCGTTGTCGCCGATGGTGACGTAGGGCGGGGTGGTGGTGCACTTGCCCGGACTCATCTTGAGCTTGCTCGGCTTGTTGGGCTTGGTGTTGAAGGTGACGTCGATGCTCGGACCCGCGTTGTCGTTCGTCGCCTGGAACTTCTTCCATGCGAACTGGTCGTCCTCGTCGCCCGCCTGCAGACCCAGCGTCCAGTGGGTCAGGCTCTGGTCGGCGGCGTACTGGGCGGCGCTCCTGACGTCGAAGACGGTGTTCCCGGCCGCGCAGCTCTTCTTGTAGCCCTTGGCGTACGACTTGGTGTCCAGGTGGTCGCTCCAGCCGGGCTGATTGGACCAGCTGGTCTTCTTGTCGATGTCACCGGTGCGCCACACCTCGATGTCCCGCTTGGAACACGACCAGGCGTACGTCTCCTTCATGTTGAGCGTGGCCTCCTTGATGGAGGTCGTACGCACCTTCTCCGGCCACTCCATCGTGAAGAAGGAACGGCTGCTGCCGAAGGTGTCGGACTCGTAACCGGCGCGCGCCTCGTTGGTGCCCTTGTTGAAGCCGCGGCCGTTGAAGAAGGTGGCGGTGGCCCAGGAGCCCCGTTTGTAGGCGGTGGTCCAGTTGCCCGCGTCGGTGTTGGTGCTGGGGTCGATGAAGACGGGGTACGTCGTCTTCGCCCCGGTCAGCAGTTCCTGGTCCGGGGTGAGGGTGATGGTGCCGTCGGCGGCGAGCGAGGGGTCGAGGCGGGAGGTGTGGGTGCCGGGCTGGGGGCCGGCCAGGCCCGGGATCTCCCGGTCGATCGCGGTGGTGGTGGGGACCACGACAGCGTCCTCGTCGCCTGCGGGCTGGGTGACCGCCGGATCGGGCTCGGAGGCGGGGGCGGAGGCGGACGCCGTGGCGTCACCGTCGGTCTCCGTGGTCGCGGTGGGCTCGGGGGAGGCGTCGTCGAAGTCGGTGTCGGCGCGTTCGTCCTCGGCCGCCCGGCGCCGGGCGGCGGCGTCGGCGTCGTCCTCGGGTTCTGTGCTCGGGCCGGCCGGTCCACTCTGATCTGCTGTGGGTCTCGGCGTCGGATCCGGGTCGTCGGGGCCGCCGTCGCCGTGCGTCAGGTTGTCGCTGGTGGCGTCCTTGCCCGCCGAGTCCCACATCAGCATGGTCGGGGTGGCCGCGACGTCGTTGCCCTCGGCGTCGTAGGCGTGGATGGATCCGCTGCGTGAGTCGAGCTTCAGCGTCAGGTCCGGCGAGCTCAGGCCGTAGGAGATGGTCTTCAGCGCGGGATTGGCGGCGGCCTCGGCGGACTTGACGACGAGAACCTCGGAGAAGCCGCCGTCGTTGGCGGCCAGCACCAGGTCCACGCCCGGCAGGACCTCGCGGTAGAGAGCCTCGTTGCTCTCGACCTCGGGTGCGGGGAGCGGGCCCGGCCAGGTGAGGTGGATGGTGTGGTCGGCTGTGGTGAGGGTGGCGAGGGTGCTCGTGACGTCCTCGGTGTCCGCTGCGTGGCGGATATAGGAGGCCCGGTTGACACCGGAAGACGTGGCCTTCTTCCTGGTCCCGCCCGAGAGCACCACCGGTGTCGTCGTGGCCGTCGTCGCCCAGTTCCCGTCGGACCTGCGGCGCAGCGTCGGGTCGATGGCCCGCCACTGGCCGTCGACCTTGGCGCGTACCGGCATGACGTGGATCCGGGAGGTCAGGGTGCGGTCCGGGTTGGCCCAGGTGGTGGTCTTCGCGGTGCGGGCGGCTACCACCTCGACCGGCCGGCCGCTGTGCTTGGCCAGGGCGCGGGCCTCGGGCTCCGTGCGGGGGTGGGGCGTGACGGGGTTCTTCGCCGTCCCGCTGCCGTCCGGGTCGTGGGCCGGGAACAGCGCCCAGGCGGTCGCGGCGGCCAGGAGTAGAGCCAACAGGGCCGCGAGCAGGCGTAGATGACGTTGACTCAGCCTGCCCGGCCAAGAAGCGGAGGACACCGGACCGTTTCCCCTCTGACGGTGGCGACATGCGAACGGCCCTCCCGCTCGGGCGATCCGGTGGTCTCTGCCGGGACACGGGGAGGACGTGTGGAGATCATGAAGGGATGAGGGGGGCTGGACAAGAGCTTCGAGGCGGCTGTTGCCGCACAAGGGCGCGGGAGTGCCTTATTCCAGCTTTAATTGCCTGCAATCTGGCCGGAGTTGGGCCTTCTTGTCATGTTTCCGTCAGTGATCAATGCCACACAAGGTCGAACACTCTGGCGCGTAAGTGCACAGGTGGCCAATAATCCCGGCTGATCATCTTCTTGGTTTCCTCACATTTTCCTTACGGCTTCGTCCGCACCGCCGACCGGGGTGACTTCCCGGCCGCGCCCACCGGGGGGTTCCTTTCGTGTTCGGTCGATCACGTCCGCGCTGGCACAGAGGCATCCGCCGTGTGATGGCCCCCGGCGGTGTCCTGCTGCTGTCGCTCGCCCTGTCCGTCGGGGTGCTGGACGGCAGGGCGGTCGCCGAGCCGCCCCCGGACGACGATGTCGCTGCCGTGGTGGACGTACCGGCGACCGACCCCGTGGACGGCGCCGACCAGTCCCTGGACGGCTATGCCCGCCAGTACGGGATCGACCAGGCCCAGGACGACACCGACCCGCCGGACGGCAGCACCACCATCCCGGCCGCCGGTCCCGACGGCACCGCCGACGTCACCCCGGAGAAGCTGGCCGCCGCCTCCGACGGGCTTGTCCAGGTCGACGGCGGGGTCCCGGTGAAGATCGGTGCCGCCTCCGCCGACACGGCTCAGCAGCCCACAGGCACCTGGTCGGTGAACGTGCTCAGCCAGGCCGACACCGCCGCGGCCGGCGTGAACGGCCTGCTGATGCAGATCACCACCAGTGACACCACCCCGGCGCCCGCCAAGGTCCAGATCGACGCCACCGACTTCAAGAACTACTTCGGCGCCCAGTGGTCCGACCGTCTCCAGCTGGTCCGCTACCCCGAGTGCTTCCTCACCCAGCCGGACAACGAGGCCTGCGCCACCCCTGAGCCCCTGGAGGACTCGGCCGACCAGCGGCCCGACGCCACGACCACGGACGCGGACGGCAACGAGGCCACCGACCTGGGCGCCAGCAAGGTCGAGGCCACCCTCGACCTGTCCACCCCGATGGCCGCCGACACCGCGACCGGCACCACCACGTCCGACGCGGCGGCGGCTCTCACCAAGGGCAGTGTCCAGTCGGCCGTCTGGCACGGCACTTCCGCGAAGGCCGTCAGCGCCGCCGCCTCCGCCGGGTCCGGCGGGATCCTGGGCGTGGGCGACTCCGGCAACGGAGGCGGCGGTTCCTTCCGGGCCACCCCGCTGTCCTCGGCGGGCACCTGGGCGGCCGGTTCGTCGTCCGGCGGCTTCTCCTACACCTACGCCCTCGACACCCCGCCCGTCTCCGCCGGCCCGACGCCGACCATCGCCTTCTCGTACAACTCCCAGGCGGTGGACGGCAAGACGGCCTCCGCCAACCCGCAGACCTCCTGGATCGGTGAGGGCTGGTCGTACGAGACCGGGCACATCGAGCGGTCGTACCGCGGCTGCGGCCAGGACCAGGACGGCGCCAACGCCAACAACAAGGGCAAGGCCAAGAAGACCGGCGACCTGTGCTGGGCCTCCTGGAACGCGGTGATGAGCCTCGGCGGCACCACCGTCGAACTGGTCCGCGACGACACGACCGGAGAGTGGCACCCGCGCTCCGACGACGGCACCAAGGTGGAGCGGAAGACCGGTGCCGACAACGGCGACGGAGGCGACGCCGCTGACAAGGGCGAGTACTGGATCGCCACCACCCGCGACGGCACCAAGTACTACTTCGGCCTGGACAAGGTCGGCGGCGGGCACGCCGACACCGACTCGGTCTCCACCGTCCCCGTCTTCGGAAACGACCCGAACGAACCCTGCCACGCGGACGCCTTCAAGGACTCCTCCTGCGACCAGGCCTGGGCCTGGCAGCTCGACGAGGTCGTCGACCTGCACGGCAACGCGATGGTCGTCAACCACCGGCAGGAATACAACTACTACGCCAAGAACAAGGCGACCAAGACGGCCGTCAAGTACGCCCGCGCCTCCTACCCGCTCAGCATCGAGTACGGCCTGAACAAGGACGACCTCGACGCGGTCCCCGCGGCCAAGGTCGAGTTCCGGACCGACGAGCGCTGCCTCAACGCGAACAACGGCAAGTGCGACGCGGACGACTTCACCTCCGACGACCCGGAGAAGTCCCGCGTCTGGTACGACACCCCCCGCACGCTGCTCTGCAAGACGGCCACCTCCAAGCAGTGCCCCGCTTTCCCGTCCTTCTGGACCCGCAAGCGACTGGCGAAGGTGGTCACCTGGGCCCACCGCGACGGCACCAGCACCCTCCACCCGATCGACGAGTGGACGCTCAGCCAGGCATTCAAGGGCGAGTGGTACCAGACCTCTCCGGGCCTGTGGCTGTCCGGGATCCAGCAAGGCGCCTACGACACCGACACCACCGACCCGGACGACGCCCCCGGCCAGGTCCTGCCCGTGGTCGCCTTCGACGGCACCGCACTGCCCAACCGGGTGCGCGACAACAGCGGCGACATCGAACTGACGTACATTCACCCGCGCATCACCGGGATCACGGACGAGAACGGCAAGAAGACGGTCGTCGAGTACAACAAGGGCTGCGCCTATGCCCCCGCCACGACCGACATCGCCGACAACACGGCCGCCTGCTACCCGGTGCACTGGTCGCCCGACGAGAGCGTCGAGGACCCGCCGCTGTCCTGGTTCAACAAGTTCACCGTCGCCCGTGTCGCCGAGCAGGACACGGTGGTCACCCAGACCGCGCTCGCCTCACCCGACCTGGTCACGACCTACACCTACGGGGGCGGCGGCAACTGGGGCAAGAGCGACGCCGAGTTCACCAAGCCCTCGCAGCGCACCCACAGCGACTGGCGCGGATACGCCTACGTCACGACACAGGTCGGTGACCCCGACGGCGCCGCCGCCACCCGCTCGAAGAACACGACGTACTACCTGCGCGGCTCCGGAAAGGCCCTCAAGGACGACACCGGCGCCACGCTCAGCTCCGACGACGCCGACGAATACGCCGGCCAGGCCGCCGAGACCGTCACCTACCTCTCCGCGGAGAGCGCGGCGGCCGCCCACAGCCGCGTGATCACCCTGCCCGGCCCGAGCACCGAGACGGCCCGGCGGGCCCGCACCGGCGACAGCGACCTGGTCGCCCGCAGCACCTACATGAAGCGCGTCGACGACCTCACCGCCTACAACGGCAAGTGGCGCGGCACCCGTACCACCACCGCCGTGGACGGCGACGGTCTGCCCAGGCTCAGCGAGGCCTCGACAGTCACTCTGGCGTCTCCCGCTGACACGGCCCCGGTCACCGGCGACACCACCTGCACCCTCACGACGTACGACAACAAGGCGTCGCTGAACCTCTACGGCCTGCCTGGGCGGATCCTGACCACGGCCACCGACTGCGACGACGTCACGACCGCGGCCACCGCCAAGGTCGTCTCCGACACCAGCACCGGCTACAACGCGCTCGGTGACGCCACCAGCGAGAAGGCCCTCAACGGCGACGGCACCGCGAGCGTCACCAGCTCCACCACCGCCTACGACGACTACGGCAGGCCCACCAAGGTCACCCAGGGCGGCCAGGTGACCGGGACCGCCTACACCCCGGGCAGCAGTGTCTACGTCGTCACCGGCACCACCCTCACCAACGCCAAGCAGCAGGCGACGGTCACCTCGATCGACCCCGCCCGCGGCCTGTCCCTGACCACCAAGGACCCCAACGGCAGCGTCACCCGCTACGCCTACGACCTGCTCGGTCGCCTCACCACCGGCTGGCTCCCCGGCGACGACGACGCTCTCCCGACCACGAGGATCACGTACGGGCTCGGATCCCGTACACCGACCCGCGTCATCACCAGCAGCCTGCGCGACAACGGCACGTACAGCGACTCGGTCACCTTCTACGACGGTCTGATGCGCACCGTCCAGACCCAGTCCCCGGACGCCACCGGCCTCGGCCGCATCGTCGCCTCGGTCCGCTACGACGACCACGGCAACGCGGCCCGCACCGACAACGGCTACTACACGACGGGCCTGCCTGCGAAGAGCTGGCACCTGCCGACCAGCCAGCAGCCGATCCCCAACTCGACGAAGACGACGTACGACGGTCTGGGCCGTCCGGTCAAGTCGGTCACCCTGCACCACAACGCGGAGTTCGCGACCACGACGGCCACCTACAGCGACACCGACGCCTCGGTCCTGGTCGTCCCGCCCACCGGCGCGACCGCCACCAAGACCATCGGCGACGCCCTCGGCCGCGGGGTCAAGCAGATCACGTACACCAACGCCGACCGCAGCGCGAACACCTACACCGACACCACCTACGACACCCTGGGCAACCGCACCCAGGTCAAGGACAAGGCCGGTCACATCTGGTCCTGGACCTACGACTCCCGCCACCGTGTCCTGACCAACACCGACCCCGACTCGGGCACGGGCCGGACCTGGTACGACGACCAGGACCGCGTCACCCAGACCAAGGACGCCACCGGCAAGATCCTGCACTACGGCTACGACCCCCTGGGCCGCCAGACCTCGCTCACGGTGGGCTCCGCGACGCTGCCGGCGGCGGAGTGGACGTACGACACGGCGACCAACGGCATCGGCCGCCCGGCGACCTCGGTCCGCCACACCACACCCGGCACCGCGAGCGGCGACATCATCACCGAGGCGACGGGCTACACCCCGAAGGGCCAGCTCACCGGCAAGAACGTCACGATCCCGGCGATCACCGGTACCACGAACAACCTCTCCGGCTCGTACCACTGGGCGTACACCTACACCCGCACCGGCAAGCAGCAGTCGGCCACCCTCCCCGCCACCCCCGGCGGCATGGCCACGGCCGAGAAGATCATCACCCGCTACAACGCCCAGGACCTGCCGGTCTCCACCTCCGGCTGGGACTGGTACACCACGGGCGCGATCTACAACCCGTACGGCCAGATCACCCGCACCACGACCGGTGAGAACCCCTACCGGGTGTGGACCAGCGCCCTCTACGACGAGCCCACCGGCCTGCTCGTCCACGCCTACGCCGCCACCCAGACGGCGAACGGACTGGTCTCCCAGACCGCCTACGCCTACGACCAGACGGGCAACACCAGCCTGGTGGCGACGGGTTCGACGTCCGGGGCGACCACCACCTGGGACAACCAGTGCTTCACGTACGACGCCCGGGGCCAGCTCGTCGAGGCCTGGACCGGCGCCACGGCGAAGAGCTGCACGGACTCGGCGGGCGCCACCTGGAAGGCGTCCGACGCGCAAGCGATCGCGTCGGGTGGAGTGGGAACAGCCCCTTCCGCCTCGACGATCGCGACGGGCACGGCGGCCTACGGCTCTCTCCCGTACTGGCAGTCGTACCGCTACGACGACCTCGGCAACCGCACCACGGTCACCGACCACAGCACCCAGCGCACCTCGACCGGAGCCCTCAACACGGCGCTGGACGGCGGCACTTCGTACGCCTACGGCGACACGGGCCAGCCCAACACCCTGACCGGCTGGACCAGGACGACGGTCACCCCGGCCGACTCCGGCACCAAGACGGTCACGGAGACGAACTCCGCCACCTTCGACGACGCCGGCCGCACCGCCACGCGCACGATGAACGGTGACTCCCAGTCCTTCGTGTACGACGGCGAGGGTCTGCTGACCTCGGTGTCCGGCTTCGGCGCGGGCAAGGGAGCGGTCACCGGACCGGGCGGCCTGTGCCTGGACGACGCCGGTGCCGGGACCGCTGACGGCACGGTCATCCAGATCTACACCTGCAACGGCAGCCCCGCGCAGAAGTTCAGCGCGAACGGCGGCAAGCTGACCGTGCTGGGCAAGTGCGTGACGGCGGCGGGCACGGCGTCCGGTTCGGCGATCACGCTCAAGACTTGCGTGCCCGACGCGACGACCCAGTCCTTCGCGCTCCGCTCCGACGGCACGTTCTACAACGCGGCCTCGAAGCTCTGCCTCAACGCCCCGGCGACCACGGCGGGCACAGACCTGACGCTGGCCGCGTGCACGGCGAGCGCGTCGACGCAGAAGTTCGCTCTCTCCGCGAGCACGTCGTACCTGTACGACGCGGGCGGCAACCGGATCGCGAAGACGACCGGCGGCTGGACCACGCTGTATCTGGGGGAGACCGAGGTCTGGGGCTCCCAGACGAACACCTCCACCAGGGCTGTGCGCACCTACGCGCAGGCGGGCGCCCCCGCGGTGGTCCGCTACACCTCCAGTGCCACCTCGGCCCCGACCCTGGCCGCGCAGATCAGCAACACCCAGGGCACGGGCACGGTCCAGATCAAGCTGGCGTCAGGGATGGCGGTCGCGTCCCGTTCCTACGACGCGTGGGGCAACCTGCGCGGTGACCTGGCCGGCGCGGCTTCCTGGGCTGGTTCGAGGACGTACATCGGCGGCGCGGACGAGTCCAGCACGGGCCTGATCCACCTGGGCGCGCGGGACTACGACCCGGTGACGGGCCGCTTCACGACCATCGACCCGGTGATGGACCTCTCCGACCTCCTGCAGCTGGGCGGTTACGCGTACGCGGACAACAGCCCGGTGACCAAGGAGGACCCGAACGGCGAGTTCTGGAGCTGGTCCCAGATCAGGCACAAGGCCTGGCAGGCGACGAAGGCCGTCCCGAACGCCGTCTACGAGTACTCCGGCGCCGCGGACGCGGTGACCTGCTACACCAACCCCACCCTGAGCGCCTGCCTGATGACCTCGGCCACGGTCGCCATGCTGGTCGTCACCCGCGGCCAGGGAGAGCCGTACCTGATAGCGACCAGGGCCGAGCTGGCCTTGGGCAGAAGTCTGTTGTTCAAGAGCACGGAACAGGCGGCCGTGAATACCGCCAAGGAGACGACCGTCAAGGCCACGACCAAGGTTGTGGAGAAGAAGGTCGTCAAGACGGCCGGGGAGAAGGCGGCCAAGGCGGTCGAGAAGAAGACGGCCGCCAAGGCGACGGAGAAGTCGGCGGCGAAGTCGGCGGAGAAGGACGCGGGCAGGGCGTCGGACGCCGGCGAGGACGCGGTCGAATCCGGCGACAATGCCCGCGCCGTCGACATGCATGGCAGCGAAATAGCAAATCCAGATCAATTGGCCTCGCGACTCCTTGACCATGCGAATACTGCACTCTCTGAATGGAATTCGGGAACTATTGGATTTTCCCCGAAGGATCTTACGAGAATCGCCCGTCGGCCGAGTCGAGCCAATACGATCAAGGGGAACATTCTTGATGCGCGCGTAAAAGAGCTTGCTGGAAACGATTCAGCGCTGAGTGAGCTCTTTTCGACGCCGAGCGGAATGCCCGGCCCGGACTGGGTCAACACGGGGTCAAGCGTTCCGGGTGTCGGCTGGTACGATCTGACTACCCAGCGAATGTGGGGTCAGCACGTATTCGACTACGGTCCCAAGTATGGTCCAGGAGTCGGAATCCTCTGGCAGTAGCCCGATAGATTCCTATCGGATCTCTGTCCTGCAACGACAAGGCACTCCGGCTGGGCCGCCTCAATAGTGGGGCAGCCCAGCCGTCTCCCTTGAATGCAAGCCTCCATATGGCAAAGAAGGGCGATCCGGTGAGCAGTATCGTGAAGTTTTTCGTAGCAAGCGAAGAAGGGGCGACTGGCGCCCTGAACTACGGTCCGGGTTCGTCGCTCAGGGCCGCAGGGTTCGGAAATTTCGATGCGGAGGAGGCGCTCTTGGATTGGGAGTCCAGTCTGACTGGAGTTCCATTTGAATCGCTGGTGGAGAGTGATCTCCCTGAGGTGGTTGCGGAAATTGATGATGGTCCCATGGTATTCCGACTCTCCGATGAACTCTTGAGTTCGCTCATTTCGTCTTCGAGTTCTGAGATCCGTGAACTGGCCCTTTGGTGGGTTGGCGAGAAGTCGGCCAACGGTGTGGAGATCGAACTCCCCGCTGCCCTGGATATTTTGCAGAGGCTTGTGGACCTGGCTCGCTCGGTTGACGAAACCGGCATGGGTGTTTACTGCTGGACTGGCTGAGCGTCGTCCAGAGCATCGAGCCGCTCTCCGGGTCGGAGGGTGACGGGATCCGGCGGGGTCTCGAAGGGCGACTGGTCGAGGACGCCGTAGAACAGGACAGTGGCCATGGCGGTCAGCCCGAGGCTGGGAAGCTCGCTTAACGGCTTTGATCGGCCAGCTGGCATTGTTGCAGGCGCGTTGGGCGTGGGCTCAGCGGGCCTTCGCACGCGGCGCAGGCGTGGTCCTCCAGAACCGCACGGGTGCTCGCCGCGATCACGTAGTGCCGGTTTCCCCAGTCCGCTCGTACCAGACTTCGGCGTCGGCGCCCTCCAGGAGCACAATCTGGAGAAACAGATCTGTTGTCACGACGAACACCCTAAAACGCCGCTCTGACATTTGAAGTCGCTTTTGCTGTGCGGTAGTTCAAGCTGCCGAGGGCGTACTGAGGCCCCCATCGCGGCAGTCGCGGCAGTAGGCCCCTGGCTGGGGACTTCGGATCGCGCGTTCGCAGCCCTCGCAGCTGTGGAACGGAGGAGGAGGCGCTGGTCGGTCGTCGCCGCGCGGCGGCGGTGCTGTCGCCGGGGCGGGTGGCGGCAGCAGTTCCGTGAGGCGGTGGGCGAGGAGGGCGGCCGGATTACGGAGAGGGGAGGGCAGATCCGTGGTCAGTGCGAGGCGTACGGCTTCGGGGCGTGCGCCGCGTTCGAGCCAGGCGGCGACGGCGGGGGAGAGGTGGCGTACGGCGCGCTCGGAGAGGAGGAGACGGGGGTCGAGGTGGTGGAGTGTGGTGAGCAGGGCGGTGGCGGTCCGGTGGCGGTCGAGATCGGGTGTTCGGGGCTCTGGCAGCGGCGGCTTGGCGGCCTTCGGGGGCACCGGGGTCGTCGTCGGCTCGTTCTCGATGCTTGGATCGGCGGGCAGCGGTGGTGGCGGTACGTCGTCGGACGCCGGCCGGGGTGCCGCCGTGGGCGTGGCGGGCGCGGGGCCGTGTCCGGGGTGCTGGGCGTGAGGCTGGTTGTACGACACCGTGTGTGTGACGACGCGGCCGTTGGGGAGGCGCTTGCGGACCTGGGCCAGATAGCCGTGGGCCTTCAACTCGCGCAGGGCTGCGGCGATACGGGTCTCGCCCTCGGGGAAGCGGTCGGCGAGGGTCTTGATGTCGACGCGGGCCTGGTCGGGCAGCGACTGGATGTGCAGGGCCAGGCCGATCGCGGTGAGGGAGAGCTGCCGGTGCTGGGCGAGGTGGTTGCCGACGGTCGTGAAGCGGGTCGTGTGCGGGGCGTTGAGGTGGGTGATGCCGCGCGGATTCAGCGGCTGGGCACACGGGGGCGCGCTAAGGTGCTGGGTATCCATCGGGAAGCTCTTCTCTTCCTCGGTGGTCAGGCCCTCGCACTGGGATTGCCGTCCCGGCGGGGGCCGTCGCATGTCTGCTGTTGTGTGGTCGCGGCGAGCATATGCCAGCGAACCGGTAGCAAATCCAGCTGAGTTGAGGAACGCCACTCTTCCGGGTGACCAGGGTTGCTGCAGGGGCTCGGTGGGGTCGGGTGGGGTTGGTATTTGCCCCGAGGTCATGGAAAAGCTTTGATCACGCGTGGGGCCGAGCGCTGGATCACCGGCACGCGGCGAGCCGCGTTGCGGTGGGGCGCGCTGTCGGGCGTACGGCAGCGGTGGGCCGGGTTTCTTGATTCATGTCACTCAGCGTGGCCACTTCCGCTTACCGTCATGAGAGTGACGGGACCGTTGCTCACGGTCACTGTTCGGAAGGGGCGCGCGATGTCGGTGGACGCGGAGGCGGGGCGGCTCAGGACCGAGGCGGACGAGCCCGGTTGGGAGGTGGACCCGGACGACGAGTGGGGGCTGGCGGTCATCGCCACCGTGGGGCGGCAGTTGAGGCTGCGGCGGGAGGCGGTGGGGATGCGGGCCGCCGAGTTCGGGGAGGCGGTCGGGTACGGCGAGGACCTCGTCTACAAGATCGAGGGTGGGAAGCGGATTCCCCGGCCCGAGTATCTGGACGACGCCGACAGGGTGTTGGACGCGGGCGGACTCATCGCCGCGATGAAGGAGGACGTGCGGAAGGTCCGGTACCCGAAGAAGGTGCGGGACCTGGCGCAGTCGGAGGCCAGGGCGGTCGAGATCCAGCTGTACGACCCGCTGAACATCCACGGGCTGTTGCAGACCCCGGAGTACGCGCGCGGGCTGCTCCTCATGCGGCGCCCCGCCTACAGCGCGGACGAGGTGGAGCGGTTCATCGCGGCACGCGTGGCCCGTAAGGCCGTGTTCGAGCGGGATCCCGCGCCCGAGCTCGGGTTCGTCCTGGAGGAGTGGACGCTGCGGCGGCCGCTCGGCGGGCGGGCGGTGCTGCGCCGCCAGCTCGAACACCTCCTGAACATCGCGCAGTTGGGGAACGTCGAGCTTCAGGTGATGCCGATGGACCGGGAGGAGCACGCGGGAGTGGACGGCAGCATCGAGGTGCTGAAGTTCACCGACGGCTCGGCGGTGGGGCGTTCACCGGTGGTGGCCGGCGGACGGCCTGTCGCCGAGCCCAGGCAGCTCCGTATCCTCGAACTGCGCTATGGCATCATCCGGGCGCAGGCGCTCACACCCCGTGAGTCGACGGCATTCATCGAACAACTGCTGGGGGAGACATGAGCGAGCTGGTGTGGTTCAAGAGCAGCTACAGCAGCGGCAGTGAGGGTGACTCCTGCGTGGAGCTCGCCCTCACGCCCGGAACCGTCCACGTCCGCGACTCCAAGCAGACCGACGGGCCCAGGCTCGCCGTCGTACCGGAGGCCTGGTCCGCCTTCCTCCCGCACGTCCGTCACCAGGACGGCGGCTCGTAGTACCACGGCGGGCGAGTGGGGTCGGCAGCCCTGGCTCGGCAGTCCTCGGTGAGCGGATGGTCGCGGCCGAGGTGTCGTTCGCAGTCGGCGAGCAGGGCTGCCAGGGCAGCCGAGACGTCCTCCTGTCTGCCGGACAGCGCTGCCCACAGGGCCTGCTGATGGCGTCCCGCGAGGGTGAGTTCGTGGCCGTGGCCCAGAGCCCGCGCCGACTCGTCCACCGTCGCCGTCAGCAGGGACTGTGCCTCGGGCAGCCGACCGGTCTCGCCGTACAGGCCCGCGAGCTGGAGACGGCTCGCGAAGGTCCACGGGTGGTCGGGGCCGAAGATGGCCGCTCGGTCCTGGACGACCTTCGTGAGGATCCGCAGGGCCTGGGTGGTGTCGCCTGACGAGGCCAGCCTCCCGGCCAGGTTCCAGAGCACGTCGTTGGTGGTCCGGTTGATGTCTCCGAGGACTCGGCGGGCGTCGGCCGCGAGGTCCTGCCACAGCCGGATCGCCCCGTCGTCGCGTGTCCAGACCGCGACCTCGAAGCGGGCGAGGAAGGCCAGCGGATGATCGGGGCCGAACAGACGTAGGGCACGCTCCTCGACGTCGAGGGACAGCGCCAGTGCCTCTTGGGTCCGGCCGTGAGTGCCTGTCCAACGGGCGACGTTCTGCGTGACGCCGATGGTGATCGCATGGTCGTCGCCGTACCTGCCCCGGACGTCGTCACGGAGGGTGGAGACCAGTCCGAGGGCCTCCGCGCCGTTGCCTGCCGCACCGCTCCACCAGGCCAGGGACGAGCGCAGGGAGAACAGCGTCTCCGGTGGCGTGCCAGGTGGAGCCGAGGCGAGCGTGGTGCGCAGGAGCCGACAGGCCTCGTCGATCTGGAAGCGGTCTCCCAGGAGCTGTGCCAGGCCTGAGGCGGCGGTGAGGACGCCGCCATCCAGGGCTCGGGTGAACGCGTCCCGGGCCGCCGTATGGCGCATCTGCCCGAGGGCCGTCCAGCCGAGGTCCTCGCTGAGGCCGGGTTCGGCCGCCGCTATCAGCCGGGCCCAAGTGGTGTCCGGGATCGGCGTGGTGGAAGGGCCGGCGTCCACGGCGTCGGGGAGGTAGTCGAAGACGTAGTAGGTGTCCGGCTGGTCCCGGGGGAGGAGAAGGCTGCTCGTGGCGAGCAGCGGGGTCGTGGCCCAGGCAAGCGCTTCGCTCCAGCTCTCCGGGCGGAGCAAAGGACCGCCGCGCGCGGCCAGATGGTCTTCGTGGAGTTCTCGCAGGAGCGCGACCGGCAGTGGACGGCTCCACCCCGCCCGGCGAGCCTCGACCGCTGCGCTCACCAGCGCGGCACCGCGGACGTGTCCGCTCCCGGGTGCCCAGGCGTCCTGCCAGGCGGTCAGCAGCTGCGGGCCGGCGGCCAGCAACTCGGCGATGCCGTAACGCCCCGCGTTGTCGACGGCCCGCGCCAGGCGGCTGTCTCCGTGGTGCTCCCGGGCCCCGTCCACCTCGCCCTGGTGCCAGCGACGGTCGAGTCGGATCTCGTGGGCCTGGCCCAACACGTCCCGGACGGTGCGCGCGCCCAGCGCATCGCCTGCTTCTCTCGCGTTCGTGAGGCGAGCCCGCTCCTGTGCCCTGATCGTCGCCACGACCACGCAGGCACGGCCGACTCCGGGTGAGGCGAACCGTCGCAGCAGGGAAGACGTCAGCGCTCCGGCCGCCAGATGCCGGTCGATGTCGTCCAGCCAGACGACCGAGGAACGCTCGCGCTGCACCGCTGCCGCGGCTGCCTGAAGCGCTGACGAAGCGGCTGGGTCGGGCGCGATGAACGCGGCCTCGGGCCGCACCGAGCGGACTGCCTCGAAGGCCGCCCGGGTCTTGCCCGCCGTCGACTCGCCGACCACCAGGACGAAGGGACGGTTACGCACCGCCTCCTCGATCTCACCGCTCAGATCTCGGCGGACGAACGGCGGCACCCGTGCCCCAGGGACATCGGCGTCGCCCATCGGCGCGGCCGGGTGGACACCGGCATCGAGCGGATCCGCAAGGTCCCGCACCCGGGGGACCGTGCCGCGGTCGTCGACCAGCAACTTCTCCTGGAACGCCGAGGAATGCCGTGCGCTCTCCTCGACGAGCCGCTGGCCGCGCTGGGACAGGACCGCGCCCGCCGTCGCGGCCACGGCGACGACCGCTCCAGCCACCGCACCGGGCAGCAGCCTGGCCGTCAGCCAGGAGGCGGACGACACCCCCGCAGCCGCGCCGACGAGCAACCACCAGCCGCTCCGCCTGATCCCCCATGGCCCCCGTACCCGCATGCACTTCATGAGAGCACCGTCCTGGGGGCCGGTCCACAGCGGATCAGACCGCCGCGCCCGTCGGCTCGCGCTGCGCGGCGGCCGCAGCCGGTTGCGGTGCGGCGGGTCGGCGGCGGTCGTGGGCCGTGATCGCCTGCCGCACGCGGGACAGCACGGGCCCGCGCCCGGCTCCCAGGGCGGGCGCCACACCCCTGGGCGCGTCGGCGACAGCCGACTCGATGGCGAGGCGGGTCCTCTCCGATTCCCGGCGGTAGCGGACCCCGGACACGTTCGCGCGGTTGCTCACCTGCATCAGCGTGGTGTCATGGCCGAGGTGCTCGACGTGTTCCAGCTTCGCGAAGAGCCACTCGCGCCGGGTACGGCCCATGAACACCAGCCGCTGGTCGGTGACCACCAGGGAGCCCGAGTCGCGTACGGCGATCTCCTGGCCGTTCGTGGCGGGCTGCACCATGTCGGCATCGGTCACCCACCACACGGACTCGCCCCGTCGGCGCCGACCCCAGGCGGCGAGCCATCCCCCGGTGCCCGGCTCCACCTCCCCCAACTCAGCGGCGAACTCGGCGAGTTCGACCAGCCGGGTCCGCTCGCGCTCCCAGTCGGCCAGAGTCCGCTCGTACCGCTCGACCGCATGCCTCGCCCGACGCGCCTCGCGGCTCGGCCGCGTGCGGTGGTGGACGTACAGGGCGGCCACGATCAGCGCGAGGACGAGGAGCACCTGCAGCAGCAGGACCAGCCAGTCGCCCGCGGTACGCCGGTCCTCCACCGTCACGCTCAGCCGTCTGGTCGTGACGTTGCCGTACGGGTCCGTGGCGGTGACCGTGACACGGTAGGTGCCGGGGGAGAAGGCCCTGCTCACCGCGGTCGCGTGTCCGGAGGAGGTGAAGAGCCTCGGCGCGCCCGTGCCGTACGCGATCTCGACCTTGGCGCGTGCCTCGGTCGTCACGGTCAGGGACAGGCCACCGTGAGCCGCGCGGGCACTGTCCGATGTGACCGTGAGCCCGGGGGCAGCCGTGTCGACGACCAGCTTCCGACCACTCGTACGACCCTGACGTCCATAGCGGTCGGTGACCTCGAGGACCGGCGCCGGATAGCTGCCGTCCGACATCTCCGCACTGACCTCGGCCCGGCCGTCGGCGTCCGTCGTGAAGGTCCGCCGCACGGTGTCGCCGTACGTGAGGCTGCCCTTGCTCTTCGGCGGGGCGGTGACGCCGAACCGTACGAGGCCGACCCCGGGCTTCTGTTCGGCGGTCAGCCGAGGAGTGAGCTTGCCGAGGTCCACGCGGAGTTTCTGCTCCGCGTGCCCGGCGTTGCCCGCCTTGTCCGTGACCGTGAGCCGGAGGGTGTAGCTGCCGTCCGGGAGGACGAGTGCCGCGTCCGAGACCCTGCCGCTGTCGTCGACCGTGCCGGTCAGCCGCTCTTCGCGGCCCGACACGGTCAGCTTGTACGCCGCCTCCGCCTCGGAGCCGAAGGACACCGTCGTGGTGGCGGTCGTGGTGTCCGGACCGACGACGGAGAAGCCGGTGACCTCTGGCGCGTCGCCGTCCACGTCGACGGTGATGTCGTCGGAGGCGTCGCTGACGTTGTCGGCGCTGTCCGTGGCGGTGACCGAGTACGTGTGGCTGCCGTCGGCGGCCTTGAAGGTGATCGTCTGGGCGCCGCCGGTCGCCGTGGCCGTCGCCACCGTGTCCCCGGCAAAGTCGTACTCGTCGGTCTCGGCCACCTCGATCCGAGAGCCCTGTTCCGCCGTGACGGTCAGGCTGACCCTGCCTCCCGCGACCGCGTGCGGCCGGGCGATCTTCGGCTGCTTCGGTGCGGTGAGGTCCAGCGATTCCGGGAGATCTTCCGGGAGACCGCCTCCCCCTGTGCCTCCGCAGTAGGTGTCGTAGCCGAGATCCCCGCAGACGTACGACCCAGTGTCGGACGGACACGAGTGCCAGCGGTGGCATCCGTCGCGATGTGCCTCAGCCGTGACCGGGAGCAGGCCGAGAACCAGGACGGCCGTTCCGACGGATATCCCGAGCCGCAAAAGCCAGCGACCGGATCTGCGCAGCACTGATGACATGTGCAAGCCCCCCAACCCCCGAGCGCGTCCCCACGCGCTCCGTGTGCAACAGGCGGCACAGCGTAGACCAGGTGTGGAGGACATACGTCCGCTCAGCCACGTTTTGTTGCAAAGAGGACTCGTGTTTGACCTGCGTCACTCTCGGGGTAAGGTCTCCGGCTCGATTGGCCAGGCCCGTGCCCCGTATGGCAGACTAGCGGGGTTGCTCGGTCGAGTGTTGATGCTGTGCGCCTCCCGCCGGGAGGACCGGAAGCGAGTCCCACAGTACTCGTCGCCCCAACTGCCGTAAGGCAGCGCTGGGGCGGACGTACGGGAATCTTTCGGGAAGCGTAGTGCGGCACTGGCCAGGCGCCCGGTGGACCTCTTTCCCAGACAAGGGATGTTCGAACAAGGGACATCTGTGTCGGTGAGAGTGCGACACACCCGACCGCGTGGGTCGGCGGAAGTCAAAGGAACGCCGGGTTCCAGAGCGGTAAATAGACAGGACTACGGAGTAGCCATGGCGGGACAGAAGATCCGCATCCGGCTCAAGGCCTACGACCACGAGGTCATCGACTCCTCGGCGAAGAAGATCGTCGAGACGGTGACTCGCACTGGTGCGTCGGTCGCGGGCCCGGTGCCGCTGCCCACTGAGAAGAACGTGTACTGCGTCATCAAGTCGCCGCACAAGTACAAGGACTCGCGCGAGCACTTCGAGATGCGCACGCACAAGCGCCTGATCGACATCCTCGACCCGACCCCCAAGACCGTTGACTCTCTGATGCGACTCGACCTCCCGGCCGGTGTCGACATCGAGATCAAGCTCTGAAGGCCGGTGATCTGAGAATGGCTAAGCAGATCAAGGGCATCCTGGGCGAGAAGCTCGGCATGACGCAGGTGTGGGACGAGAACAACCGTGTTGTTCCGGTCACCGTCGTCAAGGCCAGCCCCAACGTCGTGACCCAGGTGCGTACGAACGATGTCGACGGCTACGAGTCGGTCCAGATCGCCTTCGGCGAGATCGACCCTCGCAAGGTGAACAAGCCCCTCAAGGGTCACTTCGCCAAGGCCGACGTCACGCCCCGCCGCCACCTCGTCGAGATCCGCACCGCGGACGCCTCCGAGTACACGCTGGGCCAGGAGATCTCCGCGGAGGTCTTCGAGGCCGGCGTCAAGGTGGACGTGACCGGCAAGAGCAAGGGCAAGGGCTTCGCCGGTGTCATGAAGCGTCACAACTTCAAGGGCCTCGGCGCCGGTCACGGCACCCAGCGCAAGCACCGCTCTCCCGGTTCCATCGGTGGCTGCGCCACCCCGGGCCGTGTGTTCAAGGGCCTCCGCATGGCGGGTCGCATGGGCAACGAGCGGGTCACCACCCAGAACCTGACCGTTCACGCCGTTGACGCGGAGAAGGGCCTGCTCCTCATCAAGGGCGCGGTTCCTGGTCCGAACGGCGGCCTCGTCCTGGTCCGCACCGCGGCCAAGGGGGCCTGAGGACTATGAGCACCATTGACATTCTGTCGCCCTCCGGCGACACCGCCGGGACCGTTGAGCTCCCGGCCGAGATCTTCGACGTAGAGAAGATCAGCATCCCGCTGCTTCACCAGGTCGTCGTCGCGCAGCTGGCCGCCGCCCGTCAGGGCACGCACAAGGTCAAGCGTCGTGGCGAGGTCCGTGGTGGCGGCAAGAAGCCGTACCGCCAGAAGGGCACCGGCCGCGCCCGTCAGGGTTCGACCCGTGCGCCGCAGTTCGCCGGCGGTGGCGTCGTTCACGGCCCCACCCCGCGTGACTACTCGCAGCGGACCCCGAAGAAGATGAAGGCCGCGGCCCTGCGCCACGCCCTCACCGACCGGGCCCGCAACAACCGCATCCACGTCGTCTCCGGCGTCATCGAGGGCGAGTCGCCTTCGACGAAGGCCGCCAAGACGCTCTTCGGCAAGATCAGCGAGCGCAAGAACCTGCTGCTCGTGATCGACCGTGCCGACGAGGCCGCGTGGCTGTCCGCCCGAAACCTGCCCCAGGTCCACATCCTGGAGCCGGGCCAGCTGAACACGTACGACGTTCTCGTCTCGGACGACGTGGTCTTCACCCAGGCCGCTTTCGAGTCCTTCGTGTCTGGCCCCAAGGCCGCTGACACCGAAGGGAGCGAAGCCTGATGGCTACGCGTCACCCGAGCATCGCCTCGAAGGCCGCCAAGGCCAAGAAGGTAGCGCGCGTCGCCAAGGCGAAGCGTCACGCCACCGAGGGCAAGAACACCGTCGTCACGCCGGCCAGCAAGTCGTTCACGGACCACCGTGACGTCCTGCTGAAGCCGGTCGTGTCCGAGAAGAGCTACGCGCTTCTCGACGAGGGCAAGTACACGTTCATCGTGGCCCCCGGCGCCAACAAGACCCAGATCAAGCAGGCCGTCCAGGCGGTCTTCTCGGTCAAGGTCACCGGCGTCAACACGATCAACCGCCAGGGCAAGCGCAAGCGGACGAAGACGGGCTTCGGCAAGCGTGCCGACAGCAAGCGCGCGATCGTGACCCTTGCCGAGGGCGACCGTATCGACATCTTCGGCGGTCCGACCGCGTAAGCGGGTCGGATCGTCCGATATCGGACGAGGACTGAGAAATGGGAATCCGCAAGTACAAGCCGACTACGCCGGGCCGTCGTGGCTCGAGCGTCGCCGACTTCGTCGAGGTCACGCGGTCCACGCCGGAGAAGTCGCTGGTCCGCCCGCTGCACAGCAAGGGCGGCCGTAACAACGCCGGTCGTGTGACCGTTCGCCACCAGGGTGGCGGACACAAGCGCGCCTACCGCGTGATCGACTTCCGTCGTCACGACAAGGACGGCGTGCCGGCGAAGGTCGCGCACATCGAGTACGACCCCAACCGCACCGCGCGCATCGCGCTGCTGCACTACGCGGACGGCGAGAAGCGCTACATCCTCGCCCCGCGCAACCTGCAGCAGGGTGACCGCGTCGAGAACGGTCCCGGGGCCGACATCAAGCCGGGCAACAACCTGGCCATCCGCAACATCCCGGTCGGTACCACGATCCACGCGATCGAGATCCGTCCCGGTGGCGGCGCCAAGTTCGCCCGCTCCGCCGGCGCCTCGGTGCAGCTGCTCGCGAAGGAGGGCACGATGGCCCACCTTCGTATGCCGTCCGGTGAGATCCGCCTGGTCGACCAGCGCTGCCGCGCCACGGTCGGCGAGGTCGGCAACGCCGAGCAGAGCAACATCAACTGGGGCAAGGCCGGTCGTAAGCGCTGGCTGGGCGTCCGTCCGACCGTTCGCGGTGTGGCGATGAACCCGGTTGACCACCCGCACGGTGGTGGTGAGGGCAAGACCTCCGGTGGTCGCCACCCGGTCTCGCCGTGGGGTCAGAAGGAGGGTCGTACTCGTTCGCCGAAGAAGGCTTCGAACAAGTACATCGTCCGCCGCCGCAAGACGAACAAGAAGCGCTAGGAGCGGGTTTAGATGCCGCGCAGTCTCAAGAAGGGGCCCTTCGTCGACGACCACCTGATCAAGAAGGTGGACGCCCAGAACGAAGCAGGCACCAAGAACGTCATCAAGACCTGGTCCCGTCGCTCCATGATCGTGCCGGCCATGCTCGGCCACACGCTCGCGGTGCACAACGGCAAGATCCACATCCCGGTGTTCGTCACCGAGTCGATGGTCGGCCACAAGCTCGGCGAGTTCTCGCCGACGCGCACCTTCCGGGGTCACGTCAAGGACGACCGGAAGTCGAAGCGCCGCTAAACGCGGATCGCATTCAGACACGTAAGTAACTGAGAGGGACAACCATGGAAGCCAGGGCCCAGGCGCGGTACATCCGCGTTACGCCCATGAAGGCCCGCCGCGTGGTGGACCTTATCCGTGGCATGGACGCCACGGAGGCTCAGGCTGTTCTGCGATTCGCTCCGCAGGCAGCCTCAGTGCCCGTCGGCAAGGTGCTCGACAGCGCCATCGCCAACGCCGCGCACAACTACGACCACACCGACGCCGACAGCCTCGTCATCTCCGAGGCGTACGTCGACGAGGGCCCGACCCTGAAGCGGTTCCGTCCGCGCGCCCAGGGCCGTGCCTACCGGATCCGCAAGCGGACCAGCCACATCACCGTGGTCGTCAGCAGCAAGGAAGGAACCCGGTAATGGGCCAGAAGGTAAACCCGCACGGGTTCCGGCTCGGCATCACCACGGACTTCAAGTCCCGTTGGTACGCCGACAAGCTGTACAAGGACTACGTCAAGGAAGACGTCGCCATCCGTCGGATGATGACGTCCGGCATGGAGCGCGCCGGTATCTCGAAGGTGGAGATCGAGCGCACCCGTGACCGTGTGCGTGTGGACATCCACACCGCGCGTCCCGGCATCGTCATCGGCCGCCGTGGCGCCGAGGCCGACCGCATCCGCGGTGACCTCGAGAAGCTCACGGGCAAGCAGGTCCAGCTGAACATCCTCGAGGTCAAGAGCCCCGAGACCGACGCTCAGCTGGTTGCCCAGGCCGTTGCCGAGCAGCTCTCCTCCCGCGTCTCCTTCCGTCGCGCCATGCGTAAGAGCATGCAGGGCACGATGAAGGCCGGCGCCAAGGGCATCAAGATCCAGTGCGGTGGCCGCCTCGGTGGCGCCGAGATGTCCCGCTCGGAGTTCTACCGCGAGGGCCGCGTGCCCCTGCACACGCTCCGCGCGAACGTGGACTACGGCTTCTTCGAGGCCAAGACGACCTTCGGCCGTATCGGTGTGAAGGTCTGGATCTACAAGGGCGACGTCAAGAACATCGCCGAGGTCCGCGCAGAGAACGCCGCAGCCCGCGCCGGCAACCGCCCGGCCCGTGGTGGCGGTGGCGGCGGCGCCGACCGCCCGGCCCGTGGTGGCCGTGGTGGCGAGCGTGGCGGTCGCGGTCGTAAGCCGCAGCAGGCTCCCGCCGCCGAGGCCCCCAAGGCCGAGGCTCCGGCGGCTGCCGCTCCGGCTGAGAGCACCGGAACGGAGGCCTGAGGGACATGCTGATCCCCCGTAGGGTCAAGCACCGCAAGCAGCACCACCCCAAGCGCCGCGGTCAGGCCAAGGGTGGTACGACGGTCGCGTTCGGCGAGTACGGCATTCAGGCCCTCACGCCGGCGTACGTGACCAACCGCCAGATCGAGGCGGCTCGTATCGCGATGACCCGCCACATCAAGCGTGGCGGCAAGGTCTGGATCAACATCTACCCGGACCGCCCGCTCACGAAGAAGCCCGCCGAGACCCGCATGGGTTCCGGTAAGGGTTCGCCCGAGTGGTGGATCGCGAACGTGCACCCGGGTCGGGTCATGTTCGAGCTGTCCTACCCCAACGAGAAGATCGCCCGTGAGGCCCTCACTCGCGCAGCCCACAAGCTGCCGATGAAGTGCCGGATCGTCAAGCGCGAGGCAGGTGAAGCGTGATGTCGGCCGGTACCAAGGCGTCCGAGCTGCGCGAACTGGGTGACGAGGAGCTTCTCAACAAGCTCCGCGAAGCCAAGGAAGAGCTGTTCAACCTCCGCTTCCAGGCGGCGACGGGTCAGCTCGAGAACCACGGTCGGCTCAAGGCCGTCCGTAAGGACATCGCGCGGATCTACACCCTGATGCGTGAGCGCGAGCTGGGCATCGAGACGGTGGAGAGCGCCTGATGAGTGAGAGCAACGTGACTGAGCAGACTGCAGAGGCCCGCGGCTTCCGCAAGACCCGCGAGGGTCTCGTCGTCAGCGACAAGATGGACAAGACCGTCGTCGTCGCCGTCGAGGACCGCGTCAAGCACGCGCTGTACGGCAAGGTCATCCGCCGTACCAACAAGCTCAAGGCGCACGACGAGCAGAACGCTGCCGGCGTCGGCGACCGGGTCCTCCTCGCGGAGACCCGCCCGCTGTCCGCCACGAAGCGTTGGCGCGTCGTCGAGATCCTCGAGAAGGCCAAGTAAATCCTCCTGCGGGGCATTCCTCGCAGGACAGTTCCGCCAGGCTCCGGGAGCCGCTCCGCTGAGCGGCTCCCGGGGAACCGGCAGACAAACAGGAGATAGACGTGATCCAGCAGGAGTCGCGACTGCGTGTCGCCGACAACACTGGTGCGAAGGAAATCCTTTGCATCCGTGTGCTCGGTGGCTCCGGTCGCCGCTACGCGGGCATCGGTGACGTCATCGTCGCCACCGTCAAGGACGCGATCCCCGGCGGCAACGTGAAGAAGGGTGACGTCGTCAAGGCGGTCATCGTTCGCACCGTCAAGGAGCGCCGCCGTCCGGACGGCTCGTACATCCGCTTCGACGAGAACGCCGCCGTCATTCTGAAGAACGACGGCGACCCTCGTGGCACCCGTATCTTCGGCCCGGTCGGCCGGGAGCTGCGCGAGAAGAAGTTCATGAAGATCATCTCGCTCGCGCCGGAGGTGCTGTAAGCATGAAGATCAAGAAGGGCGACCTGGTCCAGGTCATCACCGGTAAGGACAAGGGCAAGCAGGGCAAGGTCATCGCGGCCTTCCCCCGCGAGGACCGCGTCCTGGTCGAGGGTGTCAACCGGGTCAAGAAGCACACCAAGGCCGGCCCCACCGCCAGCGGTTCGCAGGCCGGTGGCATCGTCACGACCGAGGCGCCTGTCCACGTCTCCAACGTCCAGCTGGTCGTTGAGAAGGACGGCAACAAGGTCGTCACGCGTGTCGGTTACCGCTTCGACGACGAGGGCAACAAGATCCGCGTTGCCAAGCGGACGGGTGAGGACATCTGATGACTACCACCACGAACCCGCGTCTCAAGACGAAGTACCGCGAGGAGATCGCGGGCAAGCTGCGTGAGGAGTTCTCCTACGAGAACGTCATGCAGATCCCCGGCCTCGTCAAGATCGTGGTCAACATGGGTGTGGGCGACGCCGCCCGCGACTCCAAGCTGATCGAGGGCGCCATCCGCGACCTCACCACGATCACCGGTCAGAAGCCGGCCGTCACCAAGGCCCGCAAGTCCATCGCGCAGTTCAAGCTGCGTGAGGGTCAGCCGATCGGTGCCCACGTCACGCTCCGTGGCGACCGCATGTGGGAGTTCCTGGACCGCACCCTGTCGCTCGCGCTGCCGCGCATCCGCGACTTCCGCGGCCTGTCCCCCAAGCAGTTCGACGGCCGTGGCAACTACACCTTCGGTCTCACGGAGCAGGTCATGTTCCACGAGATCGACCAGGACAAGATCGACCGTACCCGGGGTATGGACATCACCGTGGTCACCACGGCGACCAACGACGCTGAGGGCCGCGCCCTCCTTCGTCACCTCGGCTTCCCCTTCAAGGAGGCGTGAGCGAGATGGCGAAGAAGGCTCTGATTGCCAAGGCTGCTCGCAAGCCCAAGTTCGGTGTACGTGGCTACACGCGCTGCCAGCGCTGCGGCCGTCCGCACTCCGTGTACCGCAAGTTCGGCCTGTGCCGCGTCTGCCTTCGTGAGATGGCTCACCGTGGCGAGCTGCCGGGCGTGACCAAGAGCTCCTGGTAGTCCCGTCTTTTAGGGACTCCCGAAGCTCTCGGTAAGTAAAGGGATTGGTCAGGGGCCCACCCTCCATGGCTTAGGCTAGGAGGGTTGGGCGCCCTGACGCCCATACGACTTACTACGCCGTAGGTCCACCGCACCGCACCCGCCTCGTCTCGGATCGAGGAGAGGGATGGGCACCTGGAAACCCCGGCGAGAGAGGCCGAAGGCCAATTCATGACCATGACTGATCCGATCGCAGACATGCTTACGCGTCTGCGGAACGCGAACTCGGCATACCACGACTCAGTGACGATGCCGGCGTCCAAGATCAAGTCTCACATCGCGGAGATCCTCCAGCAGGAGGGCTTCATCACGGGCTGGAAGGTCGAGGACGCCGAGGTCGGCAAGAACCTCGTCCTCGAGCTGAAGTTCGGCCCGAACCGTGAGCGCTCCATCGCGGGCATCAAGCGGATCTCCAAGCCCGGTCTCCGGGTGTACGCGAAGTCCACCAACCTGCCGAAGGTGCTCGGCGGCCTGGGCGTGGCGATCATCTCCACGTCGCACGGGCTCCTCACCGACAAGCAGGCCGGCAAGAAGGGCGTAGGCGGAGAAGTTCTCGCCTACGTCTGGTAGCGGAAAGGAATCGGAGGAAACAGCTATGTCGCGTATTGGCAAGCTCCCCATCACGGTTCCCGCCGGCGTGGACGTCACCATCGACGGCCGTACGGTTTCGGTGAAGGGCCCCAAGGGGTCCCTCTCCCACACCGTCGCAGCGCCGATCGACATCGCCAAGGGTGAGGACGGCGTTCTCAACGTCACCCGCCCCAACGACGAGCGTCAGAACAAGGCCCTGCACGGCCTGTCCCGCACGCTGGTGGCGAACATGATCACCGGCGTGACCCAGGGTTACGTGAAGAAGCTCGAGATCAGCGGTGTCGGTTACCGCGTTGCGGCCAAGGGATCGAACCTCGAGTTCGCCCTCGGCTACAGCCACTCGATCACCGTCGAGGCCCCCGAGGGCATCACCTTCAAGGTGGAGAACCCGACCCGTTTCTCGGTCGAGGGCATCGACAAGCAGAAGGTTGGCGAGGTTGCGGCCAACATCCGCAAGCTGCGCAAGCCCGACCCGTACAAGGCCAAGGGTGTCAAGTACGAGGGCGAAGTCATCCGCCGCAAGGTCGGAAAGGCGGGTAAGTAAGCCATGGCATACGGACAGAAGATCCTCAAGGGCGACGCTTACAAGCGTGCCGCGATCAAGCGTCGCCACATCCGGATCCGTAAGCACATCTCGGGTACGGCTGAGCGTCCGCGTCTCGTCGTGACGCGCTCCAACCGCCACATCGTGGCCCAGGTCATCGACGACATCAAGGGTCACACCCTGGCGTCGGCGTCGACCCTGGACACCACGATCCGCGGCAACGAGGGCGACAAGTCCGCGCAGGCCAAGTCGGTCGGCGCCCTGGTCGCCGAGCGCGCCAAGGCCGCCGGCGTCGAGGCTGTCGTATTCGACCGTGGTGGCAACCAGTACGCCGGGCGCATCGCCGCCCTGGCGGACGCCGCCCGCGAAGCCGGACTCAAGTTCTGAGTCGCTTCCGTAGCTAGCGGAAAGAGAGAGGTAATCCAATGGCTGGACCCCAGCGCCGTGGAAGCGGTGCCGGTGGCGGCGAGCGGCGGGACCGGAAGGGCCGTGACGGCGGCGCTGCTGCCGCCGAGAAGACCGCGTACGTTGAGCGCGTTGTCGCGATCAACCGCGTCGCCAAGGTTGTGAAGGGTGGTCGTCGCTTCAGCTTCACTGCGCTCGTCGTAGTGGGCGATGGCGATGGCACCGTCGGTGTCGGTTACGGCAAGGCCAAGGAGGTGCCGGCCGCGATCGCCAAGGGTGTTGAAGAGGCCAAGAAGCACTTCTTCAAGGTCCCCCGTATCCAGGGCACCATCCCGCACCCGATCACGGGTGAGAAGGCTGCCGGCGTCGTTCTGCTCAAGCCCGCGTCCCCCGGTACCGGCGTTATCGCCGGTGGCCCGGTGCGTGCCGTGCTCGAGTGCGCCGGTATCCACGACATCCTGTCGAAGTCGCTCGGCTCGTCGAACGCGATCAACATCGTGCACGCGACCGTGGAGGCCCTGAAGGGCCTGCAGCGTCCCGAGGAGGTCGCGGCCCGCCGCGGTCTGCCGCTCGAGGACGTCGCCCCCGCGGCTCTTCTCCGTGCACGTGCCGGGGCGGGTGCGTAATGGCTCGCCTCAAGGTCACGCAGACGAAGTCGTACATCGGCAGCAAGCAGAACCACCGTGACACCCTGCGGTCCCTTGGTCTCAAGGGGATCAACACCGTGGTCGTCAAGGAGGACCGCCCCGAGTTCCGCGGAATGGTGCACACCGTCCGCCACCTCGTGACGGTTGAGGAGGTCGACTGATCATGGCGGAGAACAACCCGCTCAAGATCCACAACCTCCGTCCCGCCCCGGGCGCCAAGACCGCCAAGACCCGTGTGGGTCGTGGTGAGGCGTCGAAGGGTAAGACGGCCGGTCGTGGTACCAAGGGCACGAAGGCCCGTTACCAGGTTCCGGAGCGCTTCGAGGGTGGCCAGATGCCCCTCCACATGCGTCTCCCGAAGCTCAAGGGCTTCAAGAACCCGTTCAAGACCGAGTTCCAGGTCGTGAACCTCGACAAGCTGGGCGCGCTGTACCCGGAGGGTGGCGAGGTCACCGTCGAGGGACTCGTCGCCAAGGGTGCCGTTCGCAAGAACAGCCTCGTCAAGGTCCTCGGCCAGGGCGAGATCTCCGTGGCGCTGCAGGTGACGGTCGACGCCGTCTCCGGCTCCGCCAAGGAGAAGATCACCGCCGCCGGCGGTACCGTCACCGAGCTCGTCTGAACACCACAGGCGTCTCGATGACTTGAGCGATCCAGACCGGGGATACCCCATAAACGGGGTATCCCCGGTTGGTCGTTCCACGGGGAGCTGTGTCGCCGGTAAGGTAGCCTGCACTGTCCTTTTCTGTACCCATCATTCGTCGATCCTCAAGACCGTCACCCTTGACGCAGTAGCGCGGGGGTCGCAGGAGGCACCGTGCTCACCGCGTTCGCCCGGGCGTTCAGGACACCCGACCTGCGCAAGAAGCTGCTCTTCACGCTCGCCATCATCGTGGTCTACCGGGTCGGTACCCATGTCCCGATCCCCGGCGTCAACTACACGGCTGTCCAGCAGTGTGTGACGGAGGCCTCCGGCAACCAGGGCCTCTTCGGCCTGGTCAACATGTTCAGCGGTGGCGCGCTGTTGCAGATCACGATCTTCGCGCTCGGCATCATGCCGTACATCACCGCGAGCATCATCCTGCAACTGCTGACTGTGGTCATCCCTCGTCTCGAGGCCCTCAAGAAAGAGGGCCAGGCCGGTACGGCGAAGATCACGCAGTACACCCGCTACCTGACCGTGGCGCTTGCCATCCTCCAGGGCACCGGTCTGGTGGCCACCGCGCGCAGCGGTGCTCTCTTCGGCACCTGCTCGGTCTCCAGCCAGATCGTCCCCGACCGCGCGATCTTCACCACGATCGTCATGGTCATCACGATGACCGCCGGTACGGCCGTCGTCATGTGGCTCGGTGAGCTCATCACCGACCGCGGCATCGGCAACGGCATGTCGATCCTGATGTTCATCTCGATCGCCGCCACCTTCCCGTCCGCGCTGTGGGCCATCAAGAAGCAGGGCACCCTCGCCGACGGCTGGATCGAGTTCGGCACCGTCATCGCCGTCGGCCTGGTCATGGTCGGCCTGGTGGTCTTCGTCGAGCAGGCCCAGCGCCGCATTCCGGTGCAGTACGCGAAGCGCATGATCGGCCGCCGTTCCTACGGCGGTACGTCGACCTACATCCCGCTGAAGGTCAACCAGGCCGGTGTGATCCCGGTCATCTTCGCCTCGTCGCTGCTCTACATCCCGGCCCTGGTGGCGCAGTTCTCCAGCGGGACCTCCAGCTGGAAGACGTGGATCGAGACCAACCTGACCAAGGGCGATCACCCGATCTACATTTCCATGTACTTCTTGCTGATCGTTTTCTTCGCGTTCTTCTATGTCGCCATCTCCTTCAACCCCGAAGAAGTAGCCGACAACATGAAGAAGTATGGTGGCTTCATCCCGGGCATCCGGGCTGGCCGACCGACCGCTGAGTACCTGAGTTACGTACTCAACCGGATCACCTGGCCGGGTTCGCTGTACTTGGGTCTGATCGCTCTCGTACCAACGATGGCGTTGGTCGGCTTCGGGGCAAGCCAGAACTTCCCGTTCGGCGGGACCAGCATCCTGATCATCGTGGGTGTGGGTCTTGAGACGGTGAAGCAGATCGAGAGCCAGCTCCAGCAGCGCAATTACGAAGGGTTCCTCCGCTGATGCGTATCGTCCTCGTCGGGCCGCCGGGCGCCGGCAAGGGAACGCAGGCCGCGTTCCTGGCTCAGAACCTGTCGATCCCGCACATCTCCACGGGCGACCTGTTCCGCGCCAACATCAGCCGGCAGACGGACCTCGGCAAGCTCGCGAAGTCCTACATGGACGCGGGCAACCTGGTTCCGGACGAGGTCACCATCGGGATGGCCAAGGACCGCATGGAGCAGCCCGACGCGGTGAACGGCTTCCTGCTGGACGGCTTCCCGCGCAATGTCTCGCAGGCCGAGTCGCTCGACGAGATGCTGCAGACCGAGGGCATGAAGCTGGACGCGGTGCTGGACCTCGAGGTACCCGAGGAGGAGGTCGTCAAGCGCATCGCCGGCCGCCGAATCTGCCGCAACGACTCGGCGCACGTCTTCCACGTGTCGTACAAGGCGCCGAAGCAGGACGGCGTCTGTGACGTCTGCGGCGGCGAGCTGTACCAGCGCGACGACGACTCCGAGGAGACGGTCCGCACGCGGCTGGAGGTCTACCACACGCAGACCGAGCCGATCATCGACTACTACAAGGCCCAGGGCCTGGTGGTCACGATCTCGGCGCTCGGCAAGGTGGAGGACGTCACCGGCCGCGCCATGGAGGCGCTCAAGCGCGAGGACGACGCCGCGTAGCGGTTCTTCCCGAGTACGACAGCCGCGGTTCCCTTCCCAGGGGGCCGCGGCTGCTGTGTGGGTGCACGTATCGTTGAGGGCGCCCGTCCCCCTGCCAGGTTTCCCCGGTTCCAGAAAGGCTCCCGCCGCATGGTGCAGATCAAGACCCCCGAGCAGATCGCCAAGATGCGTGAGGCGGGCCTTGTCGTCGCCGCCATCCACGCGGCGACGCGTGAGGCCGCGGTGCCCGGGGCCACGACCAGGGATCTCGACCAGGTCGCGCGCAAGGTGCTCGCGGAGCACGAGGCGAAGCCGAACTTCCTGGGGTACGGCGGTTTCCCGGCGACGATCTGCACCTCCGTGAACGAGGTCGTCGTCCACGGCATCCCGTCCGACGAGGTCGTCCTCAAGGACGGCGACATCATCTCCATCGACTGCGGCGCGATCATCGACGGCTGGCACGGGGACGCCGCCTACACGGCCTTCGTGGGCTCGGGGCACGCCCCGGAGCTGATCGAGCTGTCCCGGGTGACCGAGGAGTCGATGTGGGCGGGCATCGCGGCGATGAAGCAGGGCAGCCGGCTCGTGGACGTCTCCCGGGCCATCGAGACCTACATCCGCCGCCAGCCGAAGCCCGGCGGCGGCCGCTACGGGATCATCGAGGACTACGGCGGCCACGGCATCGGCACCGAGATGCACATGGACCCGCACCTGCTGAACTACGTGGACCGGCGCCGGGGCAAGGGCCCGAAGCTGGTCACCGGGTTCTGCCTGGCGATCGAGCCGATGGTGTCCCTGGGCACGCCGAGGACGGAGGTCCTCTCCGACGACTGGACCGTCATCACGACGGACGGCACATGGTCCTCGCACTGGGAGCACTCGGTGGCGCTGACCGAGGAGGGCCCGCTGGTCCTGACGGCCCCCGACGGCGGCAGGGCCAAGCTCGCCGAGCACGGCATCACGGCCGCACCCGACCCGCTGGCTTAACGATCTACGCTGCGGGGCATCCTTCCTCGATTCGTCTTTCCGGGTGCCCTGACGTAGACTGACTCGTCGGCTCTCGTGCACCCGCATGCCTGCATGCGCCCCTGAGGGGGAAGCAAGTGAGTCGATCAAGGTAGTCGATTCGAAGGGCGAAGCGTGGCCAAGAAGCAAGGTGCCATCGAGATCGAGGGCACTGTCGTCGAGTCTCTTCCGAACGCCATGTTCAAGGTTGAGCTCCAGAACGGCCACCAGGTCCTGGCGCACATCAGCGGCAAGATGCGTATGCACTACATCCGTATCCTCCCTGATGACCGGGTCGTGGTGGAGCTGTCTCCGTACGACCTCACGCGTGGCCGGATCGTCTACCGGTACAAGTAGATCTTGCCCGCATCCCGCTGCGGCGGGGTGGTGGCACTGACCCGGAGAACCTCACTAATGAAGGTCAAGCCGAGCGTCAAGAAGATCTGCGACAAGTGCAGGGTGATCCGCCGTCACGGTCGGGTCATGGTCATCTGCGAGAACCCGCGCCACAAGCAGCGCCAGGGCTGATCGCACACAGGCCACACCCTCTGCCTTCGCAGAGACTTCGCGCGACGCGAGCTGAATTGTAAATACGTGGAGCCCGGACACCTGGTGTCCGACACCCTCGGTTCGGAGGCCGAGGACCCGGTCCGTACCAACTCTTCATGAGAGAAGAGGACGGCGGCTGGGAGCAGGTTCCGCGTCAGACCTCCGAAGATCAACTGGAGCCATTGAATGGCACGCGTTTCCGGTGTTGACATCCCGCGCGAAAAGCGCGTGGAGGTCGCCCTGACCTACGTGTTCGGTATCGGTCGGACTCTCTCCCAGCTGACGCTGGCCGAGACCGGCATCGACCCGAACACCCGCGTTCGCGACCTCTCCGAGGAGCAGCTCGTCGCGATTCGTGAGTACGTCGACAACAACATCAAGACCGAGGGTGACCTCCGTCGCGAGGTCCAGGCCGACATCCGCCGCAAGGTCGAGATCGGTTGCTACCAGGGTCTCCGTCACCGTCGTGGTCTGCCCGTCCGTGGTCAGCGCACCAGCACGAACGCTCGTACCCGCAAGGGCCCGCGTCGCGCCATCGCCGGCAAGAAGAAGCCGGGCAAGAAGTAGTCCTCAGCGGACAACGCTTCATCAGCGGTCTTCGCTGTAGGACCGACCACCTCCCCGTAGGAGTTAATAGATGCCCCCCAAGGGTCGTCAGGGCGCTGCCAAGAAGGTGCGCCGCAAGGAAAAGAAGAACGTCGCTCACGGGCACGCCCACATCAAGAGCACGTTCAACAACACGATCGTCTCGATCACGGACCCCTCGGGCAACGTGATCTCCTGGGCCTCCGCCGGCCACGTCGGCTTCAAGGGCTCGCGCAAGTCCACCCCCTTCGCCGCGCAGATGGCCGCCGAGTCGGCCGCCCGCCGCGCGCAGGAGCACGGCATGCGCAAGGTCGACGTCTTCGTCAAGGGTCCCGGCTCCGGCCGTGAGACCGCGATCCGCTCCCTCCAGGCCACCGGCCTCGAGGTCGGCTCGATCCAGGACGTCACGCCCACCCCGCACAACGGGTGCCGTCCGCCGAAGCGCCGCCGCGTCTGACGCACGGTTGTCTTAGGTTTCGGGCGGTACGTCTCCTCGGAGGCGTGCCGCCCGTACCCTTGCAGTAACAGCAGGACGTCAAATAGCGGGCGTCCATGACTGAAGGATCGCAACATGCTGATTGCTCAGCGTCCCTCGTTGACCGAAGAGGTCGTAGACGAGTTCCGCTCCCGGTTCGTGATCGAGCCGCTGGAGCCGGGCTTCGGCTACACCCTCGGCAACTCCCTCCGCCGCACCCTCCTGTCGTCGATCCCCGGCGCTGCTGTCACCAGCATCCGCATCGACGGTGTCCTGCACGAGTTCACCACCGTGCCGGGCGTCAAGGAGGACGTCACCGACCTGATCCTCAACATCAAGCAGCTGGTCGTCTCCTCGGAGCACGACGAGCCGGTCGTGATGTACCTGCGCAAGCAGGGCCCGGGTCTGGTCACCGCCGCCGACATCGCGCCCCCGGCCGGTGTCGAGGTGCACAACCCCGACCTCGTCCTCGCCACGCTCAACGGCAAGGGCAAGCTGGAGATGGAGCTCACGGTCGAGCGTGGCCGCGGTTACGTCTCCGCCGTGCAGAACAAGCAGGTGGGCCAGGAGATCGGCCGTATCCCGGTCGACTCCATCTACAGCCCGGTGCTCAAGGTCACGTACAAGGTCGAGGCGACCCGTGTCGAGCAGCGCACCGACTTCGACAAGCTGATCGTCGACGTCGAGACGAAGCAGGCCATGCGTCCGCGTGACGCCATGGCGTCGGCCGGTAAGACCCTGGTCGAGCTGTTCGGTCTCGCCCGCGAGCTGAACATCGACGCCGAGGGCATCGACATGGGCCCGTCCCCGACGGACGCCGCCCTCGCCGCTGATCTCGCCCTGCCGATCGAGGAGCTCGAGCTCACCGTTCGGTCGTACAACTGCCTCAAGCGTGAGGGCATCCACTCCGTGGGTGAGCTCGTCGCCCGCTCCGAGGCCGACCTCCTCGACATTCGCAACTTCGGTGCGAAGTCCATCGACGAGGTCAAGGCGAAGCTGGCCGGCATGGGCCTGGCCCTCAAGGACAGCCCGCCCGGATTCGACCCGACCGCCGCCGCGGACGCCTTCGGCGCGGACGACGACGCAGACGCCGGGTTCGTCGAGACCGAGCAGTACTAAGAGCTCGGGACCGACTGCCGGTCGTTGGCTGCGGGGCCGTTGTGGCTGGTCGCGCTCGCGCGGCGGTAGCCGCATATCGACACCGCCCCGCGCCCCTTTGGGGCGCGGGTCTCCGACGAGCAACCCGCTCGCTCGGATACTGACCTCGGTACCTGATACGGCCGGGGCAGACACCTAGGAGAGACACCATGCCGAAGCCCACCAAGGGTGCCCGTCTGGGCGGCAGCGCCGCGCACGAGAAGCTGCTCCTCGCGAACCTCGCGAAGAGCCTCTTCGAGCACGGCCGTATCACCACCACCGAGGCGAAGGCGCGCAAGCTGCGTCCGTACGCCGAGCGTCTGATCACCAAGGGCAAGAAGGGCGACCTTCACAACCGTCGTCAGGTGCTCCAGGTGATCACGGACAAGAGCGTCGTCCACACGCTCTTCACCGAGATCGGCCCTCGTTACGAGAACCGTCCCGGTGGCTACACCCGTATCACCAAGATCGGTAACCGTCGTGGCGACAACGCGCCCATGGCCGTCATCGAGCTGGTCGAGGCGCTGACGGTTGCTCAGGCCGCGACGGGTGAGGCCGAGGCCGCGACGAAGCGTGCCGCGAAGGACGCCGAGGCTGCTGCTCCGGCTGAGGTCGTCGAGGACGCGAAGCCGGCCGAGGTCGAGGCCGACGAAGAGGCCAAGGACGCGTAAGTAGTCCTTCGGCTGCCGGTCCGTCGTGGCTGGTCGCGCAGTTCCCGCGCCCCTGAAGGGGCGCTTCAGTGGGCCCGTTCCTTCTTGGGACGGGCCCGCTTTTGTGTACCTGAAAGGATCCAGGGGTGAGTGACGAAGTTCAGCCTGGTTACGTCCGCGTCCGGCTCGATCTCTCCTACGACGGGACCCTGTTCTCCGGATGGGCCAAGCAGGCCGGGGGGCGGCGGACCGTGCAGGGGGAGATCGAGGACGCGCTGCGGACCGTGACGCGGTCGAAGGACGTGACGTACGAGCTGACCGTGGCCGGCCGGACCGACGCGGGGGTGCATGCGCGGGGGCAGGTGGCGCATGTGGATCTGCCCGAGGCGCTGTGGGCGGAGCATCGGGAGAAGCTGCTGAAGCGGCTGGCGGGGCGGCTGCCGAAGGACGTGCGGGTGTGGTCCTTGCGGGAGACTCCGGCTGCGTTCAACGCGCGGTTCGCCGCTCTGTGGCGGCGGTACGTCTACCGGGTGGGGGACCGGCCCGGTGGCGTGGATCCGCTGCTGCGCAACCATGTGCTGTGGCACGACTGGGAGTTGGACGTCGCCGCCATGGACGCCGCCGCCAAGTCCCTCGTCGGGGAGCACGACTTCGCGGCGTATGCGAAGAAGCGTGAGGGAGCGACGACCATCCGCGAGATCCTCGACTTCGGGGTGCGGCGGCGGCCGGACGGGGTCGTCGAGATCGAGGTCCGGGCCGACGCCTTCTGCCACAACCAGGTGCGGTCGATGGTGGGTGCCCTGCTGTTCGTGGGGGACGGGCACCGGGGCGTGGAGTGGCCGCGGAAGGTGCTGGACACGGGTGTCCGGGACAGCGCCGTCCATGTCGTACGGCCGCAGGGGCTGACCTTGGAGGAGGTCGGCTATCCGGCGGACGAGTTGCTGGCGGCGCGGATCAAGGAGGCGCGGAACAGGCGGTCGTTGCCGGCGGCCGGGCCCTGAACCGGCTGCCGGCCAAGGACCGGAGAAGCGCGGCCCCGCCCTGGGTGTTGTCCGAGGGCGGGGCCGTTCAGCGGGTCGTGGTCGTGCTCACTGCCTGACGGTGAAGTACTGCCAGGCGCCCCAGGTGCTGAGGTTGGCCTTGTCCTGGCTGCTGTGGACGTACCCCGCGGCGATGCGGAACCTGCTGTTGACGGAGTTGGTCAGGGCCATCTTGTGGCGGCCGGTGCTGGTGGAACTGAGGGCGGAGCAGGGCGTGGTGGTCTGCGTGTGCCAGGCGCCGCTGTAGTACCGCTGCACTCGGAACTTGATGCACTGGCCGGCCTTGTTGGGGGCGACGGTGACGTCGAGCTGCTCCTTGACGGTGCGGTGGTAGACCCGGTAGAGGGTGCTTCCGTAGTGCGTGCTCGTGTAGTAGCCGGACAGCTTCTGCGAGACGCCCGCATAGGACTGCACGGCACGGGCGACGGTCTTCGGGGCGTACCGGTAGTCACCCGTGAACACCGCGCTGAACGTGGTGTTGCGGCTGAGCTTGTAGGACCCGGCCAGGTTGCCGTGGGAGTCCACCTTGCCGGACTTCACCAGGACCTTGCTGCCACCGTACGGCTGGGCGTAGATCGACACCGTACGGCTGTTGTAGGTGGTGCCGAGGTGGGCGGTGACCTTCGCGGACTGACCGTACTTGTACGTCGCGTGGTCGGTGGCGACGGTCAGGGACGTCGCGGCCCGGGACACCTGGACGGTGGCCGTGCGACTGCCGGGCTTGTGGGAGATGTCGCCGCCGTAGGCCACCTTGTAGGTGTTGGCGCCGCCGATCTGCGGGGTGTCCGTGAACGTGAACGTGCCGTTCGCGGCGACCTTGGCGTCGGCGAGTGCGACGCCGGAGGTGTTCGCGAGGTCGGTCTTCGTCACCTTGACGACCCCGCCGGTGGCGAAGGGCGAGCCGGAGAGGGTGCCGGACACGGTCAGTTTCTGTGCGCGGGTGCTCGTGGCCGGGGCCGCGAGGGTGACGGTGGTGGGCAGCTTGGACACCTGGACGAGGCTTGTCGTGCTCGCCGTCGCATGGTTCGCGTCCCCCGCGTAGCCGGCGGCGTAGGTGTGGGTGCCCTCCGTCGGCGGGGTGTCGATGAACGTGAAGGAGCCGTCCGCATTCGTCGTCACATCGGGGAGTGCTGTCCCGTTCCGCGTGATGTGCACGACCTGGCCCGCGGGAAGCGCCGCGGACGAGGTCAAGGTGCCTGTGACGGTCAGCGGCCGGTCCGGGACACCCGTGCTCGGGGCGGTGAGGTGGAGCGAGGTGGCTGCCGGCGGCCCCTGGGCGATGACCGGACCGCTCACTGTCTGCAGGTCAGCACTGTCGCCGGTGGCACCGGTGAAGGCGAGGAGCACGGTGGACGGCAGCGTCGGTGTCGCGTCCGTCACCTGCGTCCCGTCGATCCAGACGTACACATGGCCGGCGGCCACCTGGACGTCGACCTGGTGCGTGCCCTGGCGCAGGGAGGTGGCGAGTTTGACGAGTGACGGGTAGGCGATGGTCGACGAGCCGACCGAACTGCTGCCGACGCCCACGAAGTTCTGTGCCTGGAGCGTGTTGTTCCAGCCGGTGGCGAGCGCGATCACCGTGCCCGGCCGGCCGGCGACGCCGAGGCCGTCGCCGGTCCCGCCCAGTGCGGAGGCGGAGTTCTGGGCGGGGTCGAGGAGGGAGAGCGTCATGCCCTTCCCACCGCTGCCGGGGCCGAACTTCGCGGTGAAGGTGGCCCGCAGGCCGTCGGTGCGCAGGGCCTTGGTGTACACCGCGCTGCCCGCCTGGTTGGCGGTGGCCGGGGTCAGCTGGACGCCCCCGCCGTCGGCGGGCACCGCCGAACCGTTGGTCCGCCACAGCCCGTCGCTGACCGAGGTGGTCGTGGCGGTGCCGGTACCGGTGCCCTTGATCGGCACGTACATGGCGCCCTGGCCGGTGCCGTTCCCGTCGGTCCCGGTCCCGGTGACCTCGTAGGAGGCGCTCAGATCCGCGGCCGAACGGGGCGTGAACGTCACGCTCTGCACGGCGGTCTGCTCAGGACCGATGATCAGCCCCTCCGACAGCTGCACCGGGCTGTTGAAGTCTCCCGTCGGCGCCTTGGCCTTGGTCACCGTCACCGGGATGTTGCCGGTGTTGGTGATCGTGAACGAGAGCGACTTCGAGCCGCCGACCGGAACCTTGCCGAAGTCCAGCGAGCCGGTGGAGAACTCCAGATGCCCCTGTCCGGTAATGGCCGACGCGGTGACCGGCACGCTCAAGGTGTGGGTGGCGCCGGCACTGCTACTGCTGATCACCAGCGCGTCATTGTCGTCCTGGTCGTCGGTCGGCGTGTAGGTGACCGAGAGCACGAACGAACCACCGGCCGGTACGACCGTGCCCGCGCTCGGAAGTCCCGTGGTGCTGAACACCCCGGTGGGCGAGTCGACCGAGTCGATGGTCTCCGGTTCGGTGCCGGTGTTGGTGACCTGGAGGTTCAGCGTCGAGGTGCTGCCGGTGGGCACTTCCCCGAAGTCCAGGGCGGCGGGTGCCGCCCCGAGGCCGGGCCGGGTGCCGACGCCGTGGAGGGCGAAGACCAGCTTCTGGCCGTCCGAGAGGTTCGCGGTCAGCGTGCCGTTGACGCCGCCGGTGGTCGTGGGGGCGAAGGCGATCGGCACGTCCAGGGTGGCGTCCGCAGCCAGCGCCTTGGGCTGCTCGGGCGTGGGTACGGCGGACGGGTCGACCGTGAACGCGCCGGAAGCCTTGAGCCCGGAGATGCTGACGTCCTGGGTGGCGGTCAGTTTCATCGCGGCCGAGTCGCTGCCACCCACGCCGACCTGGCCGAAGTCGAGGGAGGCCGCGGTCAGCGCGGTCCTGGCGGGGCTGCCGAAGCCGTAGAGCACACCGTCCCGGGTGCCGACGTACACCTTGCCGCGCTCGGCGGTCGGCGTGCTGAACTTCGTCGCCGTACCGATCGGCGCGGACCACAGCAGGGGGAGCAGACCGTTGCCGTCGGGAGTGGGGCTGTAGGCGCGCAGCGTGCCGTCGGCCCCGGAGGCGGCGCTCGCGGAGGTCATCCACACCAGGGCGCTGGACTCGTCCGTGCCGTCGGAGGTGACCAGGGGCGAGCCGCTGGTGTAGCCGAAGGTGTCCTGGCTCTGGCCGGTGAGGGTGAGGGCGGGCGTGCCGCCGTTGCGGACGCCGTACTTGAGGGCGCGCAGCGGGCCCTGGTTGCCGACGACGTAGACGTAGCCGCCGTCGCCGCCCCAGAACGCGGGGTGTCCCCACATGCCCTGGTAGGGGCCGGACATGCTCAGCGCGGCGTCGCCGCCCTGGGCGCCCTGGCCCATGCCGCCGAGGTTGTCGCGGTCAAGCAGGAACACCCGGCCGTCCTTGCCCTGCTGGACCAGCAGGTGGGGGTGGTCACTGGTGCCGAAGCCGTCCGGCAGCGCCATCGGGGCACCCGAGGAGATGTCCTGGTCGTTCAGGTCCAGGGTGGAGGCGTTGCTCGGGCTGAAGAAGTCGGCCGTGGAGAGACTGCGGTCCGCGTTGACCTGGAGGCGTACGACGGACTCGGCCAGGGTTCCCTGAACGGTCTTGCCGGGCCCGGGGGCCGGGCTGATGCCGTTGCCGGTGCTGAAGAAGATCCGGCCGGAACCGTCGGAGACCAGGCCGCCGCCGGACTGCCAGATTCCGGCGCCGCCCGTGCTGGCACCGGTCACCGCGGCCCACATCGAGGTGATGCTGTGTCCGGTGGTGCTCACGCCGACCACATAGCCGCGGTACGGCCACGCGTCGCAGTGGCCGCCGAAGCCCGCGTAGACGACGCCGTCCATCAACAGCAGGCCGGGGCGCTGCTGTTCGTAGAAGGCGTCGAACTGGTTGCCCGGATCGTTGACCGGGCTGCCGGCGATGGTCACCGGCCACCCCGTGCGCTCGGCTCCGGAGGCCGGGTCCACCGCGTGCATCAGCCACTTCGGGTGACGGTGCGTGGCGGTGCCGTCGTCGACCTTGGTGGTGAAGTAGAGGGAGTCGGTGGCCGAGTCGTAGACCGGTGTCGCGGTCGCGCCGACGTTGGGGACCAGGTCACCGCAGCCGATCGCCGAGGCCGGCCACGCGGGGCCGTAGTTCTTGCTCCACTTGATCGCGCCGGTCGTGCGGTCGAGGCCGTACAGGGTGTTGCTCTCGGTGACGGCGATCACCTGGTCGCCGAGCACCAGCGGCTGGGCGTATATCTGCCCGTCCAGTTTGGTGGCGAAGAGCCGGCCGAACGCGGAGGACTGGACGACCGCGGGGGAGAGCGCGCCTTCGTCCTGGTCCCAATTGGTACGCAGGTTGTCGACGCCCTGGGTGGTCTGGTCGGCCTGGGCCGAGGACGCCACCAGGCTGATCATCGTGCCGATCAGTGCCGCAGTGGCCACGGCCACGAAGGAGAACAGCCATGTGTGCCGTCGACTGCGGTGACGGCCACCGCGTGCGGACATCGAAAACCCGAACAAATCGGGACCCCCCTCTGATGTCCGCGCCCGGAACGGTCACAGATGCGGCGCAAACGTGAAGACTGAGTGGTTGTTCTTATCACCGGTTGACCTGATTGCGCACCGGGGAAGCGTGCTTCGCGTCGAGATCGTCATCCGTCTCGGCTGCGCGGGCCGACGCCTTCTGTCATGGAGCAAGGAGGCGCGGAGCGGGCGGTCCCTGCCGAGGCGGGCCGCTGCTGAACGGCCGCCTCCGGCAGGGTGCTTGATCCGTCAGCCGGTACCCACGAGGGTCCCCTTTGCGAACTTCGTGTTGCCGGTGCCGTTCTGCCAGGGGGACGAGACTCCTTGGAGATGGCCCGAATTGACCACCACGTAGGCCGAGTTGTCGGCCCGTACGCCGTACTGCGGGCTCGCCACCCCTGTCCCGTCGTCGTCCTTGCCCGTGAGGACGACAAGGCCGTCGGCGATGACCTTGCACTGGGAGCTCGCGACAGCCAGGCCCGCGTATCCGCCGCCGCCGGCCCCGCCGTTCTTGCCGTCCCGGGTGAGATTCGTGGCCGACAGCATGAGGACCCCGGTGGTGTTCGCCGCGTAGACGTACATGCCGTGCCAGCCGTTGCGGTCGGTGGAGCAGGCCACCATCTTGATCACTCCGGGCACGGACTCGATGTCGAATCCGTGCAGCTTCGACCACTCCGCGCGGCAACTGGTGAAGGAGGAGTTGCCCGCGCCCGACATCCACCAGCCGCAGCCTCCGACCCCCAGGACGTACACGTCGTGAAAGACGGAGTCGGTGGAGTTGTTCAGCACGATGCCGTGGGAGCCGGTCCACAGCACGGAGACGCGGTCGTAGTGCAGGCAGAACGGGGCCTGGGGCCCGCCCGTGGCGTTGAAGTTGTACCAGGTGTTGATACCGATGCCCGTGACGGAGCGGACATGGACGTCCCGTAGCTGCAGGTGCTGGATCTGCCCGGTCGCGCGGATGCCGTCGATCTCCGCTCCGGAGCGGGGCAGGTCGGAACCGTCGATGGTCAGGGAGAAGATGCGCTGCGCGTTGGCCGGGCGGGAGTAGCCCCCCAGTTGCCGGTCCAGGACCTCGACGACGGCGTCTCCTGTGAACGACGGAAGGGGGCGGATGCCGACCACCGGGTTCTCGGCGCCCGGCTGGGCCTCACCGCCGGCGTGCGAGCCCTGAAGGGTCACGTACGGGCCTATGCGCAGGGGAGCGCTCGTGCGGTACACCCCCGCGGGGAGGACGGTGACGTTGCCCGGCCGGCAGGCGTCCAGTGCCGCCTGGAGCGCCGCGGTGTCGTCGGTGGTGCCGTCTCCTTCGGCGCCGTGGTCCTTGACGTTCACCCATCCGGCGTCCGCGGCCACGGCGGCGGCGTCGCCGGTGGACATCGCCGTGGCGGACGCGGCGACACCGCCCACCGCGAGGGCCGATCTGAGGATGGAGCGTCGTGTGTTCGAACCGGTCATGTGGTGCCCCCCTGGGCTGCTCGATGATCCGCAGCCAGTATTCAGGCCTACAGGGGTGTCGCAAGAGGCGCACAACCGGACCCCTCTGCCCGGGTCGTCCGGATGTGAAACCTGTTGGTTACCTCACTCTTCAACAAAAACAAGGCGCATAAAGGCACTTGTTGGACATACGTCTCCTCTGTGCCCTTACGTCATTCACATCCCTCGGATAACCTTTCCCGTCTGGCCCCTTTGTTCGAAAGGGGCTCTTTGGGGTGGGGAACACATCGGGTCCATGGCCCGGAGGGTAGGAATGTCATCTATTGACTCTGCCCGCATGTCCGGAGCGGCCGGTGCCGGGGGGCATCGATCCGCGCGGCGTGGAGGAAAGCGTGGTGCCGAACAGGCGCCGATGGGGCTTCTGCCCGCGCCGCCCTCCCATGCGGAGAAGTACTCGTACGTCAAGAGGCGCCTGTGGGTGCTGACGCTCGCCTCGATCGTCAGCTTCGGGTGCCTCACCGTCAGCCAGGTGGCGCTGGCCAAGGCCAGCCCGCTGATGTGGATCTTCGCGCCGCCGCTGTTCTTCACCGTCGTCTACTACCTCGTGTCGCTGAAGGTGAACGGCTTCACGCGCGACTTCGACTTCGAGTACCACCAGCAGCTCGTGCGCGGCTGGCGACCCCCGGTCTACCCCAGCGTCGACGTCTTCCTGCCGGTGTGCGGAGAGCCCATCGAGGTGCTGCACAACACCTGGACCCATGTGCGGCAGCTGGCCGACCGGTATCCCGGCGTGTGCGTGCCCTTCGTCCTCGATGACGGCGCCAGCCCCGAACTCGCCGCCATGGCCCGGGATTTCGGCTTCCGCTACGGCACCCGGGAGAACCGCGGCTGGTTCAAGAAGGCCGGCAATCTGCACTTCGGGTTCGGGCAGTCCGACGGCAAGTACGTCCTGATCCTCGACGCCGACTTCACTCCGCGCTCCGACCTCCTGGAGGAGCTGCTGCCGTACATGGAGACCGACGAGCGCGTCGGGATCGTGCAGTCCCCGCAGTACTTCCGGGTGCTGGACTCGCAGAACTGGATCGAGCGCGGGGCCGGTGCCGTGCAGGAGCTGTTCTACCGCTCCGTGCAGGTCTCCCGGCAGAACAGCGACGGCGCCATCTGTGTCGGCTCCTGTGCGATCTACCGGCGGGCCGCGCTGGAGACCAACGGCGGTACGACGCTCATCGAGCACTCCGAGGACGTGCACACCGGGTTCGACCTGCGCGGGCTCGGCTGGGACCTGAAGTACGTGCCGGTCGCGCTGTCCACAGGTGTGTGCCCGGACACCGCCGGGGCCTTCTTCAACCAGCAGTACCGCTGGTGCTCGGGATCGATGTCGCTGCTCGGCAGCAAGAAGTTCTGGGACGCGCCGATACGTTTCTCCAGCCGGCTCTGCTACATGTCGGGCTTCTTCTACTACATCCACACGGCGCTGTTCACCTTCTTCGCGCCGCTCGTGCCCGTCATGCTGCTGCTCACCAGCCCCGAGATGCTCCAGGTCAAGCACCTGGTGTGGGTGCTGCCCAGCATCGCCTACACCACCCTCGTCTTCCCGATGTGGCACAAGGCGCCGTACCGGCTCGAGGCCTGGTCGGCACGGATGATGTACGGCTGGGCGCACGTCTTCGCCATCTGGGACATCCTGCGCAAGCAGCGCATGGGCTGGCAGCCGACCGGCTCCAAGGGCGCCAAGAAGAACAAGACCCGCCGGTTCTGGCTGGCCATGTGGATCTGGAGCGGCGGCACCGCCGTGGTCTGGGTCGGCGCCGCCGTGTACCGCCTGTTCACGGGCTACCCGCCGGACTTCGCGCTCGTCCTGTCCTCCGGACTGTTCTACGCGCTGGTCGTCGCGCGAGCCCTCATCCAGCCCAAGGAACACCACTCGGCAGGTGAGCCCGCATGATCCGCAGGTCCGTGCTCACCCTGTGCGTGGCGCTGCTGTCCCTGGCGGGAGTCTCCGGCTGTGGCCTGCTCGGCGATGACGATCCCGCCGCCCAGGCCGCGAAGGAACCGGCCGCCGGTTCCTCCTCCGAGGCACCCGGGGCGGGGCTGCCGTACGACGTGAAGCCGCTTCTGCACCCCGACAAGGAGTACTTCGGGGTGGCCCTGAACGGTGCGCCCAGCTCCCTGAAGCCGGTGGACGCCTTCGCGAAGACCGTCGGCAAGAAGCCGAACATGGTCGGCTCCTACTCGTCGTGGGGCAACGGCTTCAACGCCAAGGGCGCGCAGAACGTCTTCGGTGACGGCGGCCTGATGTACGTGTCGTGGGAGCCGTTCAAGCCCGGCCTCGACAAGATCGCCGACGGCTCGCAGGACGCGTACATCAAGAAGTACGCGGACAGCGTGCGCAAGACGGACGTACCCGTGGCGATCAGCTTCGGGCACGAGATGAACGGCCACTGGTACCCGTGGGGCACCAAGGACACCACCCCCGAGACCTTCGTGAAGGCGTGGCGGCACATCCACGACGTCTTCCAGGAGGTCGGCGCCACCAACGTGATCTGGGTGTGGAGCCCGAACGTCATCAACCCGGTGCGTTCCGTGAAGCTGAAGCCCTACTGGCCCGGTGACGCCTATGTCGACTGGGTCGGCGTCGTCGGCTACTGGACCCAGACCGGCGCCCACACCTTCGACACCCTGTACGGCCCGACGCGCAGCCAGATCGACGCGTTCACCGACAAGCCGGTGCTGATCAGCGAGACCTCCTCGGAGCCCGGGGAGCGGCGGCGGGCCGATGTGCGCGCGCTGCTCGCCGGTGTGAAGGCCGACAAGAACGTCATCGGCTTCCTGTGGTTCAACATCCCCAAGCGGGCCGACTGGCGCATCCAGAGCAGCCCGCTCGCGCTGGCCGAGTTCAAGCGCCTCATCGCGGACGACGACTTCGGATTCGAGGTGCCGCGCTCATGACGACGCAGCAGCAGGACGGCAGTTGGTCGGAGCCCGGCCATCAGCAGGAGGGCGGCTGGCCGGAACCAGGCCCGCACCAGGACGGCGGCCGGCCGGAGTCCGGTCAGCAGCAGGACTGGCAGCAGCACTACCCGCCCCACACCGGTCAGCAGCACCAGGGCTACGGCGACCAGCAGGCGTACGGACAGCAGCAGACCTACGGCGACCAGCAGGGCTACGGCTATCAGCAGCCGGCTCCCGCCCAGCAGTACTACGCGCGTCCCTACACGGGCGGCTCCGAGGCCGAGTACTACGTCCCGGAATACAGCGTCGTCGAACCTGAACCCGAGCAGGAGCCCGAGCCGGGCTATGTGCTGCCCGAGGTCCCGGTGTCGGCCTGGTCGGTCGACAACAGCCGCTCGGCGTGGATCAGCCGGGGCGCCCTGGTCCTGATCCTGCTCGTGCAGGCAGGGCTGTCCTTCCGGCTCGACGGCAGCGCCTTCCCCCAGGAGGCGAAGTTCCTGATGTCCGACGGCGAACTGGCGGGGCTGGTCTCCCAGCTCGGCCTCGCCGGGGCCCGGGTGCTGAGCCTGGCGTGGGCACTCGGGGCCACGGCACTGCTGTTCGGCGCCACCCGGCTGCTGTTCAACGCGCGGGCCGGTCTCGCGGCCGCCGCCATGTACTCCGTGCTGGAGTCGACCGCCTTCACCGGCCGGTACGCCTCCCTGCACTCCCTGTCGCTGTTCCTGCTCGCCGCCGCCCTGTGGCTGCTGGCCCGGACCCGGCAGTCGAGCCCCGCGGCCGTACTGCTCGCGGCACCCTTCGCGGCCATGGCGCCGTTCGCCGCGTACGCGGCCGCCCTGTACCTGCCCACACTGACCGTGCTCGCCGTGCTGACCGCCTACCGCTTCCGTGGCGCGGGCGCCTTCGTGCGGGGCGCGCTGTTCGCGGCGGTCACCGGCGCGCTGTGCTTCGCGGGCGTCCAGCTGGTCGGCACGCCGAGCGGTTGGAACGTTCAAAGCACCGACAGCGCCTTCCACCTGCTGAAGGAGAGCGCCCAGTGGGGAGGGGTCGTCCTGCTCGTCGCGGTGATCGGCGCCGTCGGCTTCATCCGGCGGGCCCGGATGGGCGAGATGCCGTGGGCGGAGGGCTCCGCGCCGGGTGCGGTCCGGCGCTCCCTGCTCGGCCTGACCATGTGTGCCACCGCCCTGCTCGCCCCGCTCTACCAGGCCTGGCTGGGCAACGGCAGCTCGCTGTACGTCCATGTCGGCTTCGGACTGCTCTTCGCGGTCCCGATGGCCGGCCTCGGCGTCTCGCGGATGATGGGCGCCCACTTCCGGTACCCGCAGATCGGCATCATGATCTACGTCGCCACCCTGGTCATCGGCATGGCGCAGAGCCGCGAGCTGTACCGGCCGCCGCACTCGGCCGCCATGATCGGCGCCCTGCGCGAGGTCGTGGACACCAAGGGCGCATACCTGACGGACGACCCGGAGATCTCCGCGTACTACCTGCGGGCGCACACCGAGCCCGCCCAGTGGCACCAGGCCGAGCGCGGTCCGGCCCTGGCGGCCGCGGTGAAGAAGGGCTCCTACGACGCGATCGTGCTGCGGGCCGCCTCCGTTCCCGAGGCGTTGCGCGGTGACGCGAACTACCGGCTGCTGGCCGTGGTGCGGCCCGCCGACAGGGACGGCGGACAGGAGCCGTACCGGATCTGGGTGAAGCGATGACGGCGTACACACCATCGGTCGACGAGACGGCCGCCCAGGAACCCGAGGAGGACGCGTCCTCCGGCGACCACCGGTCCTCCGACGGCCCCGGCAGGGGCTCGGCGTGGCTCGCCTTCGTGCTGCCCGCGCTGGTCGCGGCCGCGTGTGTGGTCCCGGGGCTCGGCGGGCGCCAGTTGTGGCGTGACGAGCACGCCACCTGGTGGGCGTCCACGATCTCGTGGCACGACCTCGGGCGGCTGATCGGCAGCATCGACGTCGTGATCGCGCCGTTCTACGCGGTGATGCACCTGTGGATCGACGTCGCCGGGGACTCGGCGGCGATGCTCCGGCTGCCGGAGGCGCTCGCCATGGCGGTCTCGGCCGGTCTGGTCGGGCTCCTGGGCCGCCGGATGTTCGCGGTGCGCACCGGCGTGCTGGCCGGGCTGCTGTTCGCGGTGGTACCGGCGATCACCCGGTACGGGCAGGAGGCACGGCCGTACGCCTTCGCGACGATGTTCGCGCTGCTGGCCACCCTGTGGCTGATCCGGGCGCTGGACAAGCCGAGCCTGCGCAACTGGACGCTGTACGGGCTGGCCATCGCGGCCACCGGCTTCAGCCACCTGGTGGCGATGGCGGTGCTCGCCGGGCACCTGTGGCTCGTGTTCCTCGCCAAGAAGCGGGGCGACCGCATCGCCCACTACGCCTTCGCCGGTGCGGCCATGCTGGGGCTGTCCATCACCTTCCCGATGGTGGCGCAGGGCACCGGCCAGAGCGGGCAGATCGCCTGGAACGTCACCACCACCAAGGACCTGACCCAGTTCCCGGACACCCTGTTCGGCTCGTGGGTCACCGGCGGAGCGGTGATGGCCCTCGGTGTGGCCGGTCTGCTGGTGGCAGGGCGGTACTCGGTACTGCTCGCCGCCTGGGCCGTGCTGCCGCCGGTCCTCACCTTCCTGACCGCCAACCAGCTGCACCTCTTCCTGCCGCGGTACCTGCTGTTCACCATCCCGGCCTGGACGTTGCTGGTGGCCGCCGCGCTCACCCGGCTCGTCGGCAGACTCGACCCGGAGGCACGCAGGGGGACCGGAGTACAGGTGCTGAGCGGGCTGCTGGTCGTGGCCGTGGCGGCCGGGTACGCCTTCGTGGCGTGGCCGGCGATCGGTGACGCCAAGAAGGACCTGCCGATGGAACCGGACTTCCGGGGCGCGGCGAACGTCGTCGCCGCGGGTGAGAAGGCCGGCGACGGGATGATCTTCAACGGCGGGATGTCGGAGCGTCGGGCCATGGCGTACGAACTGCGGGACCGCAAGGCTCCCAAGGACGTGCTCATGGAGTTCACCCCGCAGCAGAACGGGTCGTACGGCGCCACCGAGTGCCGCAAGCCGGCGAGCTGTCTCAAGGGCACCGACCGGCTGTGGCTGGTCTCCACCGTCAGCGACGGGCGTCCGCCGCTCACCGGCATGAACGAGAAGACCGCGGCGGCGATCGAGAAGTCCTTCAAGGCGGGTCGCACGGTGAAGCTGAACCATGTCCTGGTCCAGGTGCTCGAGCGCAAGTAGCCGCTGACACGGAGTTGTGAAGGAGGCCGCTGGATGCGGCTCACAGTCATCGGCACCGGTTACCTCGGTGCCACCCACGCCGCCTGCATGGCGGAACTCGGGCACGAGGTGCTCGGCGTCGACGTGGACCCCGACAAGGTCGCCGCGCTGCAGGCCGGCCGGGTGCCGTTCCATGAGCCCGGGCTGCCCGAGCTGCTCGCGAAGCACACGGCGAGCGGGCGGCTCAGGTTCACGACCGACCACGCGGCGGCCGGGGCCTTCGGCGAGGTGCACTTCGTGTGTGTCGGCACCCCGCAGCGCAAGGGCTCCGGGGCCGCCGACCTGACCTTCGTCGACGAGGCCTTCGCGGCGATCGCCGAGCACGCGGCGGAGGGCTCGCTGCTGGTCGGCAAGTCGACCGTGCCCGTGGGCACCGCCGAGCGGCTGGCTTCCCTCCACGAGGGTGTGCAGATCGCCTGGAACCCGGAGTTCCTTCGGGAGGGCTTCGCCGTCGAGGACACGCTGAGGCCGGACCGGCTGGTGTTCGGTGTGCGCTCTTCCCACGCGGAAACGATCCTCCGTGCGGTGTACGCCCCGGTCCTCGAAGCGGGCACGCCGGTCGTCACCACCGACTTCCCGACCGCCGAACTGGTCAAGACGGCCGCCAACGCCTTCCTCGCCACCAAGATCTCCTTCATCAACGCGATGGCCGAGGTCTGCGAGGCCTCCGGCGGCGACGTCGGTGTCCTCGCCGAGGCCATCGGCCACGACGACCGGATCGGGAAGAAGTTCCTGCGGGCCGGCGTCGGCTTCGGCGGTGGCTGCCTGCCCAAGGACATCCGCGCCTTCGCGCACCGCGCCGACGAGCTCGGCGTCTCGCTGGCGTTCCTGCGCGAGGTCGACGCGATCAACATGCGCCGCCGCGACAAGGTTGTCGAGCTGGCGCGGAACCTGTGCGGGGGCGCGGTCCTGGGGGCCCGTATCGCCGTACTCGGAGCGGCCTTCAAGCCCGGCTCCGACGACATCCGTGACTCGCCGGCGCTCAACGTGGCCGCCCGGCTGCGCCTCGACGGCGCCGACGTCACGGTCTACGACCCCGAGGCGCTGGACAACGCCCGCAAGGCGTTCCCGCTCCTCGGCTACGCGATGTCGGCCGAGGAGGCGCTCAGGGGAGCCGATCTCGTGCTGCATCTCACCGAGTGGCCGCAGTTCAGGGAGATCGACCCCGAGCGCGCCGCGGAGTTGGTCGCCCGGCCGTGGATCGTGGACGGCAGAGGGGTACTCGACGTGGACCGCTGGACCGCGGCGGGCTGGCATTTCCGGGCGCTGGGCAGACCCGCGCCCGTTGGGGAGAGGTCCCTTCGGGGCCTCTAGGGGAGGGAAAGAGAACGACATGAAGGCCGACGACAGATACCCCGGCGTACCGGTCACCATCGTGATGCCGACGTACAACGAGGCGCCGAACCTGCCGCGGATGGCCGAGCTCGTCCTCGGGCTGCCGATCGACGGGCTGCATCTGAAGATCGTCGACGACTCCAGCCCGGACGGCACCGGACGGATCGCCGAGGAGCTCGCCGAGAAGTACAACGCCGACCAGCCCGCGGGCCGGCGCCGGATGAGCGTGCTGCACCGTACCGAGAAGGACGGGCTCGGGCGGGCCTACGTCGCGGGGATGAGCGCCGCTCTGGAGGAGGGCGCGGAGTACGTCGTCCAGATGGACGCCGACGGCAGCCACCCCGTGGAAGCGGTCCCACGCATGCTCGGCACGGCCGTGGCGTCCGGGGTGGGCCTGGTCGTCGGCAGCCGGTACGTGGAGGGAGGCTCGCTGGACGAGGAGTGGGGCAGGCACCGCGTCCTGCTCTCCCGCTTCGCCAACCGCTACGCCAGGACCGTGCTCGGCACCAAGATCCGGGACATCACCGCGGGCTTCAACCTCTGGTCGGCCGACACCCTGCGTGACATCGACCTCGCGACCCTGGACAGCGCCGGCTACAGCTTCCAGGTCGAGCTGAAGTTCAAGGCCGTGCGGGCCGGGCACAGCGCGGTGGAGATCCCGATCCGTTTCGAGGAGCGCACCGAGGGCGTCTCCAAGATGAACCTCTCGACGCAGCTCGAGTCGGCGCTGGTGCCGCTGCGCCTGCGAATGCGCAACCGACGGGGCTGAATCAGATGGTGAGCGGACGCCACGCGCTTCCCTCCCGGTGGGGGAAGCTGTACCGCGAGATCGCGAAGTTCGGCATGGTGGGTGCCTCGGGCTTCGTGGTCAATCTCGCGGTCTTCAACCTCGTCAGGACTCTCACGGACTGGCAGACGGTCCGGGCGAGCGTCCTGGCCACGGTCGTCGCGATCATGAGCAACTACCTCGGCCTGCGTTACTTCGCGTACCGCAACCGGGACCAGGAGGACCGCAACAGCCGCAGGAAGGAGCTGACGCTCTTCCTCCTCTTCAGCGCGATCGGCCTGGTCATCGAGAACTCGGTGCTCTACGCGACGACCTACGGCCTGGGCTGGGACGGCACGCTCGCCACCAACATCAGCAAGTTCATCGGCATCGGCGTCGCGACCCTCTTCCGCTTCTGGTCGTACCGCACGTGGGTCTTCCGGACGACAGCCGGCGGGCGGACGGCCGAGAGCCGGCCGGAACCCGTCGTGCCGCACCCCCAGCCCGCCCTGAGCGGGTCCTGGGAGAACACCTGACCGAGCCGGACCCGGCGCGCCGAGGCGCGCCGGGTCACTCGCTCGCGGCCGTCGAGGCCTGGGCCTCGCCGCGGCGGTGGATCTGGCGGAAGGTGAACTCGGCCAGGTTGTCGCCGATGCCGAAGACCGCGGTGTCCTTCTCCGTCACGTTCTTGCCGCTCGCGAAGCCGGAGATGGTGAAGTAGGCGTAACGGCCGTAGGAGTTCGAGGTCGTGCGGCAGACCGCGGAGTTGCAGAAGGCCTTGACCGCGCCGCCGGACAGCGACCTGACGATGTCCTTCTTGGTGTTGATCTGGCCCTTCGCCTTCGCGGCCTGGGCCTCGGTGTCGAACACGGCCACGCCGACCGTCACCGAGACGCCGTCCTTGGTGTAGCTGACGCGCATGAGCTCGGTGCAGCTGTTGGCCTTGAGGATCTTTCCGAGGCTCGGCTGGACGGTGTCGGCGGCGGCGCAGTTCTTCGTGTCCGCCGTCTTCCCCTTCTTGTACACGGTCGACCCCATGGTCAGCTGCGTCCCCGGGAAGAGGATCTGCGCGCTGAGCGGGGCCGTGTCCTTGGCCTTGCTGGAGATGAACTCCTTCGGATCCAGCGGCGGCGGAGCACTGGTCGGCGCGAACGACGGCGCGGTCCCGGTGGCGCTCGGGATGTCGGCGGTCACCGGCAGCGAGGCGGTCGGGTTGTTCGCCTTGTCGCCGTTGTTCGCCGATACGACGGCCATCGCCACGGCGGTGCCTATCGCGACCGTGGCGAGCGCGCCGCCGGCGATGAAGAACACCCGGCGCCGCCTGTTGCGGGTCTCGGAGGCCTCGGCGAGCGCGGCCCAGTCCGGAGTCTGCTCGCCCCCGCCGCTGCTCCACGGCTGCTGTGACTGCGGTTTCCAGGGATCCCACTGGGACGGGGGTTCCCCCTGCTGCCCAAAGCTCATGGGGCGCATCTTAGACGGGGTACGGGAGGTGCTGCGGGGCCTGTGGACACTGGCCCGGGGACCTTTCCGGCAGGGGTGCACATCTCGGTCCCCGAGGTGCTGTGACGCTTGCCGCGGCGGACTCGTTTTGACCCGTCCGGGCCAGCGCGGGTAACCTTGCGGTTTGTTATGCGTATCGGCTTGGTCGTTCTCAGGCGAGAGGCCCTTACGTAGGTTCCCTGGAGCAGTTACCAGTGGGCGGCATACGGGCATCGTCCCCGGCCATTGTCGTCCCCAGCTGCACGATCGCTTCAGTGATGCCATGTGTCAGCACCCATCCACTGAAGAAGAAGGCTGCGAAGTGCGTACGTACAGCCCCAAGCCCGGCGATGTGACTCGCCAGTGGCATGTCATTGACGCTCAGGACATCGTCCTGGGCCGTCTGGCCACCACTGCCGCGAACCTCCTCCGTGGCAAGCACAAGCCGACCTATGCCCCGCACATGGACATGGGCGACTTCGTCATCATCATCAACGCCGACAAGGTTCACCTGTCCGGCAACAAGAAGACCCAGAAGCTGGCGTACCGCCACTCCGGCTACCCGGGTGGTCTGCGCTCCGTCCGCTACGACGAGCTGCTGGCGAAGAACCCCGAGAAGGCCGTCGAGAAGGCCATCAAGGGCATGATCCCCAAGAACACCCTGGGCCGTCAGATGATCAGCAAGCTGAAGGTCTACTCGGGCGAGCAGCACCCGCACGCTGCGCAGCAGCCGGTGCCGTTCGAGATCACCCAGGTCGCGCAGTAGTTCCGGCCACCCCCTAAACAGAAAAGAATCTGAGGAGCATCGTGGCCGAGACCACTGTTGAGCAGCCGGTCGAAGAGACCGAGACCGACACCGAGCTTGTCGATGTCGAGAGCTACACCACCGAGTCCGAGGTCCCCGTCGAGGGTGAGTACACCTCGGAGTCCCTCGCCGGCCGCTTCGGCGACCCGCAGCCGGCCGCCGGCCTGGGCCGTCGCAAGAACGCCATCGCGCGCGTTCGCATCGTGCCCGGCACCGGCAAGTGGAAGGTCAACGGGCGCACGCTCGAGGACTACTTCCCGAACAAGGTCCACCAGCAGGAAGTCAACGAGCCCTTCAAGGTGCTCGAGCTCGACGGCCGCTACGACGTCATCGCCCGCATCTCGGGTGGCGGCGTCTCCGGTCAGGCCGGTGCCCTGCGCCTCGGCGTGGCCCGCGCGCTGAACGAGGCCGACGTGGACAACAACCGCGGCGCCCTCAAGAAGGCCGGTTACCTCCGTCGCGACGACCGTGCGGTCGAGCGCAAGAAGGCCGGTCTCAAGAAGGCCCGCAAGGCCCCGCAGTACAGCAAGCGTTAAGCTTCGCTGCCTGCAAGCTCGTACTCGCACGTCAGCAGTACGTCCGATGTACGTCCGAACGCCCCGGCGGCACGCCACAGTGCCGTCGGGGCGTTCGTTTATCACAGCCTTAGGCGTATAACGGCACAAGGCGCTCAAAGGCTCATGTGATCGGATGATCTCCGTAACTGACGCTTCCTCAGGAGGACAAGTGGGACGACTCTTCGGCACGGACGGCGTGCGCGGTGTCGCCAACGCGGATCTGACGGCCGAGATGGCGCTCGGTCTGTCGGTCGCGGCGGCGCACGTGCTGGCCGAGGCGGGTTCGTTCGAGGGCCACCGGGCGACGGCGGTTGTCGGACGCGACCCCCGCGCGTCCGGGGAGTTCCTGGAGGCCGCCGTGATCGCGGGCCTCGCCAGCGCCGGCGTGGACGTCCTGCGCGTCGGTGTGCTGCCCACGCCCGCGGTGGCGTATCTCACAGGCGTGCTCGGCGCCGACCTCGGCGTCATGCTCTCCGCGAGCCACAACGCCATGCCCGACAACGGCGTCAAGTTCCTCGCGCGCGGCGGGCACAAGCTCGACGACGAGCTGGAGGAACGGATCGAGGCGGTCTACGACGAGCACCGGCGCGGTGAGCCCTGGGAGCGGCCGACCGGCGGCGGTGTCGGCCGGGTCCGGGAGTACACCGAGGGCTTCGACAAGTACGTGGCGCATCTGATCGCCGTACTGCCGAACCGGCTCGACGGGCTGAAGATCGTCCTCGACGAGGCGCACGGAGCTGCCGCCCGGGTGTCCCCGGAGGCGTTCTCGCGGGCCGGCGCGGAGATCATCACGATCGGGACCGACCCGAACGGACTCAACATCAACGAAGGGTGCGGATCCACGCACCTCGACCTGCTGAAGGCCGCCGTCGTCGAGCACGGCGCGGACTTCGGCATCGCGCACGACGGGGACGCGGACCGGTGCCTCGCGGTCGACCACACCGGTGAGGAGGTGGACGGCGACCAGATCATGGCCGTGCTCGCGCTGGCGATGCACGAACGCGGCACTCTGCGGGCCGACACCGTGGTGGCCACCGTCATGTCCAACCTCGGGTTCAAGCTGGCGCTGGAGCGGGAGGGGCTCACCATCGTCCAGACCGCCGTCGGGGACCGGTATGTGCTGGAGGCGATGAAGGAGCACGGGTACGCGCTCGGCGGTGAGCAGTCCGGGCACGTCATCATCCTGGATCACGCCACCACCGGCGACGGGACGCTCACCGGGCTGATGCTGGCCGCGCGGGTGGCGTCGAGCGGGCGGTCGTTGCAGGAACTGGCCGCTGTGATGGAGCGGTTGCCGCAGGTGCTCATCAACGTCCCTGACGTGGACCGGAGTCGGGTGTCGACGTCCGGGGAGCTGGCGGCGGCGGTTGCCGATGCCGAGCGGGAACTCGGTGAGACGGGGCGGGTGTTGTTGCGGCCGTCCGGGACCGAGCCGTTGGTTCGGGTCATGGTCGAGGCTGCGGACATCGATCAGGCTCGGTCTGTGGCGGGGCGGCTTGCCGACGCGGTGAAGTCGGCGCTGGGCTGAATTGCCGGGTAGGGGTGGGGGGTTGGCGTGCGTTGCGGGCTGCGGCGGCGTTGTGGCTGGTCGCGCAGTTCCCCGCGCCCCTAAGGGCGCGGGCTGCGGAGCCGCATATGGATACGGTCCCGCGTCCCTTCAGGGGCGCTTTCGCCACAGCCACTTCTGGAAGAGCAGCGTGCTCGTGCCCGCGAGGATGATGCCCAGCAGGTTCAGCAGGAGCTGGTTGGTCGAGCCGACTGTCTGGCTCGTGTCGCCGTAGGCCAGGGCGATCGCCGCGTTCGCCGCCGCCGGGACGGTGGTGACCGAGATGGCCACTCCCACCAGGGCGCCCGACTTCGCCGACGTCAGACTCAGGGTGCCCGCGATGCCCGCCAGGACCGCCACGACGAAGCTGAAGGGGTCCGGGGCGTACACGAACGCGGTGTTGGGGCGGTCGCCCTCCAGGTCGGACTTGTGGAAGAGGTTCAGGGCGTCCATGAACCAGGTGAAGCCGACCGTCACCACCATCGCCACCGCGAAGCCCACCAACAGCGCGATCAGTGAGCGCAGCGCCAGGCGCGGGTCGCGCCGGACGATGGCCGTGCTGAAGGCCGCCAGGGGGCCGAACTCGGGCCCTACGGCCATCGCGCCCACGATCAGGATCGCGTTGTCCAGCACCACACCGCAGGCCGCGATCATCGTGGCCAGCGTGAGGAAGGCCAGGTAGGTGATGGAGAGCGTCGACTCCTCGTGCGTCGCCTCCGTCAGCTGCTCCCACAGCACCGCGTCCGCGCCCTCGCCGGGTGCCTCGTCCTCGGCCTTGTCGGCGCGCTTGGAGAGCGACAGGTCGATGTTCTCGACGGCGATGGAACCGGTGTTGTCGAGGCCCAACTCCCTCAGCCCGCCGATGAGTTCGTCACCGGCCTCACGGGCCGCGTCGCACATCACGACGTCGCCCGCCGGGTTGCGGGCGGCGCCCGGCAGCACGACCAGATGCGTGGTGCCGACCGTCCTCTCGATCAGACGGACCACGTCGTCGGTCTTCTCGGCCGGGGTGATCAGGCGCAGATGCAGCATGACGCCTTTCTAACAGGCGCCGCTCCTCAGAGTTTGCGGAGGCTCAGCTTGCGCACCTTGTGGTCCTGGCCCTTGCGGATGACGAGGGTGGCCCGGCCGCGGGTGGGGGCGATGTTCTCGACCAGGTTGGGCTTGTTGATGGTGCGCCAGAGGGTGCGCGCGTAGTCGAGGGCCTCCTCCTCCGAGACCTGGGTGTACTTGCGGAAGTACGACTCGGGGTTCTGGAAGGCCGTCGCGCGGAGCTTGCGGAAGCGGTTGAGGTACCAGCGCTCGATGTCCTCGGCGCTCGCGTCGACGTACACGCTGAAGTCGAAGTAGTCGGCGAGTCCGACGCGGGTGCGGCCGTCCGTGCCGGGCAGGGCGGGCTGCAGGACGTTGAGGCCCTCGACAATGAGGATGTCGGGGCGGCGGACCGAGAGCCGCTGGTCCGGGACGATGTCGTAGATCAGGTGGGAGTAGACGGGGGCGGTGACCTCGTCCTTGCCCGCCTTGATGTCGGCGACGAAACGGGTCAGCGCCCGGCGGTCGTACGACTCCGGGAAGCCCTTGCGCGACATGAGCCCGCGGGCCTGCAGCTCCCTGGTGGGCAGCAGGAAACCGTCGGTCGTCACCAGCTCCACGCGGGGGTGCTCGGGCCAGCGGGAGAGGAGCGCCTGGAGGAGACGGGCGACGGTCGACTTCCCCACGGCGACGGAACCGGCGACCCCTATGACGAACGGCGTGCCGGACTGGGAGCCCTGCTCGCCCAGGAAGGTGTTCAGCGCGCCTCTGAGGCCGTCCGTGGCGCCGACGTAGAGGTTGAGGAGCCGGGACAGCGGGAGGTAGATGTCCCGCACCTCGTCGAGGTCGATGACGTCACCGAGGCCGCGCAGCTTCTCCACCTCGTCCGCGGTGAGCGGCAATGGCGTCTTCTCCCGCAGCGCGCTCCACTCGGAGCGGGTGAGATCGACGTAAGGAGTCGCCTCCGGCTTGTGCCGGTGGGCGCTCCGGGGCATCGGGGAGACCGGAGAGATCACAGTCCATTGTTAACGGAGTTTGAACGGGGTGGGGGGTGGGGTGCGTCACGCGGGGTGCGAGCGCGGTTCTCATCAGGTGAGAGGTCGTCCTTGTCGAGGCAGCTGAAGAAGTCCTCGACCTCGTCCGGCGGCCAGAACCACTCGGCGCATCGCCGGCGCAGGTCGTCGACGGCGTCCTGGTACCTCTCGAGTCCCGAGCGGCGAATCCGGGGGCGTGCCTGAGGATGGCCGTCACGACGTCTCTTGGTACCTCCCCCTCGAGGCCGTCGGCGAACGTGGCGTCGTAGCGCTCGGCGACCTTGCCGAAGGCGACGCAGTACGGACAGATGCCGCTGTCCGGGGAGTCGGCGGCGTAGAGGGGGCCGGCGTAGACCCAGCCGCGTTCCTGTCCGCAGCATGCGCAGGGGGTGTCGGAGGGAGTGACGGAGCCGGTGGCGACGGGGTTCGGGTGGTACGGGAACGAGGGGAGGACCGGGCGCCGGCGAGGCTCCGGCTGTGGGGAGATCAGCAGCTGGAGCGCCTGTCCGGCCAGAGCCTCGGGTGCTACGACGATCACCTCCGCGCGGAGGTTTTCCGGGAGGTGTCTGCGGTCGGCCTCGCTCGTGAGGAGTGTCGGGCACCCGAGCGGTATGACGGCGGCGTTCTTCCTGCGGTGACGGGGTCGAGGACGTCGCGTATCGCGGTCTCCTCCAGGGGGCGGGTTGTCCGTCGACGAAACGGCAGACGTACATGCTTAACCCACGTTGCTCCTACGCATGCGACAGGTCCAGCCGAAAGCGGTGACAGGTCGGATTCCGCGGGACCTGACCAGCGGCTGATCAGCGCCGGAAGCCCCTCACCTGGATCCACGCTGGAAGAGCTCACTGCTTCGTGAGCCACGGCGTGAGGATCGCGGAGAACTCTTCGTCGGACATCTGTCGGCCTCCCCAGCCGAATTGTTGCCACGCCTGAGCCTGTTGTAGAACGGGAAGCGGAATATCGAAGGCGAGGCGGAAAGAGGCGATAAATGAGATGGCGCCGAATCCGGCACCCAGTTTCTCGCGGGAAAGCAATGCGAGCTCGACCGCGTTCTTCCCTTCGCTGTGAGCTTTTTTCAATTCGTCTGCGATTTTCTTCAGATTATCCATCGCGTGCTCAGTCTTTCGTTGTGATTCTTATTGGCCGGGCTGGGGGCAGGGTGGGTCTCACGTTGGTGTGAGGCCCACCCTGGGGGGCTTCGCTATCTGAAGATTGCGCCGACGTTCGTGTACTCCCCGTGCATCCCCCTGAGCTCAACTATCTCCACGTGGGTAAATCCTGCTCGTGAGGACATCTTTCCTGTGAATGTGGCCAGGGCCGCCTCTTCGAGTGTCGCACCGTTTCGAACGGCCGCGTTGAAAGAGTCCAGGTTGTCGATAAGGGTACCGCCATCCTGCCAGTACCCTTTGACACCCTTCACGCTGTCGCCGAAATGGGCAAGTGCGGCGTTAAACATTTCGCCACCTCTGGGGGTGTCTTTGCCCGATTCAACCGCGAGCGTGACGATTCCGTCCTTGTCGATGTCGGCGACGATTCCCCGCCCACTCGGATAGATATCGACATACGGGGGGCAGGTGACGTTGTGGACGAGGACAGGAGTGTCGCCCGCGAGGACATAGAAGGTGTGGAGGTCGGCGACGCTCAGGTCCCACACCTGCTGCGGTGTGCTCACCGGGTGGAGGTCGGCCACCTCCTGCACGGCACCGGTCGCGGTACGGAGCGGGTCCTTGGCGTGCAGGTCGGAGGCCTTGACCCAGCCACGGCCGGGAACATACATACGGTGCCCGGGGGTGGTCAGGATCTGTCCGCCCTCGGCGAGGGTGATCCGAGTGAGGCGTTCGGCGGGGTGGGAGAGCGCCGCCGTGACGGGTGCCGCACGGGTAACACCGGAGCCGGGGTCGGTGGCGAGCACGTCGTCGCCGACGCCGATCGTGTCGATCGGCTTGGATCTGCCGCTGGACAGCAGCACGCGTGTTCCTGCTGGGAAACTGTCCGTCAGGCAAAGGGTCTTGAGCCTCTGGGACGCTGTCCTGAAGACGCCTGCGACGGCATCCTCGGACAGGCGGAGCCCCCGCAGGGTTTTCCACGCTTCGACGAATCCGATGCCGGTCCGCGCAGCCGCGTCCACCGCCCTGACCGCCTCCGCGATGGGCTTGATGATCTTGCCGGCGAACAGCGAGGCGACGTCAACGGCCGCCCATGCGCACCCGCTCCAACTTCCGCCCGCGCCACCCGGGGTGATCTTCTGGGCGCATTTGATCCAGCTGCCGAAGAGGATGTCGATCGGGTCGATGCCCTCCTGGTACTCGGCGATCGTGATGGTGTGCGTGACCTCGGTGGATAGTTCCTTGGTCGGGTACTCGCCCAGGTACGTCGTGTCGCTGGAGGAGCATGTGGAGTGCTGCGGGTCCAGAACCGGCTCGCTGCACATGTACAGGTCGAGGACGGCCTTGAAGCGGATCTTCGACGTCATCGTGCAGTCGCCGTCGTAGAACAGCTGATCCCACCAGCCGTCGCAGCCGTCCGTCTTCTTCAGGACCTGCGGATCGCCGATGCCCTCGATGTGGTCGACGGTGTAGAACATGCCGCCGATCAGCGCACCAGTCTCGTCGCGGACGGTGCCCGTCTCGATCTGGTTCGCGTTCTCCTGCCGCTCGGCTCTGTCAGCCGCCTCCTGGGCCTCCTTGGCGTACCGAGCGGCATCCTTGGCCGCTTCCTCCGCCTCAGCCGCTGCCGCGTCAGCCCTGTCCGCCGCCGCTCGGGCGTCCTTCGCCGCCTGTTCGGCCTGTGCCGCGGACGCGTGGGCCGCTTCCGCGTCGAGGGCTGCCTGGTCGGCCGAAGCTCGGGCCGAGGTGGCGTAGCCCTCGGCGCGGCCCGCTGCCGCGTCGGCTGCTGCCGCGTCCTCGGTGGCCTGGCGGTCGTACTCGGTCGTGCGGGCCAGCGACTGGGTGGCCTTGGCGGCTGCCTCCGCCGCGCCGGCCGCGTAACCCAGGGCCTCCTTGGCGTAGCCGCGGGCGTCCCTCGCGTAGCCGGCGGCATTGGCGGCGTGCTGGTAGGCGGCCTTGGTGTCGTCCTTCGCCTGGTCGGCGAGGGATTTGGCCGCGTCGGCCTCCGCCTGGGCGTTCTTGGCGTGGGCGTCGGCGACGGCCTTCTGCTGCTCGGCGATCGACTTCGACGCCTGCCCGGTCAGGACGACCAGGCTCGCGGCGGAGTCGGTGTCGACGTACGGGGAGCCGAGCTGGATGGCGTCATTGGCCGGCGTGGCGACCTGTGCGGCGGCCTTTCCGGCGTCCACGGCGGCCTGTGCGGTGACGTGGGCGAAGCCCGCGGCCTTCGCCGAGGCGGCCATGGCCTTGGCGACCTCCACCTTCGCCGCGTCCGCCTGGGACTTGGCGGTCCTGGCGTGCGCCCCGGCCTCGGCAGCCAGCTGGACCGCCGTCTTCGCTTCCGAGGCGGCGTGCTGTGCTGCTGCGATCGCGTCCGCCGTGGCGCTGGTCGCCGTGCTGACCGCCGCGTCGGCCTTCAGCTTCGCGGCCTGAGCGGCATCGGCTGCCGCGCGGGAGCGCTTGGCTGCCGCTTCGGCACGGGTCGCCGCGGCGTCCGCCTCGGCTGCTGCCTGGGTGGCCGCGTCGGCTTCGGAGCGGGCCCGGCCGGCCGCCGCTTCGGCGTCGCTCGCGTGCCGGTCGGCCTCGTCGGCGGCGGCGCGCGCCGCGGTTGCCGCGTCGCCGGCGTCCAGCGAGTCGGCGTAGGCGCCCTTGGCGTCGGCCTTGGCGCGGGCCGCGTCGGCCTTCTGCTCGGCCTCCCACGCGTCGTCGCGCTTGGCCTGGGCGTGGTCGCGTGCCGTGACCGCATCGTTCTTGCGCGCGACCGCGGTCTTCTCGGCGGCCTCGGCCTTCTCCTTCGAGTTCTGCGCGTTGGCCGCCTCCGCCTGGGCGTTGACCTTGTGCTGGTTGGCCTCCGCCTGCTTGGCTGCGGCCTTCTCCTTCTCCGCCTTGGCCGTCTTCTCCTCGGCCTCGGCGGCCAGCCGTTTGGCGCGCGCGTCGGCGGCAGCCGCCTTGGCGTCGCCCTCGGCCTTGAGGGTCTCGGCGAGCTTGGCCTCCGCGGTCTCCTTGTCCTTCTTGGCGTTGTCGCGATGCAGCTTGGCCGCATCGGCGGCGGCCTTGGCCTGGGCCTGGGCCTCCGCGGCGGCGGCCTTGCGGAACTCGGCCTTCGACTGCGCCGCCTGTGCCAGCGCCCGCTGGGCGATCGTCTTGCTGTCCCCGGCGGAGGCCCGGGTGGCCGCCTCGGCGGTCTCAGCGGCCTTCGCCAGGGCCTCCAGGCCGGCTACGGCCCCCTTCGTCACCTGCGCCTTCTGCTGCCCCACCAGCAGACCCCGGCCGTGCGGGGCGCTGCCCGCGTCCGCGATCCGGTAGGCGGCCTGCTCGGCGGTGTCGCTCGCGGTGGCGGCCTTCTTCGCTGCCGCCAACTGCGCCTTGACGGCGTCGAGTTGCTTCTTCGCCTGGGCCTGCGCCGCGGTAATGCCCGCCTTGGCCTGGTCGAACTGGGCTTTGTCCGGGTAGCTCAGGCTGTCCGTGCCCTTGTGACCCTGGGGGACGATCCGGAACTTCTGCGGATTCGTGCCGTTGCACGTCCACAGCCACGAGTCCTGGCTGTTGTCGAAGGTGTGCAGGTCCAGGCACTTGTCCGTGACCACGTTGCGGAGCTCGCCCGCCGCGCGGACGTCGAAGTTCCACTGCTGGGCCTTGCTGCCGTTGCAGCTCCAGATCTGGATCTTCGTGCCGTTGGCGGGGTTGCTGCTCTGGACGTCGAGGCACTTCTGGGAGTTGACGTTGACCAGGGCGTAGGCGTCACCGGACGCCTCGAACCTCCACTGCTGTCCCGCGGTGTTGTTGCAGGTGTACAGCTGTACGGGCGTGCCGTCGGTCTCCTTCGCGCCGGCCACGTCGAGGCACTTGCCCTGGGCCGCCTCGACCTGGATGACCGCCGGAGAGTCACCGATCCAGCCGAGGCCACCGGGGGACCAGTAGCCCTGCCAGCGGGCCAGGTGATCGGCGATCCACGACTGGCCGAGCAGATCGGCCATCGATTCGGCGCCCTTGGTCAGGGCCGTGGTGGCGTCGCGGTTGGCGGTGAGGATCTGGTTGCGCTGGGCGGCCTGGGAGGCGATCTCCTGCTGCCACTCCTGCGTGGCGGTGTCCTCCACCTGGCGCAGGGTCTTGTTCGGGTCGATCGGATCCCGCCAGCCGCATGAGGCGAAGCGGGTCTTCATGTCCTCTACGGCGATGCGGTACTCGACAGTGCCCGGTTCAGGGGAGGTACGGGGGAAGCCGCCGGAGGCCAGGAAGAGACGGGCGTCGTCGGCACCCTTGCCGTGGAATGAGTCGAACAGCGCCTCGAACGCGTTCTGTTCGTAGTACTGCCGATCCCGCTCCCCGGCCGGGAGGGACGGGTCGTAGGGCTTCTCGCCGTAGAGCGGTGTACCGAGGTCATTGACGGCCTTGAGGGTCTTGGTATCGGCCTCGGGAGTGGGGTCGTAGAAGATGAACTCTTCGTTCCAGTCGGGTCCGCCGGCCCACTTGCCTAGGCCGGTCTGGTCGTAGAAGTCCTCGCCGTCGTGGACGCCGGGCACATCGTGGAAGGCCGAGTCGCTGAACCCGTGCGGGGTCGCCAGGCCGTCCAGGGGCTTCTCCCAGGCGTTCCTTTTCGCGTGGAGACGCTCCCAGTTGGCCTTCCAGGCGCTCTCGTCCTTCTCATGGGCCTGAAGCAGGGGACCGTCGAACCCGCCGCCGTCCATGGCGGCGAGTTCGCGCAGCTTCGCCGGTGTCTGGTTCAGGGCGTCCTGGGCGAGGCCGTACATGCCCGGCCCGCCCAGACGTACGGCATCGGCCATCAAGCACTGGTCGAAGCGCAACTGCTCGTCGGACGTGGTTTCGAACCAGTCGTCCGGCCTGTCGCTGGAACGGGTCGTGGTGTCACCCGCGAGGAGTCCCGCGAGGTCGGGCCGAACGGCGAGCGTGGCCAGCATCGCGACCGTGCTCAGAAGCAGAATGAAACGGGCGGAAAACCCTTGCCTTCCTGATGCCGAGGTCAGGAAGGCAGGTGGTCTGTAACGCAAGAGCGCATCCCTTTCGTCGCAAGGAATCGACCGGGAGCCTGCCGATGGCGGCTCAGGGGCCGTGAAGAACTGGCGAGTTGGCCTCGACCTGCGAGGCGTCAGGGACGCTTTCTGCAGGCGGGCGTGGGACGCGCGGATTGCAGGTACTGCGGCACAGAAGGTCCCTCCCCCGTAGCGACACCGTTCCCCCGGTCGCTGACTGACGTGCACGCCCTCCCGGATTTGGTCATGATCCGGTCAAGCGGGGCCACTTTAGGCAGGTGGCCGGGAGTACGGGCAAGGGCTTTCCGCCGCCTGGCGCGAAGCCGCCCCAGGTCCGCACCGCTGCCATGAGAGGGTGCGAGACCCCTGAGGGCAAGGGAATCCTGTGGTTCTTCTGTGATGAGCCGGTGAGGGCGATGAGGGAGCGGTGGAACGGGTTGGCTCGTTCTCGCCGGTGCCGCGATTTCCGAATCCGGGCACGAAGTGCCGTGTTCCGGCGGCCCTCGCCCCCTAGGCTGCCGCGCATGTGCGGAATCGTGGGATACGTGGGGTCGCAGTCGGCGCTCGATGTCGTGATGGCCGGGTTGAAGCGGCTGGAGTACCGGGGGTACGACTCGGCGGGTGTCGCCGTGCTCGCCGATGGCGGGCTGGCGGCGGCGAAGAAGGCCGGGAAGCTGGTCAATCTGGAGAAGGAGCTGGTCGATCGGCCGTTGCCGACCGGCCCCACCGGCATCGGGCACACCCGGTGGGCCACGCACGGCGGGCCGACGGACGCCAACGCGCACCCGCATCTGGACAACGCGGGCCGGGTCTCGGTCGTGCACAACGGGATCATCGAGAACTTCGCCCTGCTGCGGGCCGAGCTGGAGGAGCGGGGGCACACGCTCGCCTCCGAGACGGACACCGAGGTCGTCGCGCATCTGCTGGCCGAGGAGTTCTCCTCCTGTACGGACCTCGCGGAGGCCATGCGGCTGGTGTGCCGTCGGTTGGAGGGTGCGTTCACGCTGGTGGCCGTTCATGCCGATGAGCCGGACGTGGTCGTGGGCGCGCGGCGGAACTCGCCGCTCGTGGTGGGTGTGGGGGAGGGGGAGGCCTTTCTCGCCTCCGACGTCTCCGCGTTCATCGCCCACACGCGGTCCGCGATCGAGCTCGGTCAGGACCAGGTCGTGGAACTGCGCAGGGACGGGGTCACCGTCACCGGCTTCGACGGCCTGCCCGCCGAGGTGCGCTCGTTCCACGTCGACTGGGACGCCTCCGCCGCCGAGAAGGGCGGCTACGACTACTTCATGCTCAAGGAGATCGCCGAGCAGCCGAAGGCGGTCGCCGACACGCTGCTCGGTCGTATCGACGCGGCCGGCTCCCTGACGCTGGACGAGGTCCGGATCTCCGACGCCGAGCTGCGGGAGGTCGACAAGGTCGTCATCGTGGCCTGCGGTACGGCCTTCCACGCGGGGCTCATCGCCAAGTACGCCATCGAGCACTGGACCCGGATCCCCTGCGAGGTGGAGCTGGCCAGTGAGTTCCGGTACCGGGACCCGATCCTCGGCGCGCGGTCCCTCGTCATCGCCATCTCCCAGTCCGGGGAGACCATGGACACGCTGATGGCGCTACGGCACGCCCGTGAGCAGGGTTCCAAGGTGCTGGCGATCTGCAACACCAACGGGTCGACGATCCCCCGGGAATCGGACGCGGTGCTGTACACGCATGCGGGGCCCGAGATCGCCGTGGCGTCCACGAAGGCGTTTCTGACGCAGCTCGTGGCGTGCTACCTCGTGGCGCTGTACCTGGGGCAGGTGCGCGGGACCAAGTGGGGCGACGAGATCTCCGCCGTCATCCGGGACCTGTCGCAGATCTCCTGCGAGGTCGAGCGGGTGCTGGAGACGATGGAGCCGGTGCGGGCGCTGGCGCGGTCGCTGGCCGACAAGAACACCGTGCTGTTCCTGGGGCGGCACGTCGGATATCCGGTCGCCCTGGAGGGCGCGCTGAAGCTCAAGGAACTCGCCTACATGCACGCCGAGGGCTTCGCGGCGGGCGAGTTGAAGCACGGGCCGATCGCTCTCATCGAGGAGGATCTGCCGGTCGTGGTGGTCGTGCCGTCGCCCCGGGGACGGTCGGTGATCCACGACAAGATCGTGTCCAACATCCAGGAGATCCGGGCCAGGGGTGCGCGGACCATCGTGATCGCGGAGGAGGGGGACGAGGCGGTGGTGCCGTACGCCGACCATCTGATCCGGATCCCCGCCACGCCGACCCTGCTGCAACCGCTGGTGGCGACCGTGCCGTTGCAGGTGTTCGCGTGCGAGCTGGCGACCGCCCGGGGCAACGAGGTGGACCAGCCCCGGAACCTCGCGAAGTCGGTCACCGTGGAGTAGTCGGCTGTCCGGTGCGGGGTCACTGACTCACGGGGGCGCTCTTGAGGGCGTCGAGGAAGGCGGAGAAGGGGGCGGGGGGGAAGGTGAGGGTGGCGGTGGTGGGGGTTTTGGAGTCGCGGACGGCTATGTGGGTGGGGTGGGTTGAGATCTCGACGCAATTGTTGCCGTCGCCGCCGCCGGAGTAGGACGACTTTCGCCAGTTGTCGCGGGTCACGGGTGCCTCACAGTTCCTTGGCCAGCCGGTGGATGAAGTCACGGGACCGCTCGGGGTCGAGTGACGCGCCTTCCACTCTATGAAGGAGAGTTCGAAAGACACCGAGCTGGGCTTCGGAATCGACGAAGGCAGTGCCGTGGGGCGCGTCGCGAACCGCGGTGTCCAGCCGGGGTACGGCGCCACCCGCCAGCATCATGGTGGTCCACGTTCCGCCGAAACCGTCCAGGTCGAAGGGGATCACACGCACGGTGATGTGATCCGCCTCGGAGAGCTGCAGTACGTGGGCGAGCTGCGCACGTGAGGCGGCCCGGTCGCCGAGCCGGATGCGCAACGCCGCCTCATGGATGACCGCCCGGTACGGGACGGTGAGCCGCTGACGCTCCATGCGGTGACGCACCCGCAATTCGAGCTCGTCGAGCGGCAGTTCGGGGACTCGGGAGGAGAAAGCCGCGCGGGCGTAGCCGGGCGTCTGGAGCAGGCCGGGGATGAACAGGAACTCCACGTCGTGGCGGTGCGTGGAGTGGTGCTCCAGTTCGGCGATGTCCAGAAAGGGCGTGGGCAGGAGGCCTCGATACTCCTCCCACCAGCCCCGGGTCCGGTCGGTGGCCATCGCGACCAGGGCGTCGACGAACTCCTCGTCCGTACAGGCGTAGTGGGACGCGAGGCGGCGTAGTCGCTTCTCGCTCACTCCTGCGAGGGCGGACTCGATGTGAGTGATCTGGGCCGGGCTCACACCGAGCAGCGCTGCCGCCTGCCGGGCGTTGAGGCCAGCGGCTTCTCGGAGTCTGCGCAGTTCAGTGGCCAGTCGCATCTGGCGTGCCGTCGGTTCGCGCCTCAAAGCTCTCGACCGCTCCTAGGTTCAACGCGCCTGGAGGCGCGACTCGTTCGGCGTCAGATTACGCGATCGGCTTGCTGAATCTCTATGTATAGATCTACCGTCGGTGACGCAATGAACACTCTGCGGAAGCGCACCGCCCCGTCCCGCCATGACGGCCGCGACACTGCCACCGCCCCCAACCCCCCACCACCGAAACGGAGTTCACGCATGCCCGAAAACGAACCCTGGGAGTACACGCTGTACATCCCGAACGATGTCCGAGCCGTCACCGTCGCCCGCCGCACCCTCCGGCTCATCCTCACGATGCACGGCCTGATCCGCCTGACGGACACCGCGGAGCTGCTCGCGGCGGAGTTGGTCTCGAACGCCGTACGCCACACGAAGGGGCCGGCCGCGTTGCGGGTGCGTTGGTCGGCGGGGGTGCTGCGGATCGGGGCGTGGGACGCGGACCCCGAACCGCCGGAGCCGCCGGGGGAGTTGGAGGCGATCACCGAGTTGGAGGCGGGGCGGGGGCTGGCGATGGTCCGGGCCTGCGCCGACCTGTGGGGGTGGCATCCGCTGGCGAGGAACGGCAACCGGGGGAAGTTCGTGTGGTGTGACCTGGCCGCGGTGTAGTTCGGTGATCCGCCCGCCGGTACAACCGGTACCGGCGGGCGGGGCGAGAACTCTCCCACCCGCCGGGTACCGAGCCCAGAAGCTACCGACCGAAGTCGGTGCGGGCCCTTTATGCCGCCGTCAGTGCCGCCAGGGCGCGGTCCATCGCGGCGTTGAATTCTTCCGGCGCCAGCGGCAGCCGGGACTTGATGTCCCGGCTCCACTGGTCGGCGAGGACCTCGGCGGAGTTCGCCTCGACACCGTCGAGCGCCGCGTCGGCCAGGTCCGACGGAGCGAGCTTGGCCACGGGCCAGCCCGCGGCCATGTCGGTGTCGGCCAGGCCGAGGTGCACCGCTGTCACGAGCGTGCCCTGGTCGGCGAGTTCCAGGCGGACGCCGTTGGTCATGGCCCAGGCGGCGGCCTTGGTCAGGTGGTAGGCGTTGGCGCCGCTGCCCCCGAACCATGACATGGCGGAGAGGATGTTGACGATGGCGCCCCCGCCGTTCCTGGCGAGCGTCGGTGCGAACTCCCGGATCATTCCCAGGTGGCCGAAGACGTTGGTCTCCAGCTCCTGCCGTACCGCGTCCAGCGAACCGGTCACCAGGTCGGTCCCCGTCTGGATCCCGGCGTTGTTGATGAGCAGCGAGACGTCCTGGGCGGCCTTGGCCACGGCCCTCACGGATGCGGGATCGGCGATGTCGAGGGGCAGTACCTCGACCCCGGGCAGGTCCACGCTCTCGGGCCGGCGAGCCGTCGCGTAGACCTTGCGGGCACCCCGTTCGAGCAGGCGCTGGGCGAAGGCGCGGCCCAGGCCGCGGTTGGCTCCGGTGACAAGGGCGACTGAGTTGTTGATGTCCATGCCCGTACGCTAAAACCTGACGCTAACGTCAGAGGCAAGTGCTGGTCGTCGGGGCCGGGATGAGGGGAATCACCATGACCGTCACAGAGGCCGCGACCGAGCCGCTGATCCGTATCGGCGAGGTGGCGCGGGGCGCCGGTGTCTCGGTACGCGCCGTGCGCTACTACGAGCAGCAGGGGCTGCTCATCGCTGAGCGCAGTCCGTCCGGCCAGCGCCTCTACCGGCAGGATGCCGTCACCCTGGTCCGTTTCTTCCAGCAGATGTTCGCCGCAGGCCTGACCAGCCGAAGGATCATGGAACTCCTTCCGTGCTGGGTCTCCGGGCACACCGACGTCGATCAACGAGCCATGCTGCGCGCCGAGCGGGACCGTATCCAGGCCAAGGTCGACGACCTGCAGGCCGCCCTGGACCGCCTCGACGAGGTCATCGCGATCACGGACACGCACCCGTAGGCACGGTCGGTCGGACGTCGCATTAGCGATCTACATCTGGAGCAGTACTACTCCAGATGGCAGATGCGAGTCGGTCGCGGCCTGACTGGGGCATTCAGAAGTGCAGCTCGCGAGGGAAGCCTGTCCAGCGCAGTTCGGAGGACAGGTGCCGCACGAGGCAGCGGGTGGCCGTGCCGGTCATCTGAGGTTCCTCTGCTCGACGAATTCGCCGCTCGAAAGGGTGAACGTACTCCGTATTTCCGGATCGTCCTTTTGGTGATCGACTCACCGTGCGCTCACGGTCACATCAGCTCACGAGGGCATGCACCGGATCTTCCAGGAGCGGCCCGAGAACTCCGGGAGACCGATCCCGACACCGCCGAGTACTACTTCCCCGGCCGGGGGACGGTTCGTGAGGTGGCCTATCTGGAGGGCAAGACGGAAGACAAGACGGAAGGAAAGGCGGAAGGGGAGGCCAAGGGGATTCCGTCCGTGCTGGAGGTTCGTCGAGGACCCGGAAGGCTCGTGACCGGAGAGGCGAACCCCGGGGCGCCGGGCGGATCGTAGAGTGCGCGGATGAGCATCATCGGGGTCGGTATCGACGTTGCCGAGATCGAGCGGTTCGCGGCGTCGCTGGAGCGTACGCCGGGGATGGCACGGCGGTTGTTCCTGGACAGTGAGTTGTTGCTGCCCAGCGGTGAGCGCCGGGGCGTCGCCTCGCTCGCCGCCCGCTTCGCAGCCAAGGAGGCCCTCGCCAAAGCCCTCGGGGCGCCGGCCGGGCTGCACTGGACCGATGCAGAGGTGTTCGTCGAGGACAGCGGGCAGCCCCGACTGCGGGTCACCGGGACCGTCGCCGCTCGGGCCGCCGCTCTCGGGGTGCGGTCGTGGCATGTGTCGCTCAGTCACGACGCCGGGGTGGCGTCGGCCGTGGTGATCGCGGAGGGGTGAGAAGGCCTCACCGCCCCACCCCCCTCACAGCCCCGCGAACAGCTCGTCCAGCGGGGCCGGTGCCCGGTCCGTGTCCAGGGCCTCGACCAGGAGGTGGCCGTAGCGGATCTTGCGGCCCTTCTTCGTGCCGAGGAAGCGGCGCAGTTGCTGGTGGCGGGGGCGGCCGTGCTGGGCGGGCTGGGAGAGGAAGGTCTGCCAGGGACGCAGGTCGCCCTCGGTCTCCACGATCTCCTCGACCCTTGCCGTGCCCAGGGCGCGGATGAGTTCGTCCTCCAGGTCCGACACGCACACGAAGACCGCTGAGTCCGCCGCTCCCGACCGCTGCAGGCCCCGGTCGTAGTAGGGGCGTTCGCGTTCGTCGCACAGGCCCGTCAGGCGCAGGCCGAGGCCGGGTGGGCCGAGGAGGGCGGCGTAGCGGGCGACGCTCATCGCGCCGCCCATCGACACGGCGGCCACTCCCTCGGCGGCCAGGTCCCGGTCACGCCGTGCGGCCAGTGCCTCGACGGCCGCCAGGTCGCTCGGGCCCTCCAGCAGTACCGCCGTCCGCACCCCCAGCCGCTCGGCCAGTTCGCTCGCCGGTTCACCGGAACCGCCGTTCGCCCAGCCGCCGACCGCGTCCCGGAACGCCCCCATGTCTGCCATACGGGGAGTCTGCACCCCGGGCCGACGGCACGGCATCCGATATCCGGCGGACCGGGCCCGCCTTGTTCGGCTTCGCCCGGGACGGGGGAGACTCGGAGCCATGCGTACTGCGTACAGCGTGGAGACGGTCAGGGCAGCCGAGCGGGAACTGATGGCCCGGTTGCCGGAGGGTGCGCTCATGCAGCGGGCGGCGGCCGGGCTCGCCGCGGCCTGCGCGGACCTGCTGGGGCGGGTGTACGGCCGTCGGGTCGTGCTGCTCGTCGGGATCGGGGACAACGGCGGGGACGCCCTCTACGCCGGGGCGCGGCTGGCCCGGCGGGGCGCGGGAGTCGCCGCCGTGCTGCTCGCGCCCGAGCGGGCCCACTCCGCGGGGCTGGCCGCGTTGCGGCGGGCCGGTGGCCGGGTTGCCGGGACCGACGGTGCCGACGAGCTGATCGCACGAGCCGATCTCCTCCTCGACGGGATCGTCGGCATCGGGGGCAAGGGCGGACTGCGGCCCGACGCGGCCCGGCTGGCCGAGGTCGCCGCCCTGTCCCGTGCCGCCGTCGTCGCCGTGGATCTGCCGAGCGGGGTGGACGCGGACACCGGGGAGGTGCGCGGGGCGGCCGTGCGGGCCGACCTGACCGTCACGTTCGGGACGCACAAGCCGGGGCTGCTCGTCGATCCCGCGCGGGAGTACGCCGGGTCGGTGCGGCTCGTCGACATCGGGCTCGCCCTTCCCGGCGAGGCGGAACTGGAGGCCCTCCAACATGCCGACGTGCGGCGGCTGTTGCCGGTGCCGGGCGGGGAGAGCGACAAGTACCGGCGAGGCGTCGTCGGGATCGCCGCCGGGTCCGCGCGGTACCCGGGCGCCGCCGTGCTCGCCGTGTCCGGGGCGCTGCGGGGCGGCGCCGGGGCCGTGCGGTACGTCGGGCCCGCCGGGGACGCCGTGCTCGCCCGCTTCCCCGAGACGCTCGTCTCCGACCGGGGGCCGAAGCATGCCGGGCGCGTGCAGGCGTGGGTCGTCGGGCCGGGTGCCGGTGACGACGCCACGGCCGTCGCGGAGGTGCTGGCGTCGGACGTGCCGGTGCTCGTCGACGCGGACGGGCTCCGGCTCGCCGGCCGGGACGCCGTACGCGCGCGTACCGCGCCGACCCTCATGACCCCGCACGCCGGAGAGGCCGCCGCGCTGCTCGGGGTGCCGCGCGAGGAGGTCGAAGGGGCCAGGCTGGCCTCCGCGCGCGAACTCGCCGCCCGCTACTCCGCGACCGTGCTGCTCAAGGGATCGACCACGCTGGTGGCCGACGCCGGGGGCGGAGCCGTGCGCGTGAACCCGACCGGGACGGCATGGCTGGCCACTGCGGGCAGCGGGGACGTGCTGTCGGGGCTCGCGGGGTCTCTGCTCGCGTCCGGACTGGGCGCCCTGGACGCCGGCAGCGTGGCCGCGTATCTGCACGGGCTGGCGGGACGGTTCGCGGCGGACGGGGCACCGGTGGGGGCGCACGACGTGGCGGAGGCCGTTCCGGCGGCCTGGCGGGACGTGAGGGACGCGTGAGCGCGAACTAACACCTGATGGGACCAATACCGGACGGCCGAGTGTGCGGAGCCGAAAGGGCGGTGTTTCGCTGGCCGCATGGATGAGCCACATATACGCGGCACCACCCGGCGCGAGTTGCTCGGGGGCGCGGCAGTCGTTCTGGGGAGTCCCGTTCTCGGTTTCCACGGCGATCCGCAGGACCCACAGCCCGCGTCGGACCCGCAGCACGCGCCGGACCCATCGGACCCGCCGGACCCGTCTGTCGAGGAAGCCGGCGGCAATTGCGGCAGCGACTACGACGCGGAGTTCGAGGAACTGCTGGCAGCCGCCGAGGAACCCGAGGACATCGAGGCCGGCGACCGCTCCCTCGCGTCCACCAAATGGAGCCGCCCCCTCCGTAAGCGGGCCAGAGTGACGATGCGTTACCGGGTCCGGGGCAACTGGCTGGTGGGATACCACACCGGAGTGGATCTCGCGGTGCCGAAGGGAACCCCCGTGTACGCGGTGGGCAGCGGCGTCGTCGTCCTGGCCAGCTGGTCGGGGTCGTACGGAAAGGCCGTGACGCTCAAGATGAGTGACTCCCGTTACGTCGTCTACGGCCATCTCTCGCGCATCTCGGTCGCGCGCGGCGCCAAGGTCAAGGCCGGGACACGGATAGGGAGCAGCGGCAGCACCGGGCGCGCGACCGGCCCGCATCTGCACTTCGAGGTCCGCGCCCGTCGGCCCTACGGCTCGGACATCGACCCGGTGAAGTACCTGGCCCGGCACGGACTCAGCCTCTGACACGCACGCGCGTGCCCGTCGCCGGGGACGTGCTCACCGGTGGTGTCAGTCGCCTCTGAGACACTGGGGGCGTCATGAACGAGACAGCAACTGCCCCGACCGCACCGCTCCGCGCCCGTGCCGAGATCGACCTGGCCGCGCTGCGGGCCAACGTGCGGGCTCTGCGTGCCCGTGCGTCGGGGGCCGCCCTCATGGCCGTGGTCAAGTCCGACGCGTACGGCCACGGCGCGGTGCCGTGCGCCCGCGCCGCGGTCGAGGCGGGGGCGGCCTGGCTGGGGACCGCCACGCCGGAGGAGGCCCTCGCGCTGCGGGAGGCCGGACTTCCGGGGCGGATCATGTGCTGGCTGTGGACGCCCGGCGGGCCCTGGCGGGAGGCGATCGAGGCCGACCTCGACGTGTCCGTCAGCGGGATGTGGGCGTTGCGGGAGGTCACCGAGGCGGCCCGGCGGGCCGGCCTCCCCGCGCGCGTGCAGCTCAAGGCGGACACCGGGCTCGGGCGCGGCGGCTGCCAGCCCGGCGAGGACTGGGCCGAACTGGTCGCGAGTTCGAGGCAGGCCGAGGCCGACGGCCTCCTCCGCGTCACCGGTCTCTGGTCGCACTTCGCCCGCGCCGACGAACCCGGACACCCCTCCGTCACCGCCCAGCTCGCCCTCTTCCGGGAGATGGTGTCGTACGCCGAGGGACAGGGCGTCCGCCCCGAGGTGCGGCACATCGCCAACTCGCCCGCCACGCTCACCCTTCCGGAGAGCCACTTCGACCTCGTCCGCACCGGCATCGCGGTCTACGGCATCTCGCCCAGCCCCGAGACGGGCGCCCCCGCCGACTTCGGACTGCGTCCGGTGATGACGCTGTCGGCGTCGATCGCGCTGGTCAAGGGCGTGCCGGGTGGCCATGGCGTCAGTTACGGCCATCGCTATGTCACCCCGGGTGAGACGACCCTCGGTCTGGTGCCCGTCGGCTACGCGGACGGCATCCCGCGGCACGCCTCCGGGACCGGCCCGGTGCTGGTCGACGGCAAGTGGCGGACGGTGGCCGGGCGGATCGCCATGGACCAGTTCGTCGTGGACCTCGGAGGCGACCGGCCCCCGGCCGGCACCCGGGCCGTCCTCTTCGGCCCCGGCGACCGGGGCGAGCCCACCGCCGAGGACTGGGCGCAGGCCGCGGGCACCATCGCGTACGAAATTGTCACCCGCATCGGAACACGCGTTCCCCGCGTCTATGTGAACGAGGAACAAGCGGGGTAACCGCACAAGTGCGTGCGAGAACGGCGAGTCCGGGAACACCGACGTCAGTGCCCTCACGACGCGCGTCGGAAGCACTGGCAACATCAGCAACATCGGGATCACCCGACCCAGCGAACAGGAGCGGTACGTGAGCGAGAGCAGTGCGGAGGCCGTCGTGGACGTCGCCGCGTCGGTGGCGCTCGCCTCCGCCGCGGGGGCGAACGCCGGCTGGCGGCGCGCGACCGGGTTCGCGGGCGCCGCGATAGGGGTCGTCGCCGCGGGTGCCGCGGCCGGGGTGGCCATAGAGCGGCTCACCGTCGGGCGCGGAATGCGGCAGAAGGCGCGGCTCGCCCTCGACTCGACCGGGCCCTACGGCGCCCTGCGCGGCACCCCCGGCAAGGCGCCGGCCGACGACGGCACCGAGCTCTACTACGAGGTCGACGACGTCGACCCGGAGGCCGTGCCCGCGCTGTCGCCGCGCCGGCGACGCCTGTTCGGGCGCAAGGCCCCCGCTCCCGTCACCGTCGTCTTCAGCCACGGCTACTGCCTCAGCCAGGACTCCTGGCACTTCCAGCGGGCCGCCCTCAGAGGCGTCGTACGGACCGTGCACTGGGACCAGCGCAGCCACGGGCGGTCCGCGCGCGGGGTGCGGCAGGTGCAGGACGGGGTGCCGGTCGACATCGAGCAGCTGGGGCGCGACCTCAAGGCCGTCATCGACGCGGCCGTGCCACAGGGGCCGATCGTGCTCGTCGGGCACTCCATGGGCGGGATGACCGTCATGGCGCTGGCCGATCAGTTCCCTGAGCTGATCCGCGACCGGGTGGTGGCGGTGGCCCTGGTCGGCACGTCGTCGGGACGGCTCGGCGAGGTCAACTTCGGGCTGCCCGTCGCGGGCGTCAACGCCGTACGGCGGGTGCTGCCGGGCGTCCTCAAGATGCTCGGGCAGCGGGCCGACCTGGTGGAGAAGGGACGGCGGGCCACCGCCGACCTGTTCGCCGGGATCATCAAGCGGTACTCCTTCGCCTCCCGGGACGTCGACCCGGCCGTGGTCCGGTTCGCCGAGCGGATGATCGAGGGCACCCCGATCGACGTGGTCGCCGAGTACTACCCGGCGTTCGACAACCACGACAAGACCGCGGCCCTCGCCCACTTCGTCGACAAGCCGGTGCTCGTGCTGGCCGGGGTGGGGGACATGGTCACGCCCAGCGAGCACAGCGAGGCGATCGCCTCCCTGCTGCCGGAGGCGGAACTGGTGCTGGTCCCCGACGCCGGACACCTGGTCATGCTGGAACACCCGGAGGTGGTCACCGACCGCCTCGCCGACCTGCTCACCCGCGCGGGAGCGGTGCCCGCAGGGGCTACCGTTGGCGGTTATGGAAGCAGTACCGCGCAACCCGGTTGAGACCGAGCTGACCGTCACCTCCCCCGAGCAGATGCGCGAGCTGGGCCTGAAGCTCGCCAAGCTGCTGCGCGCCGGGGACCTCGTGATGCTCAGCGGTGAGCTCGGAGCGGGCAAGACGACGCTGACCCGCGGGCTCGGCGAGGGGCTTGGGGTGCGGGGGGCGGTCACCTCGCCGACCTTCGTGATCGCCCGGGTGCATCCGTCGCTGGGGGACGGGCCGCCGCTCGTCCACGTCGACGCCTACCGCCTGGGCGGCGGGCTCGACGAGATGGAGGACCTCGATCTCGACGTGTCGCTGCCGGAGTCGGTGATCGTCGTGGAGTGGGGCGAGGGCAAGGTCGAGGAGCTGACCGACGACCGCTTGCAGGTGCAGATCCACCGCGCGGTCGGCGACACCACCGACGAGGTACGGCACGTGACGCTGACACCGCTCGGTGAGCGGTGGACCGCGGCCGACCTCAGCGTGCTGACGGCCTGAGGGCTGCCCGCCCTTTCCGTGAACGTTCCGACAACGCGTCGGCAAGATATTGCGTTCGGCGTCTTGTGCGTGGTCACATGGTACCCAGCTCGTGGTTAGGTCTACCTAACTACGCCCGCCCCCGAACTCCAGGAGGCGTCCATGGCGGCCACCGAGAACCGTCCCCAGCAGCAGCCGCAGCCGTACGCGATCGTCCGCGGTGTGTCCATGCGGGACCTGCTGGCGTCCTGCGCGGCGGCGGAAGCCGTCTCGACACCGCCGCGGGTGCCCGATCCGGGGACGGGGCGCCGGACCGTCGGACACGAGCACCCCAAGGCCGCCTGACAGGCCCTGGGCCCCGGCTCCTAGCGGATCACCACGACCCGCGCGCCGATCGTCGCGAAGTCCCACATCGCGTCGCCGTCCGCGCGGGACTCGCGGATGCCGCCCGTCCGCACGGTGCCGGTGGAGGCCGGGGCCGGCGCGTCGTCGACGGCCGCGCTGAAGCCGACGGCCACGCCGTCGACGCCGGCGAAGCGGACCACGTGCTCGATGGGGGCGCCGTCGGTGCCGGTCACGGATCCCGAGCGGGAGGTGACCGTGTAGGTGCCGGGGGCGGGATGGATGTTCCCCGGGGCGACCTCGAAGGTGCGGAAGGCCTTGTCGCCGGGTCCGACGAGCCAGACCCGGTTGTCGTCCAGGGAGTACACGACGCGGTTGCCCGTGCCGGAGTCCGGCGGGAGGGCGTCGGGGTGCCGGTCGTCCCGGGGCGCCTTGGAGGAGGCGGCGACCGCGGGGGCGCCGCCGGTGTGCGTTCCGGTGGGGGCCGACGCGGAGGCCTGGTAGGCGAGGAAACCGACCGTCGCGAGGGCCGCCGCGGTGAGGGCGGTCACGAAGCCCGCGTTGCTGGGTGCCACCGGCCACCTCTTGCGTAGTTGGTCCTGATTTGTGGCGACGGTAGCAGGTTGCCACTCGTGTGCTGTGCCGTCGTGGCTGGTCGAGCCCACGCGGCGGAGCCGCACATGGATACGGCCCCGCACCCCTGAAAGCGGCCGGCGGCCATCCCGGGGCCCCCGGAGCCGTAGGCTGTTTGCGTGCTCTTGCTCGCTCTGGATACCGCCACCCCCGCCGTGACCGTCGCCCTGCATGACGGAGGGGACGTCGTCGCCTCCTTCAGCCAGGTGGACGCACGCCGGCACGGGGAGCTGTTGTTGCCGGCCGTCGACCGGGTGCTCGCGGACGCGGGGGTGAAACTGGACGCCGTCACCGGGATCGTCGTGGGGACCGGGCCCGGGCCCTACACCGGGTTGCGCGTCGGGCTCATGACCGCGGACACCTTCGGGCTCGCGCTCGGGATCCCCGTGTACGGGGTGTGCACCCTGGACGGACTCGCCCACGCCGCCGGCCTGGACGACGGGCCCTTCGTCGTGGCGACCGACGCGCGGCGCAAGGAGGTCTACTGGGCGCGCTACGAGGACTCCCGCACGCGTACCGGGGAACCCGCCGTCGACCGGCCCGCCGACATCGCCGAGCAGGTCGAGGGGCTGCCCGCGGTCGGAGCCGGGGCGGTGCTCTACCCCGACACCTTCCCCGACGCCCGCGACCCCGAGCACGTCCCGGCCGCCTCGCTGGCCGCCCTCGCCGCCGAGCGGATCGCCGCAGGCGTCGCGCCTCCCGCGCCCAGACCGCTGTATCTGCGGCGGCCCGACGCCCAGGTTCCCAAGAACTACAAGGTGGTCACGCCCAAGTGACCACACCCGTGAATCCCGTACTGCGTGAGATGCGCTGGTGGGACATCGATCCCGTCCTGGAACTGGAGAAGGACCTCTTTCCCGAGGACGCCTGGTCCCGGGGCATGTTCTGGTCCGAACTCGCGCACTCCCGGGGCCCCGAGGCGACCCGGCGGTACGTCGTGGCCGAGGCGGACGGACGGCTCGTCGGATACGCGGGACTCGCCACCGCCGGCACCGCCTCCGATGGCGGCCCCGACGACGCCGGCTCCGGCACGGGGGCCGACGTGCAGACCATCGCCGTCGCCCGCGACCACTGGGGCACCGGACTGGGCTCGGTGCTGCTGACCGAGCTGCTGCGGGCCGCGACCGCCTTCGAGTGCACCGAAGTGATGCTGGAGTGCCGGATCGACAACCTCCGCGCCCAGAAGCTCTACGAGCGCTTCGGCTTCGAGGCCATCGGGTTCCGGCGCGGCTACTACCAGCCGGGCAACGTGGACGCCCTGGTCATGCGACTGACCACAGCATCCGACAGCGGCGCCGCCGCGGGACCGACATCCGAACGAGGAACCGAGATCAATGGCTGACGAACCGCTTGTCCTGGGCATCGAGACCTCCTGTGACGAGACCGGCGTCGGCATCGTCCGCGGCACCACCCTGCTGGCCGACGCCATCGCGTCCAGCGTCGACGAGCACGCCCGCTTCGGCGGTGTCGTGCCGGAAGTGGCCAGCCGGGCGCACCTGGAGGCGATGGTGCCGACCATCGAGCGCGCGCTGAAGGAAGCCGGCGTCAGCCCGAAGGACCTGGACGGCATCGCGGTCACCGCGGGCCCGGGGCTCGCCGGCGCCCTGCTCGTCGGGGTCTCCGCCGCGAAGGCGTACGCCTACGCCCTCGGCAAGCCCCTCTACGGCGTCAACCACCTCGCCTCCCACATCTGCGTCGACCAGCTGGAACACGGGGCGCTGCCCGAACCGACGATGGCACTGCTCGTCTCCGGTGGGCACTCGTCCCTGCTGCTGTCCTCCGACATCACCTCCGACGTCCGCCCCATGGGCGCCACCATCGACGACGCGGCCGGCGAGGCCTTCGACAAGATCGCCCGGGTGCTCAACCTCGGCTTCCCGGGCGGCCCGGTCATCGACCGGTACGCGAAGGAGGGCGACCCGTCGGCGATCGCGTTCCCGCGCGGTCTGACCGGGCCGCGCGACCCGGCGTACGACTTCTCCTTCTCCGGGCTGAAGACGTCGGTCGCCCGCTGGATCGAGGCCAAGCGGGCCGCGGGGGAGGAGGTGCCGGTGCGCGATGTGGCCGCGTCCTTCCAGGAGGCGGTGGTGGACGTGCTGACCCGCAAGGCCGTGCGGGCCTGCAAGGACCAGGGCGTCGACCACCTCATGATCGGCGGCGGTGTGGCCGCCAACTCCCGGCTGCGGGTCCTGGCCCAGGAGCGCTGCGAGGCCGCCGGGATCCGGCTCAGGGTGCCCCGGCCCAAGCTGTGCACCGACAACGGCGCGATGGTCGCGGCGCTGGGCGCGGAGATGGTCGCGCGCAACCGGCCCGCCTCCAGCTGGGACCTCTCCGCCGACTCCTCGCTGCCGGTGACCGACCCGCACGTCCCGGGCCACGACCACGTCCACGAGGTCAGCAAGGAGAACCTGTACTCGTGACCGTCGCGTTGATGTGGGAGGCCCGGGCGGCCGAGGGACGCGGCGAGGAGCTCCTCGCCTGGGCCCGCCGCCAGGACCTTCCCGTACGACCGCTGCGGCGCGAGACCTTCCGGGCGCCGCAGGACCGGGTCCTCGTCCTCACCTGGTGGGACGCGGCCTACGACGCCGAGCTGCCCGAACTCCCCGAGCCCGACGGCGAGTTGGTCGCCCGGGCGGTACACCGGTGGCGGTTCGAGTCGCTGGGCGCCGACTGAGGCCGTACGGGGATCACCCCGTCTGCGCCACCTCCGTCTCGCAGCGCAGCCGGCGGTCCGGGCCCAACTCCCTTACCGGGCCCGTGAGATGCAGCCGTGCCGTGTGCCGGGTGTCCGTGCTCGACGCGGCCAGCCGCAGCTCCAGGTCGCCCGGTTCGACGATCCGGCGCCCCTTGCGGTCGGTGAAGGCCGAGAGGTCGGCGTGGAAGCGGAAGGTCACCCGGCGGGACTCGCCCGGGTCCAGCTCGAGGCGCTGATAGCCGACGAGGCGGACGTCCGGCCGGGTCACCGAGGCCACCGGGTCGTGCAGATACAGCTGGACGACCTCGGCGCCCGCGCGGTCGCCCGTGTTGCGGACGGTGACGGCGAGGTCGTGCGAGCCGTCGGTGGTGATCCGTGGTGCCGAGCCCTCGAAGTCCTCCCAGGCGAACTCCGTGTAGGAGCGCCCGTGCCCGAACGCGTACAGCGGGGTCGGGTCCAGGTTGCTGGCCCCGCCCGCGAGGCCGAGCGGCGGCTGGAGGTAGGTCCACGGCTGGCCGCCGGGCACCTGCGGGACGCTCACCGGGAGGCGGCCCGAGGGGTTCACCCGGCCCGACAGCACTCCCGCGACCGCCGGGCCGCCCTCCTCGCCGGGGAAGAAGGCCTGGACGACCGCGCCGAGCCGGCTCTGCCAGCGGCCGAGCGCGTAGGGGCGGCCGGTCAGCAGGACCAGCACGACCGGGACGCCGGTCGCGACCAGCGAGTCCAGCAACTCACCCTGTACGCCGGGGAGTCGCAGGTCCGTCACATCGCAGCCCTCGCCCGACGTGCCCCGCCCGAACAGGCCTGCCCGGTCGCCGAGCACCGCCACGCACACATCCGCCTCGGCGGTCCTGGCCACCGCCTCCTCGAAGCCCGCGGTGTCCGGGTCGTCGACCCCGCAACCCTCGGTGAACGTCACCTTGGCGTCGGGAAGTTCGGTGCGCAGCGCCTGAAGGACCGTGGGGATCTCGATGCCCGTCGGGACGTCGGGGTGGTGGGTCAGGACGTGGGAGGGGAACGAATAGCAGCCGAGCATGGCGAGGGCGTCGGCGGCGCGGGGGCCGACGACCGCGATCCGGGTGTCGGGGGCCAGCGGGAGCAGCCCGTCCGGGTTGTCGAGCAGGACCACGGACTCCTCGGCGAGACGGCGGGCCAGAACGCGGTTCGCCGTCGAGTCGAGGTCGATCCGCTCGGTGGGCTCCGGGTTCCAGTCCTCGTCGAGGAGGCCCAGTTCGCACTTCTGGAGCAGGACCCGGCGGGCCGCCCGGTCGATCAGGGCCTCGGGCACCTCCCCGGCCCGGACCGCGTCCAGGAGCGGTGTGCCGTAGCACTTCACCGTCGGCAGTTCGACGTCCAGGCCCGCCTCAAGGGCCGCGTGGGCCGCGCCCGCCTCGGTGCCGGCGATCCGGTGCTGGGTCTGCAGGAAGCCGACGCCGAAGTAGTCGGCGACCACGGTGCCGGTGAACCCCCAGTCCTCGCGCAGGAGTTCGGTCAGCAGGCCGGGGTCGGCGGAGGCCGGGACGCCGTCGGTGTCGGTGTACGCGGCCATCACCGAGCGGGCCCCGCCCTCGCGCAGGGCGAACTCGAAGGGCGGGAGGGTGATGTCGGCGAACTCCCGCACGCCCGCGCGCACGGGCGCGAGGTTGCGGGCGCCGGCCGAGGAGGCGTACCCGGCGAAGTGCTTGAGCGTGGCGACGACCCCCGTCGACTCCAGGCCACGGACATACGCGGCGCCGATCGTGCCCACCAGGTACGGGTCCTCGCCGATCGTCTCCTCGACCCGTCCCCAGCGCGGGTCGCGGACGACGTCCAGGACGGGGGCCAGGCCCTGATGGACGCCGACCGTGCGCAGGTCCCGGCCGATGGCACCGGCCATCTCCTCGACCAGGGCGGCGTCCCAGCTCGCGCCCCAGGCGAGCGGGACAGGATAGGCGGTGGCCCGCCAGGTGGTGAAGCCGGCCAGGCACTCCTCGTGCGCGAGCGCGGGAATGCCGAAGCGGCCGGCGTCGGCGATACGGCGCTGGGCGCGGGCCAGTGCCTGCGCGCCCAGCGCCGGGTCCACGGGGGCGGTGCCGAAGGGGCGGGTCAGCTGGCCCAGGCCCTGGGTGATCAGCTCGTCCCACTCGTAGTCGGCGGTCATCTCGCTCTGCAGGGGAGCCACTCCGTCCCCGTCCGCGCTGGCGCCCACCCACACGCCGTAGAGCTGGGCGGTCTTCTCCTGAAGGGTCATCCGGGAGAGGAGGTCGTCGACGCGGGCGGCGGCGGTCAGTGCGGGGTCACGCCAGGGCGCGGTGGTCATGTAACTCCTGTCGGGCTCGACTGTCGGGTCGACGACGGGCTTCGCGAATGTTTCGATATTCAATCCGAATGTTTTGGGAACCTAGGGCCGCCAGGAGGGTTCGTCAAGAGGTCGCGCAGGGATACGATCGCCGCCATGACACCCCCGGAGCCCGCTGAAACCCGGACGACTTCCCCTGCGGCAGGACGGTCGGGCCAGACCGCGACCCTTGCCGAGATCGCCCGTGAGGCGGGCGTATCGGCGCCGACAGTTTCGAAGGTCCTCAACGGCAGAGCCGATGTCGCCCCCGCGACCCGCGCCCGTGTCGAGGGCCTGCTGCGCGCGCACGGATACCGGCGCCGGCGAGCCGAGGCGAGCCGTTCCCCCCTGATCGACCTGGTCTTCCACGAGCTGGAGAGCGCGTGGGCGATGGAGGTCATCCGGGGCGTGGAGAACGTGGCGCGCGACGCCGGGCTGAGTGTCGTGCTGAGCGAGAGCGCGGGGCGGCTCACGCCGGGGCGCACCTGGGCCGACCAGGTCGCCGCCCGCCGCCCCCACGGCGTGATCCTCGTGCTGTCCGGGCTCGACGAGTCCCAGCGCGCGCTGCTCGGCAGCAGGTCGATCCCGTTCGTGGTGATGGACCCGGCGGGTGATCCCGGCGCCGATGTGCCCTCGATCGGCGCCACCAACTGGCAGGGCGGGCTCGCCGCCACCCGGCACCTCGTCGAGCTGGGGCACGTCAGGATCGGTGCGATCACCGGGCCGTCCCGGATGATGTGCAGCCGCGCCCGCGTCGACGGCTACCGGGCCGCCCTGGAGACCGCGGGCCTGCCCGTCGACCCCGCGCTGATCATGGCCGGCGACTTCCACCACGAGACCGGTTACCGCCAGGGCCTGGAACTCCTGCGCCGCCCGGACCGGCCCACCGCGGTCTTCGCCGGCAACGACCTCCAGGCGCTCGGTCTGTACGAGGCCGCGCGCGAGCTGGGCCTGCGTATCCCGGAGGACCTCAGCGTGGTCGGCTTCGACGACCTTCCCGTGGCGCCCTGGGTGGGCCCGCCGCTGACGACCGTGCGCCAGCCGCTGACCGAGATGGCCGAGGCGGCGGCGAAGCTGGTCCTCGACCTGGGCCGGGAGGACGGCAACCCGGCGGCGACTCGGGTGGAACTGGCCACGAGTCTGGTGGTGCGGAGCAGTACGGGGGGTCCACCGACGGTTTGACCCGGGTGTTGCGGTCGGTGGGTCCGGGGTGCGGGGTGGTGCGACCAGTTGTGGGGCGGGTGCGGGTGCGTTGTGGCTGGTCGCGCCGTTCCCCGCGCCCCTGGGTGGGGACGGTGGACGTGGCTTTGGCTGCGTGCGGGTGCGTTGTGGCTGGTTGCGCAGTTCCCCGCGCCCCTGGGTGGGGATGGTGCGCGTGGCTCTAGCCATGTGCGGGTGGGTCGTGGCTGGGCGCGCGGTTCCTCGCGCCCCTGGGTGGGTGTGTGGGGAGGTGGGCTATTGACGGGTGGGGTGGCTGCGCTCACACTCCTCCGAGCCAATCGGTTGTTCGACCGAAACTTTCGGAGGCACCCGCAATGCCATCTCTGAGATCCGGCTTACCCCTCGTGGCACTCGTCACCTGCTTCGCCACCCTGCTCACGGCGCCCGCGGCGCACGCCGCCGACCCGCCTCTCCGCGACCTCGCCGCTGTCAAGGGCAAGGTCATCGGTACGGCCGTCACCGGGTCCAAGCTCACCGGCACATACGGCGACCTCGCCGGGGCGCAGTTCAACTCGCTGACCCCCGGCAACGCCATGAAGTGGGGATCGGTCGAGCCGACCCGGGGCAGTTTCAACTGGGCCGAGGCCGACCAGATCGTGAACTTCGCCGAGGCGCACGGCCAGCAGGTGCGCGGCCACACCCTGGTCTGGCACAGCCAGAACCCGGGCTGGCTGGCGAACGGCACCTGGACCGCCGCCCAGCTCAGTACGTTGCTCAACGAGCACATCGCGACCGAGGTCGGCCGCTACAAGGGCCGGCTCGCCGCCTGGGACGTCGTCAACGAAGCCTTCAACGAGGACGGCACCTACCGCCAGACCCTCTGGTACAACGGCCTCGGCACCGGCTACATCGCGCAGGCCCTCACCGCCGCCCGCGCCGCCGACCCGGCCGCCAAGCTGTACATCAACGACTACAACGTCGAGGGCGTCAACGCCAAGAGCACGGCTCTCTACAACCTCGTCAAGTCGCTGAAGGCGCAAGGGGTTCCGATCGACGGCGTCGGCCTCCAGGCCCACCTGATCGTCGGCCAGGTGCCCGCCACCCTCCAGCAGAACATCCAGCGTTTCGCCGACCTCGGCGTCGACGTGGCGATCACCGAGCTGGACATCCGGATGACGCTGCCCTCCGACAGCACGAAACTGGCCCAGCAGGCGGCCGACTACAAGGCCGTCATGAACGCCTGCGTGGCGGTCACGCGCTGTGCCGGCGTCACCGTATGGGGCTTCACCGACTCCGACTCCTGGGTCCCGAGCACCTTCCCGGGGCAGGGCGCGGCGACGCCGTACGACGAGAGCTACGCGCCGAAACCGGCGTACTACGCGATCGCCCAGGCGCTCGGCGGCAGCGGTGGTGGAGGGGGCGGAGGTGGTCCCTCGACGGAGGGCTGCACCGCGAAGTACGCCGTGACCAGCCAGTGGAACACCGGGTTCACCGGCCAGGTGACGATCTCCTGCTCGGGCGGCACGCTCTCGTCCTGGAAGGCCGACTGGACGTTCGGCGCGGGGCAGCAGGTCACCCAGGCCTGGAACGCGACCTGCACCCAGTCCGGCACGGCGGTCAGCTGCTCGAACGCCTCCTATAACGGGACGGTTCCGGACGGCGGCTCGGTGAGCTTCGGATTCAACGGCTCGTGGAGTGGCAGCAACCCGGTACCCGCCGTTGAGCTGGGGTGATGACGGCATGAGAAGTCTGAGAATTTCCGAAGTAATCCCGTCTGGAGGTTCCTGCCCGTAATAATTCGGAATTACGTTCCTCCCTGTGACTGCGCGGGGACAAGAAGAGGCGGGACAGGAAGAGGGCGGAGACGCCGGCACCAGACCGGGCCGGCGGCCGAAACTGCTGAAGGCCGTCGGCCTCGGTCTGGCCGGCCTCCTGGTGCTCGGCATCGGGACGGCCGGCTGGGTCTACTGGCATCTGAACGCCAACATCAAGAGCGTCGACATCAACAGCGCGCTCGGCGACGACCGCCCCGCGAAGGCGGTCACCACGCCCACCCCGTCCGGCACCGCCTCCGCCACCCCGCTGCCCACCGAAGCCGTCAACATCCTGGTCCTCGGCTCGGACTCGCGCAGCGGCAAGGAGAACAAGGCGCTCGGCGGCGGCAGCAGCACCGGCGCCCGGTCCGACACCGCGATGGTCGTGCACATCGACGCGGGGCGGACCACGGCCACCATCGTCAGCATCCCGCGCGACACCCTCGTCACCCGCCCGTCCTGCCCCCTGTCGAGCGGCGGCTCCACGTCGGTGGCGTACGGGGCGATGTTCAACAGCGCCTACTCGGTGGGCGGTCCGGTGTGCGCGGTCAAGACCGTCGAGTCGATCACAGACGTCCGCATGGACCACTACATCGAGATCGACTTCTCGGGCTTCGCGAAGCTGGTCGACGCCCTCGGCGGGGTCACGGTCACCACGGACGAGGACATCGACGACGACGACAGCCACCTGCACCTGAAGGCGGGCACCCACCACCTCGACGGCAAGACGGCCCTCGCGCTCGCCCGCACGCGGCACGGCATAGGCGACGGCAGCGACCTGGGCCGAATAGGCCTCCAACAGAAGCTCGTGAAAGCCCTGTTGGAGCAGATCTCCTCGACGAACCTCCTGACGAACCCCACCAAGCTGTACTCCGTCGCCGACGCGCTCACCGGCAGCCTCACCACCGACACCGGCCTCGACTCCCTGACCGAGCTGATCAGCCTCGGCGAGAGCCTGAAGGGCCTCGCGGCGGACGACGTGAAGACCGTGACCATGCCGGTCGTGACCGCCCCCTCCGACCCCAACCGGGTGGTGGCCGAGGAGCCGGCGGCGAGCAAGCTGTGGAAGTCGCTCCGCTGAGGAATCGGACGACTGTTGCAACCATCGAGCGTCCAGGGGTGTCTGTTGCGGTGACCACACTGCAGTAACCAGGGGGAACACCTATGTCCAACTCGCGTTCGTACAAAGCCTGGTCCGTGCCGCTGATCGCCGGAGTGCTCGCGCTCGGCGGGATTCCCGCCCTCGCCGGCAGCGCCGCGGCGGCCGAGTCGAAGGCCGTCCAGGACGACTTCAACGGCGACGGCTACAAGGACCTCGCCGTCGGCGCCCCGATCGCCACCGTCGGCGGCAAGCAGGGGGCGGGGTACGTCACCGTCATGTACGGCGGCCCGCACGGCCTGACCAAGGACCACCGCACCATCATCAGCCGTTCCACCAGCGGAATCCCGGGTGCTCCCGCCGCGGGCGAGAACTTCGGCTACCAGCTGTCCACGGGGGACCTGGACGGCGACGGACGCACCGACCTGATCATCGGCCAGGCCTCCTCGACCCGGGACGCGGTCGTCGTCTGGGGCTCCAAGGAGGGCCTGTCCGGCGGGGTGTCCGTGCCCGCGGCGACCACCCAGGCGGGCGACTTCGACGGCGACAGCTGGCCGGACCTGGTCCTGTTCCGCGGCGGCCGCTCCCCGGGCGACGACCCGCTCGGCACGCAGGCCACCGTCTGGCGGGGCCCGATATCCCGGGCCGGGAAGCCGGCCGCCACGCAGGACTTCGGCTCGACCAGGGTGGAGCCCTTCGACGTGATGTACGCGGCCGCCGGGGACGTCAACGGCGACGGTCGCGATGACCTCGCGCTGACCGTCTACACCGGCGACGGCGGCATCGGCTCCCAGCTCTACCTGGCCAACGCCTCCGGAGGCGCCTTCACCTATGCCGCCGGCCCCGAGGGCAGCGGCCAGGTGGCCTTCGGCGACGTCAACCACGACGGCTACGACGACGTCGTCCGGGGCGTCCCGAACGAGTCCACGGTCACCGTGGCCCTCGGCTCCGCCTCCGGTCTGAAGCCGGCGTCGACCTGGAAGTCGTACAGCCAGGACACCGAAGGGGTCCCTGGCGCCAAGGAGGAGGAGGACCGCTTCGGCGACGCGGTGGCGGCCGGTGACGTCAACGGCGACGGCTACGCCGACGTGGCCGTGGGCGCGCCCGGCGAGAGGCTCGGCGACAAGGACGGGGCGGGCATGGTCAACGTCCTTTACGGCAGCCGTGGCGGTGTGACGGGCACGGGCGCCCAGGGCTTCACCCAGGACACCGAGGGCGTCCCCGGTGCCGCCGAGTCGAGCGACAACTTCGGTGACGCGGTCAGCCTCCTCGACATCAACGGCAACGCCTACGCGGACCTCGCGGCGGCGGCGTCCCGCGAGAACATGGTCGAGGGCGGGAACACCGGTGAAGGCGCGGTCTGGTCGCTGCGGGGCCGTCCGACCGGCATCGTGACGGACGCGGCGTTCACCTTCGGCCCCCGGACGGTCGGGGCGCCGGTCGAGAAGGCGTCGTTCGGCGGCTCGCTGTCGTAGCAGGTCAGGCCCATGTCTGAAGGGCCGTGAAAAAATCTCCGAAGAAATCCGCGGAGCCTGTCGATCCCGGCCTCTCACGATCGACGCACTGGTGAGAGGCCGGGAAGGACCGGCCCGCAGCGACCGAGGAGTCACCATGCCGCGTTACCTGTCGATGGTCCAGATCGACGAGCAGACCGCCCCCGCCGAGGGCCCCAGCGACGCGCTGATGCAGCGCATGGGTGAGCTGATCGAGGAGATGACGAAGGCCGGGGTGCTGCTGGACACCGCCGGGCTGACGCCGACCGCGCAGGGGGCCCGGGTGCGGTGGGAGAAGGGCGAGCTGTCGGTGACGGACGGGCCCTTCACCGAGGCCAAGGAGGTCGTCGGGGGGTACGCGATCGTCCAGGCCAAGGACATGGCCGAGGCGATCGAGTGGACCAAGCGCTTCCTGAAGGTGCACGAGGAGCACTGGACGGTCACCTGCGAGGTGCGGGAGATCGCGGAGGGCTGAGCCCGCTTCCTTGGCCGCGGGACCGTACGGGTGTCGAATGGGGGGCTGTGACCACCTCACAGCCCTCCCACACCGACGCCCGCACCGACGCCCGCACCTCCGTCGAGACCGTCTTCCGCATGGAGTCGCCCCGCATCATCGCCGGCGTCACCCGCGTCGTACGGGACGTAGGAATCGCCGAGGAGCTCGCGCAGGACGCGCTGGTCGCCGCCCTCGAGCAGTGGCCGCGCGACGGCGTCCCCGACAACCCCGGCGCCTGGCTCATGGCCATCGCGCGTCGGCGGGCCGTGGACCTGGTCCGGCGCCGGGAGAACTACGCCCGCAAGCTGGCCGAGATCGGCCGGGACCTGTCGGACACCGCCCCGCCGGAGGAGCCCGCCGACCCCGAGGACATCGACGACGACCTGCTCAGGCTCGTCTTCACCACCTGTCACCCGGTCCTGTCCGCGGAGGCCCGTACCGCTCTCACCCTGCGTCTCCTGGGCGGCCTGACCACCCCGGAGATCGCCCGCGCCTTCCTCGTCCCGGAGGCGACGGTCGCCCAGCGGATCGTGCGCGCCAAGCGGACCCTCGCCACGAGGAACATCGCCTTCGAGGTGCCCTACGGCCCCGACCGCGAGGCCCGTCTCGGCTCGGTCCTCGACGTCATCTACCTGATCTTCAACGAGGGTTACGCCGCCACGGCCGGCGACGACTGGCTGCGTCCCTCCCTGTGCGAGGACGCCCTGCGTCTGGCCCGCCTGCTGTCCGCCCTGATGCCCAAGGAACCCGAAGTGCACGGCCTCGCCTCCCTGTTGGAGTTCCAGGCCTCCCGTACGGCAGCCCGCACCGGACCGCGCGGCGAACCGGTGCTCCTCAAGGACCAGCACCGCAGCCGCTGGAACCGCATGCTCGTCGCCCGCGGCATCAAGGCCCTGGCCCGCGCCGACGCCACGGCCTCCGGTGCCCCCGGCCCCTACGCCCTCCAGGCCGCCATCGCCGCCTGCCACGCGCACGCGTACTCCTACGAGGAGACCGACTGGCGGGCCATCGCCACCCTCTACGGTCTGCTCGCCGCCCGCGCCCCCTCCCCGGTCGTCGAGCTCAACCGGGCGGTCGCCGTCTCGATGGCCGACGGTCCGGGCCCGGCCCTGGAGATCGTGGACGCCCTCGTCGGTGAACCCGCCCTGGGCGACTACCACTTGCTGCCGAGCGTGCGCGGCGACCTGCTCGCGCGTCTCGGGCGTACGGCGGAGGCGCGGGCCGAGTTCGAGCGGGCGGCCGCGCTGACCCGCAACGAACGTGAGCGGGAACTGCTGCTGGACCGGGCGCGGGAGTGCGGTCAGTAATCCATTGTCGAACGGTTGTTCATAGGTAAATTCGTTCCCTTCGTGTCCCGGTCACGATCTACAGTGATCCAGCCTCTGTGGTGAGGCTGTGAAGACCCGTGTGGGGGATGACAACTTGAGACTGTTCACGCGCCGCCGTGCCGCGGCGCTCGCGACCGCGGCGGCTCTCGCCGCGGTGGGCACCCTGTCCGCCGCGCCCGGCGCCGCCGCCGACGACGCGGGGCCCTGGCCCGGCACCGAGGGCCGGATCCTGACCGACGGCCCGGTGCTCGTCACCCCGGCCACCGGGGCGACCGCCCAGATCCCGAACGCCGGCACGGGCTCCTACGGGGCCTGGGCGCCGGACGGCAGCCGGTTCGTCGCCGCCAACGGCCAGACGCTCACCAGCATCCGCCCCAGCGGCGGCTCGAAGATCACCCTGCCCCTCGCGCAGGGCATGCGCTCCATCGCCGTCTACGAGGACCTGACCTACGGGTGGGGCGGCCGTTACGTCGTCTTCTCCACCGGCGGCCAGCTCGCCTACGGCCCCTCCGACGGCTCCTACGCGCCCAGCCCGCTGCTGACGTCGGCCCTGGAACCGTCCACCGTCTGCGACACCGACCCGACGGCGAGCCCGTCCGGCCAACTCGCCTTCGCGCGCCGGACCAACGACTGCTACGACAACGGCGGAATCTACGTCTACGACCCGTCCGCGAAGACGGTCAAGCGGGTGCTGACCAACGCGGAGCAGCCCGCCTACTCGCCCGACGGCACCAAGCTGGCCTTCGTCCGCAAGGACACCGACGGCAAGCTCCAGATCTTCACGGCGAACGCCGACGGCACCGACGTCAAGCAGATCACCACGGGCCCCGGTTACGCCGTCAACCCGTCCTGGTCGCCGACCGGCACACGCATCGTCTTCGACGCGCACACCACGGGCGACAGCGCCGACGTGCACACCACCGCGTACGTCGACCTGGCCGGCGGTGAGGTGACGGCCGTCCCGGGCACCCCGCAGGGCAGCAACCCCAGCTGGCAGCCGATGCGGAAGAACAACACCGCCCGCGTCTGGGGCTCCGACAGCTACACCACCACCGTCGCCGGGTCCCGCTGGACCTGGAACAAGGTCGGACAGCACGTGCCGGGCCTGCTGGACGCCAAGGCCGCGGTGCTGACCAACCGGGACAGCACGGCGTACGCGCTCACCGCGCCCGCGCTGGCCGGCAAGAAGCAGGGGCCGGTCCTGCCGACCCCGAAGACCGGGCTGTCCGCGGCGGTGAAGGCCGAGCTGAAGCGGGTGCTGAAGCCGGGCGCCAACGTGTACCTCCTCGGCAACACGGGCATCCTGACCAGCTCCGTCACCTCCCAGGTGAAGGCCCTCGGCTTCACGCCGAAGAGGCTGACCGGCGCGGACCGCTTCGCGACCTCGGTCGCCGTCACCAAGACGATCACCACCAGCCCGAAGTACGTCTTCCTCGCCTCCGGCACCGACGCCTACGCGTCCCTCCCGGCGGCCGCCGCGGCCGGTGCCGACGGCACGAGCAGCGCGGGCGGCCTCGTCCTCACCAACGGCAAGAAGCTGTCCTCGTCGGTGAAGTCGTACCTCAACGGCCTCAACCCGGACAAGACCATGGTCATCACGGTGGGCTCGGACGCCAAGTACGCGCTGACCCACACGTCGTTGTCCAAGTGGCCCTCCACGTACTCGTACTACCCGGTCACGGGCGGTACCAAGGAAGCCCTCTCGGTGAACCTCGCCAAGTTCTGGTGGAGCGCGCCGAACACCGTGGCTCTCGCCTACGCCGGCTCCTGGCGCGACGGCCTGTCCGCGGCGGCGGCGATGAACATCTTCGGCCCCGTGCTGTGGACCTCGCGCCCCGCCCTGTCGAAGGAGGTCTCGAGCTATCTGCTGCGCGAGTCCGCGAGCACCAACTCCGTGATCGCCTTCGGCGGTACGGCCTCGGTGACGGCGGGCGCGCTGAGCAGCGCGGGCGCCTCGGCCGCCGCGAACGGCAACTACGTGACCTACCACCCGTACTACAACGGCGACATACCCGCGAGCACCGCGATGAGCAGTCAGGCCCTGCGCGCCGACACCGGCCCGGCGGCCGTCGCGGCACGACCGGGCGCGGCCGGCGCCGACCCGCACCTGGAGCCGCTCAGGACGGTCCAGCACCAGTGACAGCCGTCGCGGGGGCGCCGATCAGCATGGTCGGTGCCCCCGCGACCCGGGTCAGGAACACGGTCGCCGAGTTCGGCCCCTGCTGCTTCGGAAGGGCCTTGCGCCGCAACTCCTCCGGCTCGACGGCCGACCCCCGCTTCTTCACGGTCAGGATCCCCACCCCCCGCTCCCGCAGCAGTGCCTTCAACTTCTTCACGTTGAAGGGGAGTTGGTCGGTGATCTCGTAGGCGCTGGCGTACGGCGTCGCGAGCAGGGAGTCCGAGGTCACGTACGCGATGGTGGGGTCGACGAGTCCGCCCGCGACCTCCTGAGCCACCTCGGCGACCAGATGGGCCCGGATGACGGCGCCGTCCGGCTCGTACAAGTACCGCCCCACGGAACGGACTTCGGGATCGGGGAGCCCCCGGCCGAGCAGGGTCCGCGGTCCCGGCAGCAGCGTCGCCCGTACGTCGCCCGGCGCGGTGCCGAACCACAGCACCGCCTCCTTCACGTCCCCGCCGTCGGAGATCCACTCCGCCCCGGCCGCCGCGGGGACCGCCTCGTGCGGAATGCCGGGGGCGACCTTCAGCGCGGCCAGCGGGGCCTTGAGAGCCGCCCGCACGGCCCAGGACAGCGGCGGTGAGTAGGCCTCCGGGTCGAAGATCCGCCCGCGCCCACCGCGCCGTGCGGGGTCCACGAACACGGCGTCGTACGAGGCCGTGTCGACCTCCGTGACGTCCGCCTCCCGTACGTCGATCAGCCCGGCCAGTCCCAGCGCGTCGGCGTTCGCCCGCGCGGCCGCCGCCGTCAGCGGGTCCCGGTCCACCGCGAGGACCCGGATCCCGGCCCGGGCCAGCGCGATCGCGTCACCGCCGATCCCGCAGCACAGGTCGGCGACCGACCGCACTCCGAGTGCCCTGAAACGCTCCGCGCGATACGCCGCCACGCTCGCCCGCGTCGACTGCTCGACCCCGTTCGGCGTGAAGAACATCCGCCCCGCGTCCTCGGCCCCGAATTTCGCCGCCGCCCGCTGTCGCAGCCGGGCCTGGCCGAGTGCCGCGGAGACCAGTTCGGCGGGGTGCTCGCGGCGCTGCCGGGTGGCCACGGCGAGTTCGTCGGCGGGGGCGGTGCCGCGCACTTCGTCGAGGAGGGCGAGGCCCTCGGGGGTGAGGAGGAGGTCGAGGTCGTTCACCGGGTCATTGTGGGCCAGTCGGTGGACGGCGTGCCCGCGGCGGCGGTGTCGGCCCGGGTGCGATGCGGTGGCCTGCGAGGATCCGGCCTCATGGGAACGGTAGGACAAAACTATAAAAACAGTGCATTTTTGGTAGCGATCCGCGGTGGGCTCGTCCTCCTGGCGGCGGCCGCCCTGGTGTCCGGCTGCGCCCGGCCCGACGGGACCGAGGCGCGGCGGCCTCTCGAGGCGCCCCCGGCCCCCGCCGCCGACCGCCAGGCCGACAGGATCCGCGTCCAGGCCGCCAGACTCCGCGCCGAGCAGGCCCGGATCGCCGCCGCCAGGCGCTGGGGCCTGAAGAAGGTCCCCCTCGAGGCACCGCCCGCGCCCGCGGAGAAGCCGCGCATCACCACCCGCGACGGCTTCGAGGTCGACGGCCACGAGGAGAAGGAGCTCCCGCCGGTCTTCACCACGATCCCCACCCGGCACAAGGTCGTCTTCCTCACCATCGACGACGGCGCCGAGAAGGACCCCGCGTTCCTGCGGATGATGAGCGAGCTGAAGGTCCCGTACACCGCCTTCCTCAGCGACTACCTGATCAAGAACGACTACGGGTACTTCAGGAAGATGCAGCGGGCAGGGATCGGGCTCAACAACCACACCCTCCACCACCCCTACCTGCCGGCGCTGTCCTACTCCCGCCAGAAGCGCGAGATCTGCGGCATGCAGGACGTCATCGAGAAGCAGTACGGCACGCGGCCCGCGCTCTTCCGCCCGCCCTACGGCAACTACAACGAGGACACCCTGCGCGCCGCGAAGTCCTGCGGCGTCAGATACGCGCCGATCTGGAACGAGGAGGTCTACGTCGACCACTGGGAGTACCGCGAGGACGACCAGAGGATCCACCCCGGCGACATCGTGCTCAGCCACTTCCGGGGCCGCGAGGACTGGAAGGGCACGATGCCCGACATGGTCCGCCGCTTCCTGGACAAGGTCACGGCCGAGGGGTACGCCGTCGCGCGCATCGAGGACTACCTGTGAGACCGCGGACGCTTCTCGCCGCCGGGCTGGCGGCCCTGCTGCTCACCGGCTGCGCCCCGTCCGTCGACCCCATCGAGCGGCTGGGCAGGAAGGCGGCGCAGCGGGTGGGGTCGTACGGGCCGGCAGGGACGCACACCCGGCCGTACCGCCACTGGGGTCTCGCCGCCCCGCTGCCCGCGCCCCCGCGACCGCCGGCGCGCCGCGTGGCCGCGGGCCGGGGCGCCCCGCCGGTGGTGCAGCGGGTCCGCACGTCCGACAAGGTCGTCTTCCTCACCTACGACGACGGGGCCGAGCGGGACCCGCGGTTCGTCGACATGGTCCGTGAACTGCGCCTGCCCGTCAGCATGTTCCTCACGGACAGCGTCGTCGGCCCCGGGTACGGCCACTTCGCGCGCCTCCAGTCGGTCGGCGCGAGCATCCAGAACCACACCCTCGACCATCCCTCCCTGCGCGGCCTGCCGTACACCGGCCAGCGCGCCGAGATCTGCGGCCAGCAGGAGAAGGTGCGGTCCCGCTTCGGCATCCGGCCCCGGCTCCTGCGCCCGCCCTACGGCACGTACGACGCCACGACCCTCCGCGCGGCGGCCGACTGCGGAATCTCGGCGGTCGTGCTGTGGAGCGTCCCGGTCGAGGCCGGGACACCGCGGCGGCCGCTGCGTGCGGGGGACATCGTGTCGGTGGCCTCCGGTGACGCGACGGGCCCGACCCTGACGGAACGCACGACGAGCGTCCTGCGGGAGATCCAGCGACGGGGTCTGACGGTGGGGCGGCTGGAGGACTACCTCCAGTGACCGCGGGGTGCCCCTGCCGAGGCGGCCGACGTGACCGTCGTCTCGTGGCGTATTGGCACTCCGCTTGACCGAGTGCTAATCGCGGTCATAGTCTCAGGTCTGGCACTCCCCACTGGAGAGTGCCAACACAGCGACGGGCAGGTCCGGCACCCGCGACGACGGATCCACCTGGTCGCCACCTCAGACAGTCAACCCCGTGATCTCCGAAGGGGGAGGTCGGATCGTGACGACCACCAGCTCCAAGGTTGCCATCAAGCCGCTCGAGGACCGCATTGTGGTCCAGCCGCTCGACGCCGAGCAGACCACCGCCTCTGGCCTGGTCATCCCGGACACGGCGAAGGAGAAGCCCCAGGAGGGCGTCGTCCTGGCCGTGGGCCCGGGCCGCTTCGAGGACGGTAACCGTCTTCCGCTCGACGTCGCAGTCGGCGACATCGTGCTGTACAGCAAGTACGGCGGCACCGAAGTGAAGTACAACGGCGAGGAGTACCTCGTCCTCTCGGCTCGCGACGTTCTCGCGATCATCGAGAAGTAGAAGGGGTCTGGGGGGTCACCCCCAGAATTCCCGGTTACCCCAAGCACTTTTTGCTTGTGAGCTGCGCCCCGGCCTCCCCGCGACCTTATGAAGCCGGGCGTCCGGGGCGCAGTTCGTTTCACCCACGTTTTCGAGAGGGCTGAACCGCTCCCATGGCGAAGATTCTGAAGTTCGACGAGGACGCCCGTCGCGCCCTTGAGCGCGGCGTCAACAAGCTTGCCGACACGGTGAAGGTGACGATCGGCCCCAAGGGCCGCAACGTCGTCATCGACAAGAAGTTCGGCGCCCCCACCATCACCAACGACGGTGTCACGATCGCCCGCGAGGTCGAGCTCGACGACCCGTACGAGAACCTCGGCGCGCAGCTGGTGAAGGAGGTGGCGACCAAGACCAACGACATCGCGGGCGACGGTACGACCACCGCCACCGTGCTCGCCCAGGCGCTGGTCCGCGAGGGCCTGAAGAACGTCGCCGCGGGTGCTTCCCCGGCGCTGCTCAAGAAGGGCATCGACGCGGCCGTGGCCGCGGTCTCCGAGGAGCTCCTCGCGACCGCCCGCCCGATCGACGAGAAGTCCGACATCGCCGCCGTCGCCGGTCTGTCCGCCCAGGACAGCCAGGTCGGCGAGCTCATCGCCGAGGCGATGGACAAGGTCGGCAAGGACGGTGTCATCACCGTCGAGGAGTCCAACACCTTCGGTCTGGAGCTGGACTTCACCGAGGGCATGGCCTTCGACAAGGGCTACCTGTCGCCGTACTTCGTGACGGACCAGGAGCGCATGGAGGCCGTCCTCGAGGACCCCTACATCCTCATCAACCAGGGCAAGATCTCCTCGATCCAGGACTTGCTGCCGCTGCTCGAGAAGGTCATCCAGTCGGGTGCCTCCAAGCCGCTGCTGATCATCGCCGAGGACGTCGACGGCGAGGCCCTGTCGACCCTGGTCGTCAACAAGATCCGCGGCACCTTCAACGCGGTCGCCGTCAAGGCCCCCGGCTTCGGTGACCGCCGCAAGGCGATGCTGCAGGACCTCGCGGTCCTCACCGGCGCCACGGTCATCTCCGAGGAGGTCGGCCTCAAGCTCGACCAGGTCGGCCTGGACGTGCTGGGCACCGCCCGCCGCGTCACCGTCACCAAGGACGACACCACGGTCGTCGACGGTGCCGGCGACTCCTCCGAGGTCACGGGCCGCGTCGCCCAGATCAAGGCCGAGATCGAGAACACCGACTCCGACTGGGACCGCGAGAAGCTCCAGGAGCGCCTCGCGAAGCTGGCCGGCGGCGTGTGCGTGATCAAGGTCGGCGCCGCCACCGAGGTGGAGCTGAAGGAGAAGAAGCACCGTCTGGAGGACGCCATCTCCGCGACCCGCGCCGCGGTCGAGGAGGGCATCGTCTCCGGTGGTGGCTCCGCGCTCGTCCACGCCGCCAAGGTCCTCGAGGGCGGTCTGGGCAAGACCGGCGACGAGGCCACCGGTGTCGCCGTGGTCCGCAGGGCCGTCGTCGAGCCGCTGCGCTGGATCGCCGAGAACGCCGGCCTGGAGGGTTACGTCATCACCTCCAAGGTCGCCGAGCTCGACAAGGGCCAGGGCTTCAACGCCGCCACCGGCGAGTACGGCGACCTGGTCAAGGCCGGCGTCATCGACCCGGTGAAGGTCACCCGCTCCGCCCTGGAGAACGCCGCCTCCATCGCCTCCCTCCTCCTCACGACCGAGACCCTGGTCGTCGAGAAGAAGGAAGAGGAGGAGCCGGCCGCCGCCGGTCACGGCCACTCCCACTGAGCCCACAGCTCGAAAAGGAGCCCCCGCCCCCTCACCGAGGGAGCGGGGGCTTTCCCCTTCGCGGGTCAAGGGAGTCGTGCCGTCATTCTCCGAGCACCCCCAGCTGTTCCATCAGCCCCGCCAGGTCGAACTGCCACCACCCCTCGCAGATCCTCCCGTCCCGGAACCGGTGCCAGGTGGTCCCGGTCATGGTCACGTTCTGCCCGGTCGCGGCAACGCCCACGAACTCGCCGGTGTGCTTCCCGGCCCAGGTCCAGCGGGTGCACACCCGGTCGTCCTGGGCGATCTGGTCGTCCACCCGGAAGGTGAACTCGAAGGCCCGCCGCCACCCCTCGTACTCCTCGCGCGACGCCGCCAGCCCCAGATCCCCGGGACGGGACGGCAGGTGATCCCGGAAGTCCTCGTCGAACCGTTCGAACAACTCCGCGGTGTCACCGCGCCCGGCCCGCTCGAAGAACTCCCGTGCGACGACCGTGTTGAGCTGCTCGTCCCGCACCACGTCGAGGTCGGTGAACGTGGGCGCCACGTCACACAGCGCGACCATCTCCTGGAAGATCTTCTCCGTCTCCGGCAGCCCGGAGTTGCGCATCGCGTCCTCGTACGACGGGAACTCCACGATCTCGACGAAGTGCGACGCGTCGGCCCGGTCCTTCCCGACCACCGCGTGCGTCGCGGTGCGCTTCCCCTTGGTCCGCTCGACCCAGGTGTCCATCAGCCGGTCCATCTCGTCGAAACGGCTGGTCCTGCACTCGATGAGCTGTACGAAGGTCATGGCACCGTCGCCTCCGGCCGGCCCCCCTGGGTCCGGTAGTACGCCACCATTGTCCGCCTGTGGCGTCCGCGCGCGCGAGCGGAACCCTACTGCGGCCCGTACTTCCGCCCCGTCTTCGAGCTGATCCCGCCCAACAGGCCCCGGGGCGCCACCTTCACCAGACCCATGAGCGCCTTGTAACGCGGGTCCGGGATCGACAGGGACTTGCCGCGGGACAGGTCGGCGAGGGCGGCGGCGACCAGCTTGTCCGCGTCGAGCCACATCCAGCCGGGGATGTTGTCCGTGCCCATCCCGGCCCGCTGGTGGAACTCGGTGCGGACGAAGCCGGGGCACAGGGCCATCAGCCGTACGCCGGTGCCCGCCAGGTCCTTCGCCACACCCTGCGTGAACTGCACGACCCACGCCTTCGAGGCGCCGTACGTCCCGCGCGGCACGAAGGCCGCCACCGAGGCGACGTTCACGACACCGCCCCGCCCCCGCTCCCGCATCGCCTCCGTCGCCGCGGACGTCAGCCGCAGTACCGCCTCGCAGTGCACCTTGAGCATCTTCAGCTCGTCGGCCATGGAGACGTCGAGATAGCGGCCCTTGTTGCCGAAGCCCGCGTTGTTGACCAGGAGGTCGACGGGGGACCTGCGGTCGGAGAGACGGGCGGCGACCGCCTCGATGCCGGTGTCCTCGGCGAGGTCGGCGGTGAGGATTTCCGCCTCGATGCCGTGACGGTCGTGCAGTTCGGTCGCCTGCTCCTGGAGCCGCTTGGTGTCGCGGGCCACCAGCACCAGGTTGTGCCCGTCAGCCGCCAGCCGTCGTGCGAACGCGGCACCGATGCCCGCGGTCGATCCCGTAATCAATGCCGTTGTCATGGCGCAAGGTTAATGACCTGGACCGACACCGTCCGCCTGCCGAGGGCCCGTCAGGCGCCGTACTTCTCCGCATAGTCGAGCGCCCACTGCCGCAGCTCCGGATGGAGTGCCTCGCCTGCCGCCAACAGCCGTGGCTGGAGCGGCCGTTCGGTGGTCATCGCGCGGAACGCCAGCGCGACCGTCACGTCGTGGTCCGGCCGGTGCACGATCTCGACGGGATCCCCGGTACGGATCTCACCGGGCTCGATCACCCTGAGATACGCCCCCGGAGCGCCCTTCTGCGTGAACCGCTTCACCCACCGCTGCTCGCCCATGTGGCCCTGGAAGGTGCCGCACGGGATCCGCGCGCTGGTGATCTCCAGCACCACCTCGGGCCCGATGCGCCAGCGTTCGCCGATCAGCGCGCCGGAGACGTCGATGCCCTGCGTCGTGAGGTTCTCGCCGAAGAAGCCGTTGGCCAGCGTGCGCCCCAGCTCGCGCTCCCAGTCGTCCAGGTCCTCCCGCGCGACCGCGTACACCGCCTGGTCGTCGCCGCCGTGGTGCTGCTTCTTGCACACCGCGTCCCCGGCCAGCGCGCTCCCGCCGATGCCCTTGGGACCCGGTGCCGCCACCCGCACGGGCCCGTCGGCCGGCCGCTTGTCGATACCGGTGAGGCCCTCCGGGTTGTCCGTGTACGACACGGCCTTCGCACGGCCCAGATTCACCGACAGAAGCTTCATGAAGGGCACGGTAGGCGACCGGTCCCCAAAGGCGCCACGCGTTATTCGGCGCGGTGCCAAAGCACCGCTTATCCTCAAAAGGTGATCGAAGCCCGCCATCTCCGTGTCCTGCGTGCCGTCGCCGTCAACGGCTCCTTCTCCGCCGCGGGGCGCGAACTGGGCTGCACCCAGCCCGCGGTGAGCCAGCAGATGAAGGCCCTGGAGGCCTCCGTCGGCACGCCGTTGCTGATCCGCAGCGGGCGCGAGATGCGGCTGACGCAGGCGGGAGAGGCGCTGGTGCGGCACGCCTCCGGCATCCTGGCCGGACTCACGGCGGCCGAGGAGGAGGTCGCCGCCATCGCCGGACTCCGCGCCGGCCGCGTCCGGCTGGTCTCCTTCCCCAGCGGCAGCTCCACTCTCGTCCCCACCGCCCTCGCCGCCCTGCGCGCCGCCCACCCCGGCACCCGGGTCTCCCTGGAGGAGGCCGAACCACCGCACTCCGTCGGCCTGTTGAGGGAGGGCGACTGCGACCTCGCGCTCGCCTTCCGGTACGAGGGTGCCGCGGCCGGCGACGAGTGGGACGACCTCGTCGTACGGCCCCTGCTGACCGACCGGCTCGTCGCCCTCGTACCGGAGCGGCACCGGCTCGCGCGCGCGGGGTCTGTGGCCATCGGGGAGCTCGCGGGGGAGCCGTGGATCGCCGGATGCCCGCGCTGCCGCGGCCAGTTGGTGGAGGTGTGCGAGGGCGCCGGCTTCACACCCCGGATCGACTTCGCGACCGACGACTATCCGGCGGTGGTCGGCCTGGTGGGCGCGGGCCTGGGCGTCGCCGTCCTGCCCCAGCTGGCGATTGAGTCCGTACGGCCCCGGGGTGCGCGCACGGTCGCGCTGGAACCGGCCGTCCGGCGGGAGATCGTCGCGCTCACCCTGCCCGACCTGGCCCAGGTGCCGGCGGTGGCGGCGACGCTGGAGCAGCTCGCGGTCGCCGCGGGCCGGAAGTAGCGCAGAAGAGAGGGCACGCGGTCGCGTGCCCTCTCTGGAGAAACGTTCCTTCAGGTGTTCGATACGCCGCTCCCGACGGAGGCCGCGGACACCAGCCGGTGCCGCGCCCGTCCCATGAGCTCCTCGCGCTCGTCCTCGGTAAGTCCGCCCCACACGCCGTACGGCTCTCTCACCGCCAGTGCGTGCGCCGCGCACTGTGCGCGCACCGGGCATCTCATGCAGACCTCCTTGGCCGAGTTCTCGCGAGCGCTTCGAGCCGCACCGCGCTCGCCCTCCGGATGGAAGAAGAGCGAGCTGTCCACGCCGCGGCAGGCAGCCAGGAGCTGCCAGTCCCACAGGTCCGCGTTCGGTCCGGGAAGGCGGGAGAAATCTGCCATTGCGTGACCCCTTGTAACCGATCTGGGAGGTTGTCGAACTGTGCGGTGTCCAAGACCGTACGTCTACGATCTAAGGAGATGAAAATATGACTCATTGCGAATCTAGCCTCAGACACCAGGAAATGGGAAGAAAAGGGTCTGAATGGGGCACGGGTTGTGATGAAACGTTGTGGGTCCGCCCCGCATGTCTGCACCGTGTCCACGCCCTCACGTAGAGTGCCGAAGACGGTGCACGGCCCCGTAACTCTTTCGGGTGACCGTCGTTGAGAGTGCGGAGGCGGTTGAAGACACAAGCGCTCGGGCAGGCGTCCGAGACGGTCGACCGCACAGGTGACGATTTCGTACCAGCCTGGAGGCTCAAGGTGACGTGCATCAGCTGCGGAGGACGGCCATGACATCCGTCCTCGTCTGCGACGACTCCCCGCTTGCCCGAGAGGCGCTCCGCCGCGCGGTCGCGACCGTGCCCGGCGTCGAGCGCGTGACGACCGCGGCCAACGGCGAGGAAGTCCTCCGCCGCTGGGGTGCGGACCGTTCGGACCTGATTCTGATGGACGTACGCATGCCCGGTCTGGGCGGCGTCGAGACCGTGCGCCGGCTGCTGTCCGCCGACCCCGGTGCGCGCATCATCATGCTCACCGTCGCGGAGGACCTGGACGGCGTGGCTCTCGCGGTGGCCGCCGGTGCGCGCGGCTATCTGCACAAGGACGCGTCCCGCGCGGAACTGCGGGCGACCGTGACGCAGGCGCTCGCCGACCCGACCTGGCGGCTCGCCCCGCGGCGGTTGCGGTCCGCGGAGATGGGCGCGGCGCCGACGCTCACAGCGCGTGAGATCCAGGTCCTCGAGGGCATGAGTCACGGCCGGTCCAATGCCGAGATCGGACGGGAGCTGTTCCTGTCCGAGGACACGGTCAAGACGCACGCTCGCCGGTTGTTCAAGAAGCTCGGTGCTTCGGACCGGGCGCACGCCGTGGCGCTCGGGTTCCGTTGGGGCCTGGTCCGCTGAGCGTTTCAGCGGGTGCGGTCGTATAAGGCCGCAGGTTGTTCGTGGCTGGTCGCGCGGTTCCCCGCGCCCCTGAAAGGGCGCGGGCGCCAGATCGGTCGGGCGGTGACGTCGGCGCCCGCTGCTTGTTTCGCGGCGGATGCCGCATCCTTGAGATGTGGAGTCTCTCGGGGACGATTCGGTCGAGCGGAAGGGGAGGGCGCAGGGTATGAGTTCCGGCGCACCTGCTCATAACGCTTCGGTGCACAACAACCAGCGCGATGTCACGGATCCAACGACGCCAGTGCACCATGGACCGATGCGTGACGACGAGGCGGCTCATCCCCATGGGGCGATCGGTGCGCTCGTGCACAGCGCCGTGGAGGGGGACGAGCAGGCCACGCACGACCTGCTCGCCCATGTCCACCCGCTGGCCCTGCGCTACTGCCGCACCCGGCTGTCCCGTCTCCCGGGCGACGCCCGGCACTTCGTGGAGGACCTCGCGCAGGAGGTCTGCGTAGCCGTCCTGCTCGCCCTGCCGCGGTACCGGGACACCGGGCGCCCCTTCGAGGCGTTCGTCTTCGCCATCGCCGCGCACAAGGTCGCTGACCTCCAGCGCGCCGCGATGCGCCACCCCGGCTCCACGGCCGTCCCGTCCGACGAGATGCCCGAGCGGCCCGACGACTCGCTCGGCCCCGAGGAGCGGGCCCTGCTGAGCAGTGACGCCGAATGGGCCAAGAAACTGATGGCCAACCTCCCCGAGAACCAGCGCGAGCTGCTGCTGCTTCGTATCGCCGTGGGGCTGACGGCGGAGGAGACGGGCCAGATGTTGGGAATGTCACCCGGTGCGGTCCGGGTGGCGCAGCACCGGGCGCTGAGCAGGCTGCGGGCGCTGGCCGAGCAGTAGTTGCCCGGTTGAACACCGGGTGCGCCGGTCCCGTACGAAACTACGAGGCCAGGAGTCGGCCCGAACCGTGGAATGTGCCACCCCTGCTTCCCGTTAGCATGGACATCCGCACCGATCAAGGCCATTTGGGGAAGGTGTCATGACTGCAAGCGTCGACGGAGTGCCCGGTAAATTCGCGACACTCGGGCTGACCTACGACGACGTGCTGCTGCTGCCGGGTGCATCCGAGGTGCTCCCCAACGCGGTCGACACCTCGTCCCGCATCTCGCGCAACGTACGGGTGAACATCCCGCTGCTCTCGGCGGCCATGGACAAGGTGACCGAGTCCCGCATGGCCATCGCGATGGCCCGCCTCGGCGGCGTCGGTGTGCTGCACCGCAACCTCTCCGTCGAGGACCAGGTCAACCAGGTCGACCTGGTGAAGCGGTCCGAGTCCGGGATGGTCACCGACCCCATCACCGTGCACCCGGAGGCGACCCTCGCCGAGGCCGACGCCCTGTGCGCCAAGTTCCGCATCAGCGGCGTCCCGGTCACCGACCCGGCCGGCAAGCTCCTCGGCATCGTCACCAACCGGGACATGGCCTTCGAGTCGGACCGCAGCCGTCAGGTGCGCGAGGTCATGACGCCGATGCCGCTGGTCACCGGCCAGGTCGGCATCTCCGGCGCCGACGCCATGGACCTGCTGCGCAAGCACAAGATCGAGAAGCTGCCGCTCGTCGACGACTCCGGTGTCCTCAAGGGCCTGATCACCGTCAAGGACTTCGTCAAGGCGGAGAAGTACCCGAGCGCCGCCAAGGACTCCGAGGGCCGGCTCCTCGTCGGTGCCGCCGTCGGTGCCAGCCCCGAGGCCCTGGAGCGCGCCCAGGCGCTCGCCGCGGCCGGTGTGGACTTCCTGGTCGTCGACACCTCGCACGGCCACAACAGCAACGCCCTCAGCTGGATGTCGAAGATCAAGTCGAGCGTCGGCATCGACGTGATCGGCGGCAACGTCGCCACCCGCGACGGCGCCCAGGCGCTGATCGACGCCGGAGTCGACGGCATCAAGGTCGGCGTCGGGCCGGGCTCCATCTGTACGACCCGTGTCGTCGCCGGTATCGGCGTCCCGCAGGTCACCGCCATCTACGAGGCCTCCCTCGCCGCCCGCCCCGCGGGCATCCCGCTGATCGGCGACGGCGGCCTGCAGTACTCCGGCGACATCGGCAAGGCGCTCGCCGCCGGCGCCGACACCGTGATGCTGGGCTCGCTGCTCGCGGGCTGCGAGGAGTCCCCGGGCGAGCTGCAGTTCATCAACGGCAAGCAGTTCAAGTCGTACCGCGGCATGGGCTCGCTCGGCGCCATGCAGTCCCGGGGCCAGGGCAAGTCGTACTCCAAGGACCGCTACTTCCAGGCCGAGATCTCCGCCGACGACAAGCTCGTGCCCGAGGGCATCGAGGGCCAGGTGCCCTACCGGGGCCCGCTGTCCAGCGTCCTGCACCAGCTCGTCGGCGGGCTGCGCCAGACCATGGGCTACGTCGGCGCGGCCACCATCGACGAGATGGAGTCCAAGGGCCGCTTCGTCAGGATCACCTCGGCGGGTCTCAAGGAGAGCCACCCGCACGACATCCAGATGACCGTCGAGGCACCGAACTACAGCCGTAAGTAGGCGTCGAACCGACAAGGGCGGCCCCGGAGGCATCCGGGGCCGCCCTTGTCGTACCCGTCGGCGATACTGGAAGACGCTGAACGCATCAGGGAAAGGCCACACATCGTGACTGAGATCGAGATCGGGCGCGGCAAGCGCGGCCGCCGGGCGTACGCCTTCGACGACATCGCCGTCGTCCCCAGCCGTCGTACGCGCGACCCGAAGGAGGTCTCGATCGCCTGGCAGATCGACGCCTACCGGTTCGAGCTGCCCTTCCTGGCCGCCCCCATGGACTCGGTCGTCTCCCCGGCCACCGCGATCCGTATCGGTGAGCTCGGCGGCCTCGGCGTGCTGAACCTCGAAGGCCTGTGGACGCGGTACGAGGACCCGCAGCCGCTGCTCGACGAGATCGCCGGGCTGGACGTGGACAACGCCACCCGCCGTCTCCAGGAGATCTACGCCGCTCCCATCAAGGAGGAGCTGATCGGGCAGCGCATCAAGGAGGTGCGCGACTCGGGCGTGGTCACCGCGGCCGCGCTCTCCCCGCAGCGCACGGCGCAGTTCTCCAAGGCCGTCGTGGACGCGGGCGTGGACATCTTCGTCATCCGCGGTACGACGGTCTCGGCGGAGCACGTCTCCGGTTCGCACGAGCCGCTGAACCTGAAGCAGTTCATCTACGAGCTCGACGTCCCGGTGATCGTCGGCGGCTGCGCCACCTACACCGCCGCCCTGCACCTGATGCGCACCGGCGCGGCGGGCGTCCTGGTCGGCTTCGGCGGCGGCGCGGCGCACACCACGCGCAACGTGCTGGGCATCCAGGTTCCGATGGCGACGGCCGTCGCGGACGTGGCCGCCGCCCGGCGTGACTACATGGACGAGTCCGGCGGCCGGTACGTGCACGTGATCGCCGACGGCGGTGTCGGCTGGTCCGGCGACCTCCCCAAGGCCATCGCCTGCGGCGCCGACGCGGTGATGATGGGCTCCCCGCTCGCGCGCGCCACGGACGCGCCGGGCAAGGGCAACCACTGGGGCATGGAGGCGGTCAACGAGGAACTGCCGCGCGGCAAGAAGGTCGACCTGGGCACGGTCGGCACGATCGAGGAGGTCCTCACCGGCCCCTCGCACATCCCGGACGGCTCCATGAACTTCTTCGGTGCGCTGAAGCGGGCCATGGCCACGACCGGGTACAGCGAGCTGAAGGAGTTCCAGCGCGTCGAGGTGACGGTGGCTGACTCGCAGCACAAGCGGTAGGGCCTAGGGCGGTTCCAGGGCCGGTCACCCGGGTGGGGTGGCCGGCCTTTCGCGTGCCCTGGGGCTTTGCGCGGCGGGTGGCGCGCGGGGTGGCGCGCGGGGTGGTGCGGGGGCGCGCGGTTGCGTTCGGGGCGGAAACGGGCTGGTCAGCCGGGGCGAGGGCGATAACGTCCGTGTCGGCGCCCCAGGTTGCTGGAGCGCCCCCTTCCAAGGATTTGGTTCCGGACCCCGCTCCTCGGGGCCCGGCCCGATTTCCGACGGACCGTCCCACCGGGCTACTGGGCGGTGTCGTGGAAGGGGGCGCCGATGGGTCGCCACCGTAAGCCCACCCGCTGGGACCGGATCCGTCTTCGGACGGTGCAGTGCCGGAGGAGGTGGATCTTGCGGATTTTCGGATGGTGAGCGGCCGCCCCCAATCAACCTAGGGGCGGACACTCCGTGAACCATCCAGGAGCCTGCCGCAGCACCCACTGCGGTGGGCTCCACCTGGTGGGTGTGATGGTGAGCGGCCGTCCCCACAGAACCTAGGGGCGGACACTCCGTGATCCATCCACGAGCCTGCCGCAGTTAGCCTCTGCGACCGACCCCACCTGTCTCCGTAAGGTACCCGCGCCGCGCCCCGCGTGCCACCAGCCCCGGGGCCCGCCGCACCCGCGCGCCCCCCTTCACAACCGATGCGCCGCCCCTTCGCCGGGCACCGGCAGCGTCAGAGCGCCGCCTTCCTGGCGCCGGTGAAGGCGACATACGCGGCGATCGCGAAGAACACGAACGTCAGCGGGTCGGCGTCCGCCTTCCAGGCCTCCTGGATGACGTCGAAGTGCTGGAAGAAGAGTTCGCTGAAGCTCAGCGAGGTCTCCTTGGCGCCGATCATGGCCTCGCCCACCAGCTGGCCGACGTAGACGGCGCCCAGCGACAGGACCGCGCTCGCGACCGGCAGCACGGGGTTGCGGCCACCGAAACGCCCTGCGGCGAGGCCGACCAGAAAGCCGACGCCGACCGCCGCCCAGCCGATCTCGTGCTTGGTCAGACCGATGATCGCGCCGTAGACACCGCCGGCGACCACGGCGGCGACGAAGGCGGCCACCAGACCGAGGCCGATGTTGTTGCGCACCGGAGCGGGGGCGGGGACGGCCCCGTACGGGACCCCCGGCGCCGGAGGCGGGAGTACGGTGCCCGGCTGCGGGGCGGACGGAGCGCCGTCGGCAGGCTGCTGCGCGTACGGGTTGCCGTCGACCGGCTCGGGCTGGGGCTGCGGCTGGGCAGGCGGTGGAGCTGACTGGTTCATGACAGGAATCCCCCCACGGGACGGAACGAGCGGAATGGTGAAGCAGAGAAGCGTGCGCACGACTGTGCGACGAGTGAGGGGAGATTAACAGGTGGGTCCGACAGCGCCACCGGCGTTTTGAGGTCAGAGGCGGTGCGCCGCCCCTGTCGGTGTGGCCCCCCGCGTGTCCAGCAGCAGCTGGGCCTTCACGGACAGGCCCTGGAGGTCGTACGTCCGGTGCTGCTGGAGCAGGATCGTCAGGTCCGCGTCGGCCGCCGCCTCGTAGAGGGAGTCCGCGCGGGGGACCGGGCGGTCCAGGACGCTCCAGGACGGGATGTGGGGGTCGTGGTAGCTGACGGAGGCGCCGAGTTCCATCAGGCGTACGGCGACCTCCTGGGCGGGGGTGCCCTGCTGGTCGGCGAGGTCGGGCTTGTAGGTGACGCCGAGGAGGAGGACCCGGGCGCCGCGTGCGGACTTGCCGTGCTCGTTGAGGAGGGCGGCGGCGCGCTGGACGACGTAACGGGGCATCTGGTCGTTGACCTGCCGGGCGAGTTCGACCATGCGCAGGGTGCGGCCGCCGCCGGGGCCGCCGCCGGTCAGGTCGCGGGGGACGGCGTGGCCGCCGACGCCGGGTCCGGGACGGAACGCCTGGAAGCCGAAGGGCTTGGTCTCCGCGCAGCGGATGACGTCCCACAGGTCGACGCCGAGGTCATGACAGAGGACGGCCATCTCGTTGACGAGGGCGATGTTGACGTGCCGGAAGTTGGTCTCCAGGAGCTGGACCGTCTCCGCCTCGCGCGGGCCACGCGCGCGTACCACCTTGTCGGTGAGGCGCGAGTAGAAGGCGGCTGCCGATTCCGTGCACGCGGGTGTGAGGCCGCCGATCACCTTGGGGGTGTTGGCGGGCGTGAAGTCGCGGTTGCCGGGGTCGACGCGGCTGGGCGAGTAGGCGAGGTGGAAGTCGCGTCCCGCGCGCAGGCGTGAGCCCTCTTCGAGGATCGGGCGCAGGAACTCCTCGGTGGTGCCCGGGGGGACGGGGGACTCCAGGATCACCGTGGTGTGCGGACGCAGGCGTTCGGCGAGGGTGCGGGCCGCCGACTCGACCTGGCTCAGGTCCAGGCGGCCGTCCGGGTCCGGCGGGGTCGGCGCGCAGATGACCGCCGTACGCACCCGGCCGAGCTCGGCGGGGCCGGCGGGTGTCCGGAAGCCCCCCGAGAGCATCCGGCGCAGTTCGGCGGGGCTGAGGGAGCCGGCCTCGGGTCCTGTGCGGTAGCCGAGGGTGGGGATGCCGGCGGCGACGGCGGCCTGGGCCAGCGGCAGTCCGTAGGGGCCGAGTCCGATCACGGCGAGATCTGCGGGCATGGCGTGGGCCGTCCTTCCCAGTAACCGAAGCGGGACAGGTGCGCAAGCCCTGTGGACTGGACGAGCGAGCGCAATGTCAGACTAGGAGTAAATATGACCGAAATACGGGATTGATTCCGTGTGTCTTTCTGCGGGTCTGCAGGCCTTGGGGGCTGTGGGGCCGCGGCTTGTGTGGCCTTCGGGGTACACGACGGTGAAAGTTATCCACAGGCTGAGGGTGACTGGTGGCCGAAGTCGGGCAAGCCGGTCAGACTTTGGGCACGGGTGGATACCTGTGGGGCCGACGTGATCGACAGCGGGAGGCAGTGGTGAGGACAGCGACACTGGGACCGGCGCAACGCGCCGAGTCACTCGCATCAATGGCCGAGCGCGAACTGGACGTGCTGGTGGTGGGTGCCGGCGTGGTCGGTGCGGGCACCGCCCTCGACGCGGTGACCCGGGGCCTGTCCGTGGGGCTGGTCGAGGCGCGTGACTGGGCGTCGGGAACCTCCAGCCGCTCCAGCAAGCTGATCCACGGCGGCCTGCGCTATCTGGAGATGCTCGACTTCGCCCTCGTGCGTGAGGCGTTGAAGGAGCGCGGGCTGTTGCTGGAGCGGCTCGCCCCGCACCTCGTGAAGCCCGTGGCCTTCCTGTACCCCCTTCAGCACAAGGGCTGGGAGCGGTTGTACGCCGGCTCGGGCGTCGCGCTCTACGACGCCATGTCGATGGCCCGGGGGCGTGGCCGGGGTCTGCCCACCCACCGGCACCTGAGTCATCGTCACGCCCTGCGTGTCGCGCCTGCCTTGAGGAAGGACGCGCTGGTCGGAGCGCTCCAGTACTACGACGCCCAGATGGACGACGCCCGCTTCGTGGCGACCCTCGTGCGCACGGCGACCGCCTACGGTGCGAAGACCGCCAACCGCGCGCGCGTGACCGGATTCCTGCGCGAGGGCGAGCGGGTGGTCGGGGCCAGGGTGCAGGACGTCGAGGCGGGCGGCGAGTACGAGATCCGCGCCAAGCAGGTCGTCAACGCGACCGGGGTGTGGACCGACGACACCCAGGCCATGGTCGGGGAGCGGGGGCAGTTCCACGTCCGCGCCTCCAAGGGCATCCACCTGGTCGTACCCAAGGACCGCATCCACTCCTCGAGCGGGCTGATCCTGCGCACCGAGAAGTCCGTGCTGTTCGTCATCCCCTGGGGCCGGCACTGGATCATCGGCACGACCGACACCGACTGGGACCTCGACAAGGCGCACCCCGCCGCGTCCAGCGCCGACATCGACTACCTGCTGGAACACGTGAACTCGGTGCTCGCGGTGCCGCTCACGCGGGACGACGTGCAGGGCGTGTACGCGGGCCTTCGGCCGTTGCTCGCCGGTGAGTCGGACGCCACCAGCAAGCTCTCGCGCGAGCACACCGTGGCCCATCCGGTTCCGGGGCTCGTCGTGGTGGCGGGCGGCAAGTACACGACCTACCGGGTGATGGCCAAGGACGCCGTGGACGAGGCGGTGCACGGGCTCGACGCGAGGGTCGCCGAGTGCGTCACCGAGGACGTGCCGCTCCTCGGAGCCGAGGGATACCGGGCGCTGTGGAACGCGCGGGCGCGGATCGCGGCCCGCACCGGGCTCCATGTCGTGCGCGTCGAACATCTGCTGAACCGGTACGGCTCCCTCGCGGAGGAGGTCCTCGACCTCGTCGCCTCGGACGCCACCCTGGGCGAGCCTCTGCAGGCCGCCGACGACTATCTGCGCGCCGAGATCGTCTACGCCGCCTCGCACGAGGGTGCGCGGCACCTGGACGACGTACTGACCCGGCGCACCCGTATCTCCATCGAGACCTTCGACCGGGGCGTGCGGTCCGCCCGCGAGGCCGCCGAGCTGATGGCGCCGGTGCTGGGCTGGGACAAGGACCAGATCGAGCGCGAGGTCGAGCACTACGAGAAGCGGGTGGAGGCGGAGCGGGAGTCGCAGCGGCAGCCGGACGACCTGACCGCGGACGCGGCGCGGTTGGGGGCGCCGGACATCGTGCCGTTGTAGGTCGCCGGGAGCGGGGGCGGCCGGGTCGGCCGGATTGGCTGGAGCGGGTCGGTCGAGCTGGTCGGGCAGCATCACTCGAACGAGTGTCGTGATCCGGGATCTTCGTTCGGGACCCGGTCGTTCTACGAGGTGCGGGGGCAGAACTCGGCGGCGAGCAGGGCCGGTTCGAGGTCGGAGTCCGTGACCGCGGTCGTGTTCACACGGAAGGTGAGGACACGGCGGCCGTCGACGGTGGCTGCGGTGCGCACGTAGCTGCCGGTGATGCGGCCGTTGTGCCCCCACACCGTCGTGCCGCACGGCAGTTTCACCGGGAACAGTCCCATCCCGTACCGGCCGTGCGTGGTGCGGGTGTCCGTCATCTCGTGCAGCCAGTACGGGGAGAGCAGTCGGCCGCCGAGCAGCCCCGCGTAGAAGTGGTCGAGGTCGGCGAGCGTGGTCACCAGCTCACCTGCGGCCCCCGCCACCCGGGGGTCGAGTGCGGTGACGTCGGTCCCCTCGGCGGTGTAGGCGCGGCCGTGCGGGGAGGGGAGGGAGGTGCGTGAGCCGGGGAAGGAGGTGCCCGTCAGGTGCAGGGGAGCGATGATGCGCTGCTCGGCCTCGGTGGCGTAGGAGCGGCCGGTGATCTGCCGGATGACCATGCCGAGCAGGACGTAGTTGGTGTTCGAGTAGGAGTAGCGGCCGGGGGTGGCCGGGGGGTGGGTGAGCGCGATTCGGACGGCCTGTAGAGGGGTGAGGGGGACCTGGCCCAGGGTGTACGCGGTGAAGTCGTTCAGACCGCTGGTGTGGGTGAGCAGAGCGCGCAGGGTCAGTGCGCGGCCGTCGTTGCCCGCTCCGCGCACGAGGCCGGGCAGGTGCTCCTCGACGGTGTCGGACAGCTTCAGTCTGTGTTCCGCGGCCAGTTGGAGGACGACCGTGGCGATGAAGGTCTTGGTGATGCTGCCGGCGCGGAAGTGGTCGGCGCGAGCGATTCCCGGGCCCGCCTCGGCGTAACGGGTGCCGCTCTGTTCCCGGGCCAGGAGCGCCGCGGCGGGGGCGCCGCCCTGTGTGACCAGCAGGGGAAGCAGGGCGTTCGCGGGCGGGGCGGACGGCGCCGAGGAGGCCACCGGGGCCAGGGCCAGCAGCGCGAGGGACACCGGGACGGCCAGGAGTGTCCGAAGCGGTGGCATGGGGGTCCTTCCTTGTCGGGGACCATCATGCGGGGTCGGGGTGCGGGCTTGGTGCGGGGTGGCCTGGGCGCGGGCGGAAGGGAGCCGAGGCGGGGTTCGCGGCTGATGTCGTCGATGTCGATGTGGTGCAGGGGATGTGGGCCCGCATCGTTCACGGCGCCGGGGGCACGTCAGGCCGCTGCGACCCGGAGCGACCAGTTCCGCGCAGGTCGGCGGCGAATGACAGTGCGTGCTGCTGAGACCTGCCGAGTGTGCGCTCGTCCATGACGTCAGTCGCAGGGGGCCCCGCCGGTGTGGGGCAGTCCTGTGGGGTGAGTGCGATCGAGCAGTACAGGGTGTCGACGGGCAGGGTGGTGGCGGTGAGGCGGACCAGGCACGCCAGGAAGTCCTCCAGCCGGTCGGGGTGCAGCAGCAGTGCCTGGAGCCGAGCTTGGGCTCCGGACCCGGCCGGGAGATGGACGCCGTTCACGAAGCGGAGGGGTGATGCGGTCCGTCGTGTCGGGAGTGGGTGTCCGGCTGGGCGGGAGGGACCTGCGGGGTGAGGGGTGCCGTGGGGTGGCGGGGCCTGTGTGTCGATGTTGCCGGGTCGTGCCGCGGGCGTGGCGGGGCCAGGGGCACCCTGGGCGTCGGGCACTTGTCGGGTGAGGGACAATGGAGGCTCTGTCAGGGCGGGTTCATGAGGGGACGCATGTCGGACGCGGAGCGGGCGGGAGCATCCCGGCAGGACGAGAACGACCGTCTCCTCGCCGGGCGGTACCGGCTGGGAGGAGTGCTCGGCCGCGGTGGCATGGGCACGGTGTGGCGCGCCGAGGACGAGACCCTGGGCAGGACGGTGGCCGTCAAGGAACTGCGGTTCCCGTCCAGTATCGACGAGGACGAGAAGCGCCGGCTGATCACGCGCACGCTGCGGGAGGCCAAGGCGATCGCGCGGATCCGCAACACCAGCGCGGTGACCGTGTACGACGTGGTCGACGAGGACGACCGGCCGTGGATCGTGATGGAGCTCGTCGAGGGCAAGTCGCTCGCCGAGGTCATCCGCGAGGACGGCCTGCTGGAGCCGAAGCGTGCGGCGGAGGTGGGCCTCGCGATACTCGACGTGCTCCGGTCCGCGCACCGCGAGGGCATCCTGCACCGGGACGTGAAGCCGTCCAACGTGCTGATCTCCGAGGACGGCCGGGTCGTGCTCACCGACTTCGGCATCGCCCAGGTCGAGGGCGACCCGTCCATCACCTCCACCGGCATGCTCGTCGGCGCGCCCTCCTACATCTCCCCGGAGCGGGCCCGCGGACACAAGCCGGGCCCCGCGGCCGACATGTGGTCGCTCGGCGGGCTGCTGTACGCGGCGGTCGAGGGTGCCCCGCCGTACGACAAGGGTTCCGCGATCGCGACGCTCACGGCGGTGATGACCGAGCCGCTGGAGGAGCCGAAGAACGCGGGGCCGTTGCGGGACGTCATCTACGGCCTGCTCACCAAGGATCCCGCACAGCGGCTGGACGACGACCGCGCTCGGACCATGCTCACCGCGGTGATCCATGCGCCCGAGCCGAAGGCGGCCGAGCCTGAGCCGGCGCCGGACGCGACCAGGGTGGTGCCGTTGCCGGCGCAGCCCGAGGAGCGTGCGGGCGGCGAGCGGTTGCGCGGGGCGCTGCGTTCCGTGCGGAAGGTCGCCGGGGCGGCGGCGACGTCCGCGGCCGCGTCCAGGACCAAGTCCGGTGGTGCTACGGCGGGTTCGGGCAGCGGCAAGGTGCCCGCCCAGGCTTCCGAGGCGTCGGCGGCCGCTCCGGTCTCCCCCGCGGCTCCGGCTTCCCCGGCGGCGCCTTCCGGTCCCGCTTCTCCCGTCCCTCCGGCTCAGGCGAAAGCCACCGCGAGTGCGGCCGCCACGTCGGAGGGGGCCTCGACGGCGGCTTCCAGTGGGGTGGCCGGGGCCCGGGACGCGAAGACGCAGCAGGCCGACGCGGTCTCGGACGGACGCAGTTCGGGATGGCCCGTGATGACGCCGCCGCCGGACCTGGCGCCGAGGCCGGTGCCCAGGGCGCCGCTGACGGACGTGGTGCCGCGGCGGACGCTGGTCATCATCGCGGTGGTCGTGGCGCTCGTGGTCATCGGCACCGTGCTGGCCCTCACGCTCGGCGGGGACGACAGCACCGACGGGGCGAAGGGCGGCGGGACCAAGGTCACGGCGGGGTCGAGCGCAAGTCCCGACACCAAGGAGGACAAGAGCGGGGGCACCCAGACCGACGGGGCCGCCGGCGGCTCCGCGTCGCCGGAGACGAGCACGGGGGCGCCGAACACGGCGAGTCCGCAGGAGAGCGACCAGAGTTCGGACGGTTCCTCCGGTTCGGACGACTCCGCCGACGACAGTGCGGTGGCCACGACGCACAACGGGAGCCAGGGGTACTCGATCGGACTGCCGGCGGGGTGGACGTTCCAGACCAGCAGCTCCGCGGGCGACCGGTTCACCGGACCCGACGGGCAGAAGCTGCTCGTCGCCTGGACCAGCACGCCCAAGGGCGATCCGGTGGCGGACTGGAAGAGCCAGGAGCGGAGCATGACCCGCTCGCAGTACACCAAGATCCGAATAGAGAAGGTGGGCTACCGGGGCTGGAACGCGGCCGACTGGGAGTTCACCTATGTGCAGAGCGGGACGAAGTACCGGACGATAGACCGTGGATTCGTCGTCAACGGCCATCTCGGATATGCCTTGATGTACACGGCGAAAGCCGCGAACTGGGGCACTGAGCTGCGCAAGGACACATGGCACACGCTCGCTCGTACCTTCGAACCGAAGCCGTGACGCGCTCTGCGGTAAACGGTCATGTGTTTGGACCCTGAGATCTGGAATCCCCTCTTTGCAGGTTGCCTCCGGCACGTATCGTGAGTGTTTGTGGACCGTCCGCATCCAGGGATGGGTACGGAACGGGCCTGAAGGCGAACGGAATTGACCAACCGGGCGGCCGGGGGAGGCAACGTGGACGACTATGCGGGTCGGGTGCTCGCCGACCGCTACCGCCTGCCGTTGCCGCCCTCCGACGAGTACGAACTCACCGAGTCGCGCGCCTTCGACACCTACAGCGGGCAGGAAGTCCTGGTCAGGCAGGTTCCGTTGCCCGAGGTCGTCGAGGCGGAGGTGCTCGACGCGGAGGGACTGCCCGACGGGTTCACGGCCCGGGATCCCCGGAGCGCGCGGCGGAGTCCGGGGCGGGGCGGTACGCGCAGGCCCACGGAGCCCGCTGTGCGGCGGGCCGTCGAGGCCGCGCAGGCCGCCGCGCGGATCCCCGACCATCCGCGGCTCGACCAGGTCTTCGACGTGTTCGCCGAGGGCGGTTCGCTGTGGATCGTCAGCGAACTGGTGTCCGCACGGCCGCTGGTGGCGTTGCTCGCCGAGAAGCCGCTGTCGCCGTACCGGGCGGCCGAGATCGCCTCCGACGTGCTCATGGCGCTGCGGGTGCTGCACGCGCACGGCTGGGTCCACCGCAACATCACCGCCCGCACGGTACTTGTCTGCGACGACGGCCGGGTCATGCTGACCGGCCTCGCGGTCGGCGCGGCGGAGGAGGCACTGTGCGGTTACGACCCGGTGCCGGCCGAGGCGGGCGAATGGGGCGCCGGGGACGCGGAGTTCGGGGCGGAGACAGGACCGTCCGACGGCACCGCCGCCGGGCACGTGGGTCCGGTCGAGGCTGCCCCCAGGGCGGACGAAGGGTTCCGTGGAATCGGTGACCGGGGTGCGGCTGAGAGTCGTAGGGCCTCTGGCGGATACGCGGGCCCCGGCGGGCCCGGCGTTCCGGGGGCAAGCGGCGGGACACCCGTTGCCGCGGCCGGCTTCGGCGAGGCCGATGACGACCCCGAGGCGGCCCGACGGGCGGCGATCGAGGCGCGGGAGGCCCGCGGGCTGCCCAGTGCCGGGGTGGAGACGGCGGACGGGGGCGGTTCCGCTGCCGCGTTGGTCCGACGGGACGCGGACGACGGTACGGACATCAGGGCGGCGCGGGCCGGAGCGATCGCCGCGTATCGCGCGGGCGCGCGGGCGGCGGCCCGAGTCCAGGAGGCGCAGAACAGCCGGCCGGCCCTCCCCGGAGGCCGCCCGGCACCGGACACCGACTCGGCCGCCCAGGGCAACGGCGCAACTCACGCACACCCGTCGGCGGGCGGTGCGGCCCAGCCGCCGTATCCGTCGGCGAACGGCTTCGCGCAGGCGCCGTACCCGTCCTCGAACGGCGGGTCTCAGGCCCCGTACCCGTCGGCGAGCGGGGTCGAGCATCGGCCCGGCGTCCTGCCCCAGGGGCAGATAGCCGACCCCTACGGCGTGCGGCCCCCTTCCTGGCACGGAGCCGCGCCGCGCACCGGGGTCGGTGGGGCGGCGGTGCACGGGGGGCCGGCAGCAGGGGCCGAAGGTCACGTCTCCGCTCCCGGGGTTCCGGCGCCCGAACTCCCCGCCCCCACCCGCTGGGACGACCTCACCCCCGTAGCACCCCCCGCGCGCCGCGGCCCCACCACCGCGCTCGCCGCCGACCGGGCCCGGCAGGCGCGGATGGCTGTGGTCGGACCCGTCACCGAGCGATGGGCGCCGGAGCAGGCCGGGCCGGTGCACGAGAACTGGCAGCTTGCCGCTCCGATCGGGCCCGCGACCGATCTGTGGGCTCTCGGGGCGTTGTTGTTCCGGGCCGTCCAGGGGCACGCGCCCTACCCCGAGGAGTCGACGGCCGAGCTGGTGCAACTGGTGTGTGCCGAGCCGCCCGCCTTCGCCGAGGAGTGCGGGCCGCTGCGGCCGGTCGTGGAGTCGTTGCTGCGGCAGGACCCGACCGAGCGGCTGGAGTTCGAGGAACTGCGGGGCTGGCTGCGGTCGTTGGTGCGGTCCGCGCCCGAGCCGGAGGCGGGCGCGCATGTCGTCGCCGCGCCGCCCGTGGACGTGAACCGGCTGCCGATCGTGCGGCGCAGGGGCGAGTTGGTGCGCAGGCGGCGTGCCGGGCTGCCCGCGAACAGCGCGCACGGCCGCCACAAGCGGGCCCGGGACGAGGCCGCCCCGTCGCCGCGTCGCCTCGGCCGCAACCTGCTGCTGTTCATCCTGCTGGCGCTGGCCGCGGCGATCGCGTACGCCATGTACTTCATGCCCGGGTCGGAACCCGACAACAAGGGCGCCGCCCAGCAGACCGGCACCACCAGCCAGGCAGGTCCGGCTCAGTCCCCGAAGGCCAGTAGCGAGCCGCGGCCCGACCAGACCACTCCCGAACCGTCGAGGTCCAGCGGCGCCGCCGAGACGCAGACCGCCGGGTCCACGGTCGCCGACGGATTCACCCTGCGCACGGATGCCGAGGGCTTCAAGGTCGCGGTGGCCAAGGGCTGGGCCCGCACCCCCAGGAACGGCCGCGGCCAGGTGGTCTACTCGCAGGGCAGCTTCGAGCTGATCGTCATTCCGGGACGGGACACCGCGGCCGCGAACGGCAGCGATCCGATGGTGTACCAGCGGGAGAAGGAACCCGAGCTCCAGCCGTACCGCGATTCCAGCTGGGCCACGGCCACCGGGCTGAAGTCGATCCAGGTGGGCACGAGGAGCATGGCCGAGGGACAGTTCACCTGGACCGGCGACGACGGGCGCGAGCTGTACGTGCGCAACCTGGCGGTGCTGATCGGCGGGAAGTACCACGTGGTGCAGGTCCGTGGCCCGGAGGCGGAGCGGGACGAGGTGACACGGCTGTACGAGCAGGCTTCGGCCACGTATCAGGTGACCGGCTGACGGACGCCGTGGCGGCGGCGCGGGTTCACTCGTACTTCGCGGAAGCGACAACCGTCACAGTGAGGTCTCCTTGACGCTCCCCTGGTTCCCCTCGGCGCGGGCCGGTCTTTAGTCTGACGGGGTCAAGAGCATTGCGGGGAAACGTGAATCAGATGCAGGGCCTGCTCCTGGCGGGGCGCTACCGGCTCGCCGACCCGATAGGCAAGGGCGGCATGGGCCGGGTGTGGCGTGCCCACGACGAGGTGCTGCACCGGGCCGTGGCGATCAAGGAGTTGACCGCCGCGCTCTACGTTTCCGAGAGCGACCAAAGCGTGCTGCTCGCCCGCACCCGCGCCGAGGCCCGTGCGGCGGCCCGGATCAACCACTCCGCCGTCGTCACCGTGCACGACGTGCTCGACCACGACGGCCGGCCCTGGATCGTGATGGAGCTGGTCGAGGGCCGCTCGCTGGCCGACGCCGTCAAGGAGGACGGCCGGGTCGAGGCACGTGAGGCGGCCCGGATCGGCCTGTGGGTGCTGCGGGCCCTGCGCGCCGCGCACTCCGCCGGGGTGCTGCACCGGGACGTGAAGCCCGGCAACGTCCTCCTCGCGCAGGACCGCCGAGTCCTGCTCACCGACTTCGGGATCGCCCAGATCGAGGGCGACACCACCATCACCCGCACCGGAGAGGTCGTCGGCTCGGTCGACTACCTGGCCCCCGAGCGGGTCCGCGGCGCCGACCCCGGCCCGTCCGCCGACCTGTGGGCGCTCGGCGCCACGCTGTACACGGCGGTCGAAGGACGGTCACCGTTCCGCCGTACGACCCCGCTGACCACCATGCAGGCCGTCGTCGACGAAGAACCGGCCGAGCCGCGCAACGCCGGCCCGCTCGGGCCCGTCATCGCCGCCCTGCTGCACAAGGACCCCGCCGTACGGCCCGACGCGGCCGAGGCCGAGCAGATGCTCGCCGAGGCGGCGGAGGGGCGGCGGCCGAACGCGGCCCAGGCGTATGTGCCGACGCAACATGTGGGTTCCCGCTACGAGCCGGGGGCGCACAGCGGGACCCACAGTGGGTACAACACACCGGCCACGGGTACCTCCGGCGCCGGTACACCGGTCGGCGGAACGTCGTATCCGCCGGGCACGGGACCGTCGTACTCCTCGGGCTCTGGTCCCATGTACCACTCCGGCGCCGGTGGGCCGTACCCGCAGGCGACCGGTCCCACGGCGGTGGGGCATCCCCACCACACCGGCACCGGCCCGGTGGCCCCCGCGGCCCTGCCCCGGCGCCGCCGCCTGCGCTCCCTCGCGCTGGTCGTCGCGCTCGCCGCGATCGTCAGCGCCGGGACCGTGATCGGGCTGCAGACGTGGGACGAGCGGCGCGACAAGGGCGGCACGGACACCTCGTCGAGTGCCTCGACCAGCCCCACGGCGACGGCGGGCGCGGACGGGGTCCCGGCCGGCTGGGAGCGGCGCGACGATCCCGTGGGCTTCAGCGTCTATCTGCCCAAGGGCTGGAAGCGGTCGGTCTTCGGGACCCCCGCGGACGGTCTGACCCAGATCGACTACTCGCCGGACAACGGCAAGCACTTCGTCCGGATCGCCGTCGACACCTCGCCGGACTTCCTTGATCCCCTCGCCCACCAGAAAAGCCTGGAAGCGCAGCTGCAGGGGCTGAAGAACTACCACCGCGTGAGCATGGTCGAGAACACCTACCGGGACCGTCCGGGCGCCCGGTGGGAGTACACCTGGACCCAGTTGGCGAAGGACAGCGACTTCCCCGGGCCGCGCCGGGCCGTGGAGGAGACGTACATGTCCCGGGACGGCGTCGAGTACGCGATCTACATGTCGTCGCCCGCGAAGAGCTGGCCGATCACCCGCAAGCAGTTCCCGACGGTGCTCCAGAGCTGGAAGGAACCGAACGGCTGACGGAGTTGGCCGGTCACCGTCCCGGAGGGGATCCATCCGCTGCGGCATGATGGGGCCCATGGGGACCGAGGGGGACACCTTCCGTGTGATCGCGGGCCGCTACCGCCTGGATGCGAGGATCGGGCGCGGCGGCATGGGCGTGGTGTGGCGGGCGACCGACCAGCTGCTCGGCCGGCAGGTGGCCGTCAAGGAAGTCGCACTGGACGAGACGCTCTCCGAGACCGACGCCCGGCTCCAGCGCGACCGCACCCTGCGCGAGGCCGGCGCGGTCGCGCGACTGCGGCATCCGCACGTCATCGTGGTCCACGACGTCGTCGAGCACGACGAACGGCCGTACATCGTCATGGAGTTGATCGACGGCGGCTCCCTCGCCGACCGGATCTCCGCCGACGGCCCGGTCGACGCCGCCGAGGCCGCCCGGATCGGCGCCGACCTGCTGAGCGCGCTGCGCGCGGCGCACGCGGCCGGGGTGCTGCACCGGGACATCAAGCCCGCCAACGTCCTCGTCGAGTCCGACACCGGGCGGGTCGTCCTCACCGACTTCGGCATCGCCCAGGTCGCGGGCGCCACCACGCTCACCGAGACCGGGTCTTTCGTCGGCTCGCCCGAATACACCGCGCCCGAGCGGATGTCCGGGGTCAGGACCGGTCCGGAGGCCGACCTGTGGTCGCTGGGCGCGCTGCTGTGCACGGTGCTGAGCGGCGCGTCGCCGTTCCGGCGGGACTCGCTGGGCGGCATCCTGCACGCCGTCGTCATCGACGAGATCCGGCCGCCCGCACAGGCCGCGCCGCTCCTGCCCGTCGTACGGGGCCTGCTGGAGCGGGATCCCGAACGCCGGCTGGACGCGGTGGAGGCCGAGCGGATGCTGCGGGCGTTCCTCGAGACGGGCCGCACCCCGCCGCGCCGGGGGCCCGAGCGGTCGTACACGCCGACCCAGCGGGACCTTCCGCTCCGGCGGTCACCGGATCAGGGGAACCCTTCGCCACGGCGGTCCCCGGCGCCGGAGCGACCGGGCGGCGGTGGGACCGTGGAGCCCGCGAGGTCGAGGCGGCGGGCGCTCATGGCGGCGCTGCTGGTCGCCGCGGTGGCGGGAGCGGGGGTGTCGGCGGCGTTGCTGATGGACCGGGGGGACCGGGGAGACGGTGCCGGCCGTACGACGACCAGCAGCTCGGCGCCGGTGACACCCACGGGAAATTCCGCGCCCGGGACACCCGCGAGCGGCTCCCCGGGAACGGCGCGGCCCACGCCCACCGCGACCCTCCCCTCCGCCCCCTCCGGCTACCGGGTCGCCGAGGAGCCCGCCGGGTTCGCGCTCGCCGTGCCGGACGGGTTCACCCGTGAACGGCAGGGGCAGCGGGTCTTCTACCTGTCGCCGGGGGAGGTCTTCCGTCTCGGCATCAAGGTCTCCGGCCTCCAACCGGGCGGACCGTCGGCCGTGATGCGGCGCGCTGCCGCCAAGGGCCCCGACACCAACCCCGGTTACCGCGCCGGCCGGGTCGTCCCGACCACGCACCGCGGACACCCCGCCGCGCTCTGGGAGTTCACCTGGGACGGCTTCAGCGCGGCCGAAGGCGCCCGGCACACCTATGACCTGTGCTGGGAGGAGAACGGGCGGCTGTACGACGTGTGGGTGTCGGCGCCGGTCGGGAAGGTGCGGGAGGCGAAGGAGCACTTCGACGTCGCACTGGACACCTTCGTGCGGACATAGGGGTCGAAAGGCCGCGTCACGCGTCACGGGTCTGTGACCGGAACACGTTCCCTGTGGAAGCGGGGGCGTCCGGCGCGATATGGATGAACCCATGAGCAGCAGCGGGGGAGTCGGCCACGAGTCCGACGAGACGACGAGTTACGTTCTGCAACCTCCCAGACCTCCGTCGTCCCCGAAGTCGGACGCACAGCCCGAGCCCGGCGTCGGCAGGCTGATCGCGGGCCGTTACCGGCTGCTCGCCAAGCTCGGACACGGTGGCATGGGTACGGTGTGGCGGGCCAAGGACGAGACCGTGGACCGCGAGGTGGCCGTCAAGGAACCCCGGATCCCGGACCATCTTCCCGAGCGTGAACAAGGGAACGCCTTCGAGCGGATGCGCCGCGAGGCACGTGCCGCGGCCCGGCTCGACCACCCGTCGGTCGTGAACGTGCACGACGTGGCGGTCGTGGACGGCCGGCCGTGGATCGTGATGGAGCTGGTGCGGGGCCGTTCGCTGGGCGACGCGTTGCAGGAGGGCACTCTCGGGGCGCGGGAAGCGGCGAGAATCGGCCTCGACGTGCTCGGCGCACTGGAGGCCGCGCACGCGGCGGGCATTCTGCACAGGGATGTGAAGCCCGACAACGTCCTGCTCGGCGGCCACGACCGGGTCGTCCTCACGGACTTCGGCATAGCCCAGATCGAGGGCGAGACCAACCTGACCGACACCGGCGGCTTCGTCGGGTCGCCCGAGTACATCGCCCCGGAGCGGGTGCTGGGCCAACGCCCCGGCCCGGCCTGCGATTTGTGGTCCCTCGGCGTGGTCCTGTACGCGGCGACGGAGGGTGTCTCCCCGTTCCGCCGCAGCAACACCCCCGCGACGCTCCAGTCCGTGCTCAACGCCACACCCGCACCGCCGGCCTCCGCGCACGGCCCGCTCGCCGACGCCATCAACGGTCTCCTCCAGAAGGACCCGGCCCGCCGCCCGAACGCCGCACAGGTCCGTGCGCTGCTGGAAGCCGCCGCCGACCCGCCCGCGCCCGAGCCCACGCAGATCGTGCGGACCGTGGAGGTCCCGGTGGGCGGCGGTCTCCGGCTGGGCCGCAAGGCGTGGCTCAGGCTCGGCGCGGTGGTGGCCGCGGCGGTGGTCGCGGCCGCGGTGGCGGCGTATCTGGTGGTCGCGGATCCGTTCGCGGGGCCCCTGCCGGACGGCTGGACCAAGAAGCACATCAAGGACGTCGCCGCGACCCTGGCGGTGCCGGGGGACTACCAGCCCACGACGCCCGACCGGAAGACGGACAAGACCCACTGGATCACGTACACCGACTTCAGCGGCAGCATTTGGATCGGCCTGAGCCTGGACCGGAAGGCCGAGGACACCGCGAACGGCATCGCGGGCTCCGCGGCGGCAGAGATGTACGACGACGACAGCACGTTCAAGGAGAACGGCGACTACGACCTCGCCATGCCGGACACCGCGAGTACCCGGCCCGAGGAGACGACGTACCAGGGCGGCAAGGCCGCCGGGAACACCGTCACGTACACCACCACGGACAGCCAGCACCCCCGCCCGCGCGAACTCCAGATCCTCTACTACCGCACCTCCGCAGGCGACATGTACAAGCTCACCGTCAGCTATCCCGGCAAGGGGGACTTCACCGAGCGCGGGCGTGAGGTGGCGAGGACGGCGATCGCGAACCTGGACGTGGACAGGCTCTGAGCCGGGCCCTGACCCCGCCGCTTGGACAACGGCCTGGTGCGCGCGGTAGTCATGTGCCATGAGTGAAGATGGCGAACACTCGCCCGACGTACGTCTGATCGGTGGGCGTTACCGGCTCACCGGGCGGATCGGGTCCGGGCCGAACGGCACCGTGTGGCGAGCCTTCGACGAGCAGGATGAGCGGTATGTCGCCGTCAAGGAGCCTCACTTGAGCGGGGACGCGGAGGACGAGGAGCGGCGACGGGCCGCGCACCGGCTGCCGCACGAGGCCCGCGCCGCCGCACGCGTCGACCATCCGGCCGCCGTCGCCATTCACGACGTACTCCTCGACGGCGAACTCCCGTGGATCATCATGGAGTTGGTGGAGGGGGAGTCGCTGCGCACGGCACTTGCCGCCCGAGGCCCGCTGCCGGCCCCCGAGGCCGCCCGGATCGCGCTCGCCGTCCTCGGAGCGCTGCACGCCGCCCACCGCGTCGGCATCGTCCACCGTGACGTGAAGCCGTCCAACGTCCTCCTCGAAGCAGGCAGCGGGCGTGTCGTCGTCACCGACTTCGGCACGGGTGCCGCGGGACGGAGCGACGCCGAGGACGCCTCCGTCGCTTTCGTCGCTCCGGAGTGCGTGTCGGGGAGGGGCGCGGGTCCCGCCTCCGACGTGTGGTCGCTGGGTGCGCTGCTCCGCTCGGCCGTGGCGGGCGGTGAGGCCGGTCCGCTGGGCCCGCTGCTGGCCCGGCTCCTCGCTCCCGAGCCGGAGGCGCGGCCGACGGCGGAGGAAGCCGCCGAGGTGCTGGCCGAAGTCGCCGGGGTCGGCCTGCCGGAGTGGGCCGCGGAACCGGCCGCCTCGCCCGCGGCCGTCGAAGGCGGGGCGGTCTTGGAAGGCGGGGTAGCCGTGGAAGGCGGGGCGGTCCTGGAAAGAGAGGCACCCGCCCCCGCGCTGTCCCCGGCCGAGGCCCCCGACCCGGCCGCCGCGCCCCACGAACCCCGCCGCCTCACCGCCCTGGCCGCCCTCGGCCTGCTGCTCCAGAAAAAACCCGAGCGCGGCTGATCATCCCCGCCCAACCCGCTGATCAGCGCATTCGCCGCCAGTCATCACTGGCAAGGTGTGCTCACGCGGTGAACGCCCGTTACCGACGGGTACCCAAAGGCCCCGCTCCCGAATACCCTGCGGCTCATGACGGACGCGCAGGCCCCGGCCAAGACCGGCACGAACCCCACAGCCCCCGCCCCGGCGGGCGCCCGTACCGCCGCCGACGTGGTCACCCCGGAGCTGGTCGCCCAGCTCACCAAGGGAGTGACCGGTTCCGGCCGTACCGCCAACCACTCGCCGCTCACCGGCGAGAAGCTGGCCGACCTGCCCGAGTCGACGCCGGCGGACGTGGAGAAGGCCTTCGCGGTGGCCCGCAAGGCGCAGGCGGTGTGGGAGCAGACCCCCGTACGGCAGCGCGCGGCCGTGCTGCTGCGCTTCCACGACCTGGTCCTGGAGCGCCAGGCCGAGGTCCTCGACCTCATCCAGCTGGAGACCGGCAAGGCCCGTCTGCACGCCCACGAGGAGGTCCTGGCCGTCGCGGTCGCCGCCCGGCACTACGGCCGCAAGGCCCCCTCCTATCTCAAGCCCAAGCGGCACGCCGGCGCGATGCCCACCCTCACACGCGTCACGGAACTGCGTCACGCGCGCGGAGTCGTCGGCCAGATCGCACCCTGGAACTACCCCCTCGAACTGTCCGTCGGTGACGCGCTCCCCGCCTTCGTCGCGGGCAACGCCGTCGTCATGAAGCCGGACACGGAGACCTGCCTGACCGCCCTGTGGGCCCGCGACATCCTCGTCGAGGCCGGCCTTCCCGCCGACGTCTTCCAGGTCGTCCTCGGCGAGGGCCCGGTCGTCGGCCCCGAGGTCGTCCGGCACGCCGACTACGTCTCCTTCACCGGCTCCACCCGCACCGGCCGCGAGGTCGCCCAGAGTGCCGCCGCCCGCCTGGTCGGCGTCTCCCTCGAACTCGGCGGCAAGAACGCCATGCTGGTCCTCGAGGACGCCGACATAGAGAAGGCCGCCGCGGGTGCCGTCCGCGCCTGCTTCTCCTCGGCCGGCCAACTCTGCATCTCCATCGAGCGGTTGTATGTCCACGAGTCGATCGCGGACGCCTTCCTGGAGCGCTTCGCCGCCCGCACCAAGGCCATGCGGCTCGGCACGTCCCTCGCCTACGGCGCCGACATGGGCTCGCTGGTGGGAGAGCGGCAGCTGGAGACCGTCACCCGGCACGTCGAGGAGGCCGTCTCCAAGGGGGCGAAGGTCGTCGCGGGTGGCGTCGCCCGCCCCGACATCGGCCCGTACTTCTTCGAGCCGACCATCCTCGACGGCGTCACCGAGCCGATGGCGGTCTGCGGTGAGGAGACCTTCGGCCCGGTCGTCTCCATCTACCGCTTCAAGACCGACGACGAGGCGATCGCGGAGGCCAACTCCACGTCGTACGGCCTGAACTCCTCGGTCTGGACGAAGGACGGCAAGCGCGGCCGCGAGGTCGCCGCCCGCATCCGCACCGGCACGGTCAACGTCAACGAGGGCTACGCGCCCGCCTACGGCAGCGTCCAGTCCCCGATGGGCGGCATGAAGGACTCCGGCCTCGGCCGCAGGCACGGCTCCGAGGGCATCCTCAAGTACACGGAGGCCCAGACGGTCGCCCAGCAACGCCTGCTCCCGATGGCGCCCTCGCTGGGAATGACCGACGAGGCGTACGCCCAGTTCATGAACCGAAGCCTGCGCCTGATGAAGGCATTCCGGTTCAGGTAAGGGCTGTTAGGGGCGCGGGGCCGTATCGATATGCGGCTCCGCCGCCTGGGCGCGACCAGCCACGAATCACCCGCACGCGAGACTCAACGAGGAGCACCCGTGCCTCAGGACACCTACGACTACGACGTCATCGTCGTCGGCTCCGGCTTCGGCGGCAGCGTCACCGCCCTTCGCCTCACCGAGAAGGGCTACCGCGTAGGTGTCCTGGAAGCCGGCCGCCGCTTCACCCGCGAGACCCTCCCCAAGAACTCCTGGGACCTGAAGAACTACCTCTGGGCGCCGAAGCTCGGCATGTACGGCATCCAGCGCATCCACCTGCTCGGCAACGTCATGGTCCTCGCGGGGGCGGGCGTCGGCGGCGGCTCGCTCAACTACGCCAACACCCTCTACGTCCCCCCGAAGCCCTTCTTCGAGGACCCCCAGTGGCGTGACATCACCGACTGGCAGGGGGAGTTGAGGCCGTACTACGACCAGGCCCGGCGCATGCTCGGCGTACGGCTCAACCCGACGATGACCCCCTCCGACGTCCACCTCAAGTCAGCCGCCCAGCGGATGGGCGTCGGCGACACCTTCCACATGGCGCCGGTCGGTGTGTTCTTCGGCGATGGCGAGGACGCCGGAGGCGAGAGCAAGGCGGCTCCGGGCGAGCAGGTCGAGGACCCCTACTTCGGCGGCGCGGGCCCCTCCCGCAAGGCCTGCATCGAGTGCGGCGAGTGCATGACCGGCTGCCGGCACGGCGCGAAGAACACCCTGAACGAGAACTACCTCCACCTCGCCGAGAAGGCGGGCGCGGTCGTCCACCCGCTCACCACCGTCGTGTCGGTCACCGACGACTCCCGGGGCGGCTACGCGATCGCGACCCTGCCCACGGACCGGAAGAAGAGTGAGGGCAGGGTCTTCAAGGCCCGCCACGTCGTCATCGCCGCCGGCACCTACGGCACCCAGACCCTGCTGCACCGCATGAAGGCGGGCGGCCAACTGCCGTACATCTCGGAGAAGTTGGGCGAGCTCACCCGCACCAACTCCGAGGCCCTGGTGGGCGCCCAGACCGACAACCGCCGCTATCGCAGGGCGACCGGCGCGCAGAAGGTCGACTTCACGCGGGGCGTCGCCATCACCTCGTCCATCCATCCGGACGAGAACACCCACGTGGAGCCGGTCCGCTACGGCAAGGGCTCCAACTCGATGGGCGGCCTCTCGATCCTCCAAGTGCCGTACGCCGAGGGCTCGTCGAGAGTGCTGGCCTGGCTGCGCAACGCCGCCCGGCATCCCCTCCTCGTCGGCCGTTCCCTCTCCAACCGCCGCTGGTCGGAGAAGACCATCATCGGCCTGGTCATGCAGTCACTGGACAACTCCCTGACCACGTACCTGAAACCGGACGGCGTCGGCAAGGGCCTGCTCACCGCCCGGCAGGGCCACGGCGCCCCCAATCCCAAGCAGATCAAGGCGGCTTCCGAGAGCGCGTCCGCGATCGCCGCCGACATCAACGGCTTCGCCGGCTCCAACGTCGGCGAGCTGATGGGCACCCCGCTCACCGCCCACTTCCTCGGCGGCTGCCCCATCGGCTCCTCCCGCGACACCGGCGTCATCGACCCCTACCACCGCCTCTACGGACACCCCGGAATCTCGGTCGTGGACGGGGCCGCGGTCTCCGCCAACCTCGGTGTGAACCCCTCGCTGACGATCACGGCCCAGGCCGAGCGTGCGATGGCGTACTGGCCCAACAAGGGTGAGCAGGACCCGCGTCCGGCCCAGGGCGAGGCCTACGTCCGTCTCGGCGCCGTCGAGCCCAGGTCACCGGCGGTCCCCGCGGACGCCTTTGGCGCGCTGAAGCTGCCGTTCCTGGGGATGCCGACGGTGCCGAAGAAGCCGTAGAGCTCCAAAGGCACGTAGAGCTCCCGGGCACAGAGAAGGACCCGCACCCCCCTCCGAGTGCGGGTCCTTCTCTGTTCTCGCGTGAAGCTGTGCCTACGGGGCTACGGCGTCACGGCTCAGGCGTGGGCGCCCGTCGCGCCCTTGCGGCGCTTGACGGCGAACACCACACCGGTACCGGCGACGACGGCGAAACCGCCGACGAGGCCGAGGACCGGCAGGGCCGAGCTCGAACCGGTCTCGGCGAGCTGGCCGTCCACGTCGACGTCGTTGACGTCGGAGATGGCGCTCTTGCCGCCGGTCTGCGGCTTGGCGTCGTTCGGCTTGCCCGCGTCGGAGCCGGCCGGCAGGACCTCGAAGTAGTAGATGCCGTAGTTCTCGTCGTCGGAGATCCAGCAGGCGTTCTCGTCGGAGTACTCGGCGAGGCCGATGGCGATGCCGACCGCGCTCGGGACCTCACGGTCGACCTTCACCCGCAGCTGGTAGCTGAGGGAGTCGCCGCCGCCGAGGCTGAAGGCGTTGAACGAGCCGCCCTCACCGAACTGCGTGGCCACGTCGACCCAGCTGCCGCCCTGCTTCACCTGAACGGTGACCAGGTCGCTGTAGTCGTTCTCGAAGTCCCAGTCGACCGCGCCGACACCGACGAAGGGCTGGATGTCCTTGATCGTCTCGTCGCTGGAGTTGCTGACGTTGAACTTGAAGTTCGTCCAGCCGCTGCCCGCCACGACGCTCTCGGGCAGTCCGGTCAGCGAGCTGTGCAGCACGTCGCTGATGTCGACGATGTCGTCGCCGTTCTCGTCGACCGGGCACTCGTCGACGGGCTCGCCGCTCTCGCTCGCCGAGGGGCTGCTGGTCGCGGTGGCCGAGCCGGACGCGGTGGCGCTGGGGCTGCTGGTGGCCGAGCCGGACGCGCCGGCGGTGGGGGAGGTCTCACCCGTGGCGGGCGTGGTCTCCGGGGCGGCCGGGGTCGTCTCCGGGGCCGCCGGTGTGGTCTCGGGGGCCGCCGGGGTGGTCTCACCGGCGGATGCGCTCTCGGTCGCGGTCGGCGAAGGCGACTCCTCCGCGAACGCGCTGGGCGCGGCGAACAGGGCGAGCGGCGCTATCGCGGCGGTCGCGGCCGCGGCGGCCAGTGCACGGCGAAGCTTCATGAAGACCTCGGAAGTCAGGTGTACTGCGCTACCCGCAGCACGCGTCAGGGAGGCTTCCGCGTGTGGGGCGCGGGTGGGGCCCTTGATACGTGAGGTTTGATCCGCGAGACCGGCCAAAGGTTGTGCGGGCATTCACAGAAACCTTATGTGGGCTGAGTCACATACAGGTTCACCTTGTGAACAGGCTTTCGCAGGCCCTAGAACTTACCCACGTGTCAGAAGACGACAAGATCCCGGACGACGTCTGGGAAAAGTTCATGCGGGATTCCGAACGGGACATCCGAGCCTCAGCACCCAAGGAACCGTCCTCGCGGGCCCGCGAGGTGACGGAACGACTGCGGCGGAACGAAGCACGCGGCGAACTGCCGGAGGGCTGGCGCACCGGACCGGCCTGGCAGGAGAAGAAGAGCCGGCGGGGTCTGTGGGGCGTCCTCGGTGTCGCGATCGCGGTCGTGGTGGCCGTCGTGGCGGTGAAGCCGTCGCTGGTGCCGGGCGACTTCTTCGGCGGGGGATCCGACGAAGCCGGCGACGCCGTGGCCTCCGCGCTGCCCGTGGAGACGGCGGCCCCGACCGCGGCGCCCTCCGCCGAGGCCCCCGAAGTCCCCACCCTGGACGAGCCGTTCGCCGGATCGCCGGCCAAGCGGTGGGCGGACGGCGCGGCCGGGATCGTCGTACCGAAGGCGAAGGGCGTCGGCGGACAGTCCGCGGCGAAGACCGAGCAGGCGCTGAAGCTGACCAAGAAGCTCCTGGTCGAGTCCAACCTCGACCCGGGCACCCTCCGCGGGGAGCGGCCCGAGGCGGCACTCGACGTCCTGGACCCGGTGCAGAAGGACGTCCGCGGGCTGCTGGAGACCGCGCTGAGCAAGCCGGACAAGAAGCACGACCCGCTGTGGATGTTCAGCCGCTTCGACCCCAAGGAGGCCCGGCTGGTCGGCGACGTCGTGAAGACCCGCGGCAGGATGACGTTCAAGGCCGGTGACAACGCCTCGGTCGTCGTGCACGCGGACTACACCTTCGTCTACCCGGTCGTCCAGACCAATGGCTCCACGGAGGTCACCCGCACCATCATCCGCCGGGTCCTCGACGTCGACATCCCCGACCCGTCCAGGTACCGGGTGACCCCCGGCAAGCTCAACATCGTGAAGTGGGACCAGGACATCAACAACTCGGCCTGCGACGTGTACGACGGCTATCTGCACCCGCACTTCCCGTCGTCCGAGCCGAGCGGAGCGGCCCCCTCGGGACCGACGACGGACCCCTACGACCGGAGCGAGACCATCGACTCGAACGGCGACGAAGCCTGCGGGACGGTCTCCCGGGTCTGAGTCCGCACAGGAGCCCGCGCAGAAGTCCGCGCAGAAGTCCGCACAGGCGAAGGGCCCCACGGGACGGAGCCGCGGGGCCCTTCTTTCGTCAGCACCGACGTCAGGGCAGCGCCGGTGCCTGGGAGCGGCGCCGGGGGGTTGCGCCGCTTGCTCTCTGTGCCCTTGTCGCCGGACGTGCCCTCGGTCGGCGCCCCGGCGCGCAGGGGGCGCGCGACTGGTCTGGACCTTTGGCAGTACGTCGACACAATGCGAATGCAGTTGTCCGCGGAGGGATTTGGGGGCTTTCCAGACATCGTGCTGGATGGGCGCGGCCTCCGCAACCGTTTGACCCAGCCTTGTGCCGGTACTTGCCCCGCCGGCCGGCCCCGGGCGTCCCCGGAGCCGGCCGTTTCTCTTGGGTGACCGGGCTGCTGTCCCCTGCCGTCCGGTCACTTCCTGGAGCGAGGTCCCACGACGCACTGCACGTTCCGTGCGTCTCATCGCTCCAGCGAGCCACGCGTGGTTCTGTCGGGCCCGCCCCTGGCTGGCACGGACACCACCACCAACGAGGCCTCGCGGGTCGCGGTCACGCACCGTACGGGTGAGTCCGGGCCCGAACTCAGATGCGACCGCGGCACAGTTCGAGCAGCGTCATGGCGAGGGGGGTGCCCGGCCTGCCGAGCGCATCGCTGTAGCGGCCGAGGATCTCCATCTCGCGGGAGAGGTTCACGCGCCGGCCGCCGGAGGTGATCCGGGCCTCCTGGACGACGGCCGACACGGCCACGCGTTCCTGGATCAGACCGATGATCCGGTCGTCGAGCGCGTCAATGCGGGCACGGGCGTCCGCGATGGTGGCTTCCGGTGTGGTGGTCATGCGGGGCTCCTGGGTGGGGTGGGTGCCCCGGAGCGACAGGATCCGGAAAACACCAGGCGCCCCGGACCTTGTCGGCCCGGGGCGCCTGGGAAGTCGCTTGTCAGTTGCTCAAGCAGCACGACCATGGCAGCCGGCGGGCCGGTTGCCATAGGTAAAGAGGAAGGTCGGGTGCGTGAGCATGGGCGCCAGTATGCCATGACGCACCGTGCCGGGAGGCCGGCCACCGCCACCCCGTTAGAATCGACATCACAGACCCCCGCCCGACCGCCGGAAGGCACCCCGTGTCATCAGCGACCCCCGCCCCCGACACCGTCCTGGTCGTCGACTTCGGCGCGCAGTACGCCCAGCTCATCGCCCGCCGTGTCCGCGAGGCCCGGGTCTACAGCGAGATCGTGCCGAGCACCATGCCGGTAGCGGAGATGCTCGCCAGGAACCCTGCGGCGATCATCCTCTCCGGCGGCCCCTCGTCGGTGTACGCGGAGGGCGCCCCGCGCCTGGACCGCGAGCTCTTCGAGGCCGGCGTCCCGGTCTTCGGCATGTGCTACGGCTTCCAGCTGATGGCCACCACCCTCGGCGGCACCGTCGACAACACCGGCGCGCGTGAGTACGGCCGCACGCCCCTGCACGTCTCGAAGTCGGGCTCCACCCTCTTCGAGGGCACCCCCGACGAGCAGTCGGTGTGGATGTCCCACGGTGACGCCTGCTCCGCCGCCCCCGAGGGCTTCACCGTGAGCGCGTCCACCGACGTCGTCCCGGTCGCCGCCTTCGAGAACGACGAGAAGAAGCTCTACGGCGTCCAGTACCACCCCGAGGTCATGCACTCCACGCACGGCCAGCAGGTCCTGGAGCACTTCCTGTACCGGGGCGCCGGTCTGAAGCCGGACTGGACCACCGGCAACGTGATCGACGAGCAGGTCGCCCTGATCCGCGAGCAGGTCGGCGACAAGCGCGCGATCTGCGGCCTGTCCGGCGGCGTGGACTCCGCGGTGGCCGCGGCCCTGGTCGCGCGCGCCATCGGCGACCAGCTGACCTGCGTGTACGTCGACCACGGTCTGATGCGCAAGGGCGAGACCGAGCAGGTCGAGAAGGACTTCGTGGCCGCGACCGGCGTGAAGCTGGTCGTCGTCGACGCGGAGGAGCGCTTCCTGACCGCGCTCAAGGGCGTCTCGGACCCCGAGGAGAAGCGGAAGATCATCGGCCGGGAGTTCATCCGGGTCTTCGAGCAGGCCCAGGCCGACATCATCGCGGACGAGGGCCCGGCCGTGGAGTTCCTCGTCCAGGGCACCCTGTACCCCGACGTGGTCGAGTCCGGCGGCGGCACCGGCACCGCCAACATCAAGTCCCACCACAACGTGGGCGGCCTCCCCGAGGACCTCGAGTTCCAGCTCGTCGAGCCGCTGCGCAAGCTGTTCAAGGACGAGGTCCGGATGGTCGGCCAGGAGCTGGGGCTCCCCGACGAGATCGTCCAGCGCCAGCCCTTCCCCGGCCCCGGCCTCGGCATCCGGATCGTCGGCGAGGTCACCAAGGAGCGCCTGGACCTGCTGCGCGACGCCGACGCCATCGCCCGCGAGGAGCTGACCGCGGCCGGCCTCGACCGGGACATCTGGCAGTGCCCGGTCGTCCTGCTCGCGGACGTCCGCAGCGTCGGAGTCCAGGGCGACGGCCGCACCTACGGCCACCCGATCGTCCTGCGCCCGGTCTCCTCCGAGGACGCCATGACGGCCGACTGGTCCCGGCTGCCGTACGAGGTCCTCGCGAAGATCTCGACCCGGATCACCAACGAGGTGGCCGACGTCAACCGCGTGGTCCTCGACGTGACGTCGAAGCCGCCGGGCACCATCGAGTGGGAGTAGGCCCTAGGTGCGCTTGATCGTGCGCGAAGGCTGACCGGGCTTCCAGATCTGGAGGACGAGGTACTTCTCGTCCTCCACGCAGGTCCTCACGACCTCCGTCAGCTCGGTGCGGAAGAGGTGGAACGGCTCCGGCGGTTTCACCTCTTCGACGTATGCGGCCTTGGTGCGCGGCTCCTCGACCTCGAACGCCCGCCCGGCGATCCGGACGTCGCCCCCGCCCAGGGACTGCCCCTCCCCGGGGTTCGCCTGGAGCGCGAACCGCGGGTCCCGTCGCAGGTCGAGCGCCTTGAGCGAATCCGGCATCATGCCGAGCCAGAGCTCGCCGCCCAGGAAGCGGACCTCCAGACCGGTGGTGCGTGGCGAGCCGTCCTTGCGGAGCGTGGCGAGGACGTGGTGCGTGAACGCGCCGAAACGCTCTTCGGCGGTCCTGGCCAGGTCGGGTTCGGCTGAGGAGAAAGCTGCCCAGTTCATAACGGTCAGTCTTCCGCCGATACCCGACATCTTCTGTCAGGTATTTATTGCGTGCGTCATCTTTACAAACCAGCCCTGTTCTCTTGCCCTGACTGACGGTAACTTCCGCCCCGTGAAGCAACCCAGTGCCGGAGGACACATGCACGGGACGCCCCTCGGGCCCACTCCGCCGATGCCGCTGCCCACCGAGAAGCTCCAGTTCGCGATGCCGCCCATGCACGACTCCGTCGAGGAGGAACGCCGGCACCGCAAGGAACGGCTCGCAGGCGCGCTGCGGATCTTCGGACGGCTCGGCTTCGAGGACGGCGTCTCCGGACACATCACCGCACGCGACCCCGAGTTCACCGACTGCTTCTGGGTCAACCCCTTCGGCATGCCGTTCAAGCACGTCACCGTGAGCGACCTCGTGCTCGCCAACTCCGACGGGCAGGTGCTCGACGGCCGCTACCACGTCAACCAGGCCGCGTTCACCGTGCACTCCCAGGTGCACGCCGCCCGCCCGGACGTCGTCGCCGTCGCCCACTGCCACTCCGTGCACGGGCGGGCGCTGGCCGCGCTCGGCGACCTCCTCGACCCCCTCAACCAGGAGAGCTGCGCCTTCTACGAGGACCACGCCCTGTACGACGCCTACACCGGAGTCGCCGTCGACGCCGAGGAGGGCCGCCGGATCGCCACCGCGCTCGGGTCCCGGAAGGCGCTCGTCCTGCGCAACCACGGACTGCTGACCGTCGGGGACTCGGTGGACGCGGCGGCCTGGTGGTTCGTGTCGATGGACCGGTCCAGCCAGGTGCAGCTGCTCGCCCGGGCCGCCGGAAGACCGGTGGTCATCGATCACCGGGCGGCGGTGGCCACGCGGGAACAACTGGGCGGGGACCTGGTGGCGTGGATCAACTACCAGCCGATGTGGCAGGACATCAGCAGGAGCGAGCCGGATCTGCTGTCGTGACGTGGCGTTCCGCGGGCCTCAGAAACCCCGCAGTACGGCGGTCTTCGTCATCGCGAACTCCTCGTCCGTGAGCACGCCGTCGCGGTGCAGCTCGCCCAACTCCCGCAGCCTGCGCAGGAGTACGTCGTGATGGTCGGCCGATGGCGGCACGGTGGACGCCGTCAGCCGCGGGCGGGCGGTGTGTTCGCCGTCGTACTCGACGCCGTCGCGTATCGAGGGGTGCGGGAGCCGGGCCGTGACCGCCGTCGCGACGATGGCCGTGAGCAGGTCGCGGCGGGTGCTGCCCCACAGGTCGAGGGCGTACGGGTCCTTCTCGGGCGGCAGTTTCGAGAACGACGTCCCGCGCGTCACGAACCGCATGAAACCGTCCTCGTACCCGGCGTTGGGCAGCCACTCGACGTGGACGAGCTCCCCCACGTCGATGATCCGCGGGCCGGTCGCACGCTTGACACGGTCGGAGGTGTCGGCCCAGTCGATGCGGACCCGGTTGCCGTCGAAGGAGACCGTGCCGTCCGAGGAGCGCACCGAAACCGGGACCGGAGGGCCGGGGAGCAGATACGTCTTCGTCGGCTCCTTGGGGATCTGGTCCAGCAGGAGGGAGCGGCGGATCTCCTCGGCCACGTACTCGGCGACCCCGGCACGGTCCACGTCCACGGTCAGCCGATACGGGTCGGCCGGATCCGGCAGGCGCCCACCGGTCGCGTGCAGCAGCGGATCCGCACCCTCGCGCAACCGCATCCGCAGCCGTCCGCGCTTGCGTTCCGGCTCGAACGCCACGCCGGAAATGGCCTCCAGGGGCACGGCGATCTCCCCGTACGTCTGCCGGAACAGCGGCACGGAGCGGTGAAGTCCCGGCGTGATTCTGACCGTCGTGCCGTCGAAGACCCAGGTCCCGTCACGCTGGATGATCTCGGCCATGGGGGAATTCTCGCAGCCGGGTCAACACGGCGGGCCCCGCTTCACCCGCGCTGACCAGACCTGGCGGACGGGTGCGGTGTGCCGTAGGGCACAATTCGCTGTCATCGCCGGGGAGTTGTCCGGAGTTGTTCGTGGGGTCGCGGCCGGATTCGTGGTCGGCGGCGGGCCGCGAGCGACTCGGGTCCACCAGGTGGAGCGGGCTTGTGGCTGTCGCGGTCGGCAGGCCGTTCGGGTTTACGGGTTGTGCGGTCGGCGGGCCGTGAGGTCATGTGGGGCCAGAGGTTCACCAGGGTTGCGGGAAGGCAGGCGTCGGGCGTGGCGGTGCAGGAAGCGAGACAGGGCGCGGACGGCGGTGCGCTCGGGGGCGCGCACGAGGGCGGCTGCACCTGCGGGGACTGTCCGCACGGGGCGCGGGCCGGACATCGGCGGGCGGTGGCCGCATTCCTCCTGAAGCGGGACGAGTTCGCCTCCGGACAGGGACTGCCCGCGGCCGTGGCGCACTCCGCGTCGGCCTCCCGGCAGTGGGTCTCGGAGGAACTGACCCAGTCCGCGGAGGTCGTCGCCGAGCGGGGACGGGCCGAGGGCGCCGCCTGGCTCGCGCGACTGTGGCGCCGTACGGCGTACGCGGTGTGGGCGGGGGTGGTGGTACTGCTGCTCGTCCAGGCGCTGACCGCCATCGGAGCGGGCTGGACCGCGGCGCGTACGGCCGGCCTGCTGGCGGCGCTCGTGATCGCGGGTGCGCTGACCGTGGCGTCCTGGTTCCACCGGGCCCGGGGCGGTGTGCTCGCGCCGGTGATCGGTGAGGACAACCGGCTGTCGACCTCCCGGGCCGTCGCGGTGGCCTGGGTGCTGTTCGTCGCCTACGCGGTGCTCGTCCTGGTGGGACGGCTCGCCGCGGCCTCCGACGCGGCCCAGCGGGACACGCTGATCTCCGGGCTCGAACTGGCCCGGGGCGCGGGGGTCGTGACCGTGCTCGCCGTGGTGTGCGGGATCGCCGTACTGGTGCGGCGGGTGGTCGGACTGCGCGTGCTCGGACAACGGCTGCAGAAGGTACGGGCGGACCGGCCGCGCGCCGCCGACCTGCTGACGGACGACTCCGGGCGGGGGACCTTCGCCGACATCCAGTACGTCGTGATCGGCGCGGTCGCACTGCTCTTCGCGTCCGTGCGGCTGGCGCGGCGGCCGGACCAACTGCCGGATCTCCCCTGGGGGCTGGCGGTGGTGGTGCTGGTGTCGGCGGCGACCTACGTGGCCGGGAAGTACGCCGAGGGCGGGCGGCCGGTCATCCTCTCCGTAGTGCGCTCGCGTGAGGCGGGTGACCTCGACGGACCGATCCGCACCGGGGACGACATCGAGATCCGGGGTGCCGGATTCGTGCCGCCGGGGGCACAGCGGGCGGACCGGCTGGCCCGGATGGTGGTGCGGATCGGGCCCGTCAACGTGCACGTGCCGTTGGTGCCCGTCGCCGGGGGGTTCAGCAACCCCACGGACGAGGTGCTGACCGTGCCGGTTCCCGCGGACGTGGAGCCGGGCCGGGTGGAGGTGCAGGTGGTGACGGCGACGGGGGCGGAGACGAACCGGTACGCGATCGACGTGACGGACTGAGCAGCGGGAAACCCGGGACGGCGGCTGCCCGCACCGCATCGCACACGGCCGGTCGGCCGGCCCGTGACCCGACTGACGAAAACTCGTCCGAACCGCATTGAGCATCGCCGCCCCTTCCTGCGTATCGTCTTGTGAGGGGTCTAGGCACGCTGGTGAGAGGCGGCTCGGAGCGATGACTCACAGTTTCCGTACGGACACGCACGCCCCCTACTACGACGAAGAACCGTCCTGGCGGGACAGCATCGGCCAGTACGCCCTGCTGCCGCTGCGCATCTTCCTCGGCGTCACTTTCATCTACGCCGGTCTGGACAAGCTGACCGACAGCGCCTTCATGAAGGGCTCCGGCGCGGGCTCCATCGGCGACATGATGCGCTCCGTCCGGGACTCCTCGGCCATCCCCGCGCTGGTCGACCTGTCCCTGAAGAGCCCCGCCGGCTTCGGCTACGCCATCGCCTTCGGCGAACTCGCGGTGGGCATCGGCACCTTGCTCGGCATCCTCGCCCGCCTGGCCGCACTGGGCGGCGCGCTGATCTCGCTCAGCCTGTGGCTGACGGTGAGCTGGGCCTCCGACCCCTACTACTACGGCAACGATCTCGCCTACCTGATGGCCTGGCTGCCCCTCGTCCTCGCGGGTGCCTCCGTGTTTTCCGTGGACGCCGCCTTGCGCGCCCGACGACGGCAGCGGGCGGGAGGTTACCGGTAGCTCCGGTCGGCGGAGCTACCGGTGGCGGCGGAGCCACCCAGGCCTCTTGAGAGAGGGCGCAGGGATCACCTGCGCCGTGTCTCAGTGCGGTGCGGGTGGCGGCGCAGCCTGGTCGGTCCTGTCGATCCGGTCGGTCCCGTCGGATCCGGTCGGTGTGCTCGTACGGCGGCTTCCGCGTCGGTTGCGTACGGTCCGGGTCAGGAGGCCCACCACACCTGCCAGACAGAGGCCGCCCACGACGATCGGGATCACCGCGAACCACGGGGTGTCCCACGCGTCGCCCGCATCGCCGGCGTAGGTGATGCCCGCGACGGTGAGGAAGAGTCCGGCGACCAGCCTTCCCGGCTGGAACTCATGACGCAGCACGGCTCACCTCCACCTGGCCGATGCCCACCCGCAGGTCGAGGTCGAGCGTGCCGGCCTTCTCGGTGTCCGAGGTCGGTGACAGGGTGACCTCCTTGTGCTTGCCCGGTTCCACGTCCACGTCCCCCTGTTCGTCGCCCGGCAACTGGATGTCGCCCACTCCCACGTCGATGCTCGCCTTCACGGTCACGCCCGGCGGCACGATCACCACCAGTCGGCCGACTCCCACGTCGGCCTGGGCCGTCACTGTCCTGCCCTCGGCGACGTCGATACGGGTCAGGTCCAAGGTGCCCACGCCGGTGCCGAGTTCGTAGTCCTGGCGGACGTCCGTCACTGCTGCCGGTGTCCAGCCGGTGCGGACCCAGTGTGTGGTGATGTCCTTGGGGAGGGCGGCGGACGTGGCCAGCAGGCCCGCCGTGATGATCGCCAGGAGGAGCGAGCCCGCCCCTGTGCGGCCCAGGAAGGAACTGATCGCCATGCCCACGCCGAAGACGATCAGCGCGCAGGCCAGGCCCGTCTGGAGACTGGTGCCGAGGGGGTGCTCCTCCCAGGTCGCTCCGGTGCCGAGGCCGCCCGCCAGCAGGGCGAGCAGGAAGATCCAGCCACCGATCCACCGCGGGCCGCGGGGGGCGGGCCGGCGGAGGTGGGCCGCCCGGATGTCCTCGCGACGGGTCCACGGGGTGCCGAGGCCGATGCTGACGGCCGCCGCGATGTCACGTTCGCGGGAGTCCTTCGGGCCCCACAGGTACCCCGTGCCGCCGACGTGCGTGCCGTCCTTGACGATGGGGTCGCGCCACCAGGAGGGGTGGCCGGCGGGCACCGGCGGGGCCTGGGCCTCCGGCGGGGCGTCGGCGACGACCTGGGCGGAGAGCGGGTCCGGGTCGGGGGTGCCGCGGTTGCACGACCAGTAGCCGGCTCCGGCGAGGAGCAGGGAGAGAACAACGGCGAAGGTCAGCACGCCGGTGTTGCTCAGCATGGTCAGGAACACCCCGCAGCCGACCAGGGCGAACAGCACGCCGGTCAGCGCCTGGCCGTCCACCCGGCCGGTGAGCAGCTTGCGCACCTCGTTCTCGTCCTCGTCCTCGTACGGGACGAAGAGCCAGGCGAAGCCGTAGAAGATGAGGCCGATGCCGCCGGTCGCCGACAGCACCGCCAGGGTGATCCGGAAGATCACCGGGTCCATGTCGCACTGCCGCCCGAGCCCGGCACACACTCCGGCGAGCACCTGGTGCGGCCGGTCCCGCCGGAAACGGAGGGGGGTGGTGGCGGGGCCCGGCTTCTCGGTCGTGCCTTCTGCCGTACTCTCCGCCGTGCCTCCCTCGCTCCCTTCTCTCCGCGCGCCCGCCCGCCCGTGCACGCGCAAGCCCTCGCCGGTGTCGGCGGGTGTGCCCGCGCCCGGGCCTGTGCTCGGGTCCGGGCCTCCGCCGGATCCGGCGCCCGCGGCGTGCTGGTGATCTGTCATGTGTCCATGGTGACGGGCGAGAGGGCCTGGCGGGAGTCGGGACGACCCTGGCCGGACCCTGATATCGGCCCTGAGAGGGGCGGGGGAAGCGTTCGGAGGACGCGCCGTTCGAAGATCAGGGGAGTCTCGGGGGCCAACCCTGATGCCCTCGCACCCCGGCCGTGTGACGATCGATGGCATGCCGGAAGCCGCAACAGCGCCACTCGTCGAACCGCGGCCGCCGCGCAAGCTCTACCGCAGCAGTGACGGACGCTGGCTGGGTGGTGTGGCGCGGGGGCTCGCCGGGCACCTCGGGCTGCCCGTCATCTGGGTGCGGCTCGTCTTCGTCGGCCTGTTCACCGCGGACGGCCTCGGTGCCCTGCTGTATGCCGCGTTCTGGTTCTTCGTGCCGCTCGGCGTCGGCGGGGTCGGCGGTCAGCGGACTCCGTCCCTGGTCTCCACCGAGACCTCGCCGGACGGCCGCCGCCGACTCGTCGCCCGCCGACCGGACAAGGGCCAGATCGCGGCCCTGCTCCTCATGGTCGTCGTGGCCATGGTCTTCGTCGGCAATGTCAACGTGGGCAACGGAGCCAGGGCCTACCTCTGGCCCATCGTCCTCGTCGGCGCGGGTGTGGCCCTCGTCTGGCGCCAGGCGGACAACGCCCGCCGGGCCCGCTGGATGGAGGTGGGCCGTCGCCGGCGCACCCTCTCGCTGCTGCGCGCTGCGGGCGGCGTCCTCCTGGTCACCGCCGGTGTCTCCGGCGTCTTCGTCCTCCAGGGCTCCGCCGCCCACCTCGGCTCCGTCCTGCAGGCGGCCCTCGCGGTCCTCGTCGGTATAACGCTGCTGGCGGGGCCGTATCTCGTCCGCATGACCCAGGACCTCTCCGAGGAGCGCCTGATGCGCATCCGCGCCCAGGAGCGCGCGGAGGTAGCGGCCCATGTCCACGACTCGGTGCTGCACACGCTGACCCTGATCCAGCGCAACGCGGAGAACGCGAACGAGGTGCGCCGCCTGGCCCGCGCGCAGGAGCGCGACCTGCGGACCTGGCTCTACAAACCCGAGGGCACCGGCAAGGACGAGGCCGACGAACCCACCGGCCTCGCCGACGCCGTGCGGCGCAACGCCGCCGAGGTCGAGGACAAGCACGGCGTCCCCATAGAGGTCGTGGTCGTCGGTGACTGCCCGCTCGACGAGAGAACCGGCGCACAGATGCAGGCCGCGCGCGAGGCGATGGTGAACGCCGCCAAGTACGGTGGCGAGGGCGGCGCCGTACAGGTCTACGCCGAGGTCGAGGGCAGGACCGTGTTCGTGTCCGTGCGGGACCGCGGCCCCGGCTTCGACCTCGATTCGATACCCGCCGACCGGATGGGTGTCAGACAATCGATCATCGGCCGCATGGAGCGTCATGGCGGCACGGCCCGGCTGCGCGCGGTGCCGGGCGGCGGCACGGAGGTCGAGCTGGAGATGGAGAGGGCGGAGAAGACGTCATGAGTGACCCCACCGAGGCGAACACGGACCCCGTAGAGCCGACGCCGGCCGAGGGCGCGGGCGGGCGGCACGTGCGCGTGGTCCTCGTCGACGACCACCGCATGTTCCGTACGGGCGTCCAGGCCGAGATCGGCCGGACCGAGGAGACGGGAGTCGAGGTGGTCGGGGAGGCCGCGGACGTCGAGCAGGCCGTCACCGTCATCACCGCCACCCGTCCCGAGGTCGTCCTCCTCGACGTCCACCTCCCGGGCGGCGGCGGGGTCGAAGTGCTGCGCCGCTGCGCCCCGTTGATGGCCGACGCCGAGCACCCCGTCCGTTTCCTCGCCCTGTCCGTCTCGGACGCTGCGGAGGACGTGATCGGAGTGATCCGGGGCGGTGCGCGCGGCTATGTGACGAAGACGATCACCGGCACGGACCTCGTCAACTCCGTCTTCCGCGTCCAGGAGGGCGACGCCGTCTTCTCCCCGCGACTGGCCGGCTTCGTCCTGGACGCCTTCGCCTCCACCGACGCCCCGCCGGTCGACGAGGACATGGACCGGCTCACCCAGCGCGAGCGGGAGGTGCTGAGGCTCATCGCGCGCGGCTACGCCTACAAGGAGATCGCCAAGCAGCTGTTCATCTCGGTGAAGACGGTCGAGTCCCATGTGTCGGCGGTACTGCGGAAGCTGCAACTGTCCAACCGCCACGAGCTGACCCGGTGGGCGACGGCACGGCGGCTGGTCTGACGCTCACGGGGCCACGCGCGCGCTCACACCACCCGAGTGGCCCCCGCGAACGGCATCTCGTCGATCGGCGCCACCCGTACCGGTGCCGACGGGTTGGGGGCGTGGATCATCTTGCCGTCGCCGATGTAGAGGCCGACGTGGCTGATGCCGGAGTAGAAGAACACCAGGTCGCCGGGGAGGAGTTCGGAGCGCGAGACGCGTTGGCCGGCGCCGATCTGGGCGTATGTCGTGCGGGGCAGGGAGATGCCCGCGGAGCGGTACGCGGCCTGGACGAGGCCCGAGCAGTCGAAGGCGTCGGGGCCGATGGCACCCCAGACGTAGGGGCTGCCGAGTTTGGAGTAGGCGTAGGAGACGGCTGCCGCGGCACGGGAGTTGGGGGCCTTCGCGGTGGCCGCGCCGGGTGTCGTCAGGTGTTCGCGCGCGCCGGTCGTGGCCCGTGAGGCACGGGAACCGGTCTCCCCGGACTCCGCCCGAGTCCCGGCCGGCAGCTGGGACAGCAGTCGGCGCGCCGCGTCCAGCTTTCCGGTGATCGTCTTCTTGTGGCGCTTCAGTTCCGCCTGGCGTGACTTCAGTGAGGTCAGTTCGATGTGCGCGGCCCCGCGCAACTGCTCGATCTCCCGCAGTTGCCGCCGGACGTTCGCCACGGAGGTCGCCTGGCGGGCACCGGCCCGTTCGGCGAACTCGGCGCCGTCCAGGTAGTGGTCGGGGTCGTCGGAGAAGGCGAGCTGCATCGCGGGGTCCAGTGCACCGCCGCGGTACTGGGCCGCGGCGATCGAACCCAGCGCGTCCCGCGCCTCGTTGAGCCGCTCGGTCCTGCGTGCCGCCTCGTCCCGCAGGGTGTCGAGGCGGGTCTCGGCGGCCGCCACCTTCTCCTTGGCGCCGTTGTACTTCTCGGTGGCGGCCTCCGCCTCCTGGTACAGCCGGTCCACCTTCGCCTTCACCTGTGTCGGCGAGAGCTGTGGCTCGGCGTGTCCGGTCCCGTCGAAAGCCGTCGCGGTCGCCGCCCCCGCGAGGGCGATCGTCGCTGCCGCACGGACCGTATGGCCGCCGGCCGAGCGTTGGCGGGGCTTGCGGTGCACTGCCACGTGGACTGCACGTCCTTTCGTCGACCGCCCGCCCCGGGCCCATCGGACGTACGACGCCAGGGGGTGCGGCCGTACGACCGCCCCGGGGCGGTTTGCGCGTCCGGCGGCGGCCTGCACAGGGGGAGCGGGCCGCCGCCGGACCTTCTCGGCGGTGGTGGCCGACTGCCGCCCCTGGCCCGGGCGGCGGTGGGGAGCCGGTCACCTGGTGGAGGACGCTAAACCTGAATGTGTCCGGGAGGTAACGCATTGTGCGGAAGTGCTGCCAGGGGATCGCGGGGTGACCGAAGGTGACCATGATCGCGGGGTGGCGCCGTCGACTTCGCGCGGTGCGCTGACCGAAGTCACGATTTCCGGGCACGCGGGGGTGACGGGATGCTATGGGCCGCATATATGCAAGATCGGGTCATGTGGGGTGGGGCGGTGTCTGGTCCGGCTCGCACCCCTGCATAAGCTCCGGGCTCATGGACGTACTCATCCATCTCTTCGTCGGCCTGCACATCATCGGGATCGCCTCGCTGCTCGGCGGCTTCCTCACCCAGATGAAGGCGATGGGCCAGGGCGCCGCCCGGTTCGTCCCCGCGATGCTGCACGGCGCCGCGACGATGCTGGTCACCGGGGTGATCCTGGTCGGCCTCAACCAGGCCGACGACCAGCACGTCAACAACATCAAGATCGGCGTGAAGCTGGCCCTTCTGATCGTGATCCTCGGCCTCGTGTATGTGAAGCGGGACGACGAGAAGGTCGACAAGAGCCTGTTCGGCCTGGTCGGGGCGCTGACCACGGCGAACATCTTCATCGCGGTGCTGTGGACCTGAGAGCTCAGGCCGGCCGCACCACGCTGTGGATCGCCGACTCGCCGTCGTAGTAGATCGACTCCTCGCGGACGTACGCGCCCGGCTTCGGTGCGTGGATCATCATGCCGTTGCCGATGTAGAGGCCGACGTGGCTGATGTCGTCGTAGAAGAAGACCAGGTCGCCGGGCTTGGCGTCGGCCAGGGAGACCGTGGTGCCGGCGTCGACCTGGTCGTAGGTGACGCGGGGGAGGGAGACGCCGGCGGCCTTCCAGGCGGCCTGGGTGAGGCCCGAGCAGTCGTAGGAGCCGGGGCCGGTGGCGCCCCAGACGTAGGGCTTGCCGACCTGCGCGCGGGCGAAGGCGAGGGCCTTGGCGGCCTTGGTGGCGTACGAGGCGTCGTTCGCCGTCGACGCGCTCGGTGAGCTCTCCTGCGGGGCGGTGGTCTCCTGCGCGGCCTTCTCCGCGGCGGCCTGCTGCCGCGCCAGCTCCGCGGCCTTGCGGGCCGCGGCCTCCTGCTTCTCCTTCTCGATCGCCGCGAGGCGTGCCTTCTCCTGGGCGGTCAGCTCCGACAGCAGCTCGCGCGCGACGGCGAGCTTCTTCTGGACCGTCGCCTTCGCGGTCCTCAGGTCGCTCTGCGTCTCGTTGAGTGTCTGGAGGCTCTGAGAGGCCTCCTGGCGCTTCTTCATCGTCGCCGACTGCTCGGAGACGTAGTCGTCGACCGCCCCCTTCTGGCGGTTCGTCAGGCGGCCCATCAGCTGTGTCTGGTCGAAGTAGTCCTGCGGGGTGTCGGCGAGCAGGAAGGTCGCCGTGTCGGGCGCTGCGGCGCCGGTGCGGTACTGGGCGGCGGCGAAGGAGCCGAGCTGCTCCCGCGCCTCGTTGAGCTTCTGGGTGCGCCGGGCGACGTCGTCGAGGAGCGTGTCGACCTGCTTGCGCTGCTTGGCCGTCTTCTCCTTGGCCGAGTTGTAGCCGTCGGTCGCCGACTCGGCCTGGCGGTAGAGGTCGTCGACCTTCTTCTCGACCTCTTCGAGACTCGGCTTGTCATCGGCGGCCGGCGCGGCGTTCGCCGACTGGGACAGCAGGGCCACGGAGGTGAGGGCGGCCGTCGCGAGGGCCGGGGTCCGTATGCCTGCTACGCGCGTACCAGCGGGACGCGACTTGCGGTGCGACGCCAAGGGAGGCGACTCCTTCCAGTGCTCCGCCTACCGGGTTAGCTGTCGGGTTCGGGCGAAGAGGTGCTTCGGAAGGTTTGCCCTACGGCGCTCCCGTGCGTGGGAGTCGGCCGATTCACCCCAGGTTCGGTGGGTCCCCGGCTCCGGGCGCGCGGCGGCGCTGCGGACTCGGCGGAGGCCGTGCGGCCCGGCGACGTTCGCCGGTGGGGGTCGTACGGCCTGCTCGGCACGGTAGCCAACTGGTGTGGCCCTTGTGAAGGTTGATGTTCGATATGCCCGATACGTTTTTGTGACCTTCGGCTCGGGTACTGCCCGGCGGGTTGATGTGGGCGATCTGGAGAGAATCGCACTTTTGTCTTGGATCAGGGTATTTGGCCCACTTCCCGGATTCGGAATCCGAGCGGTGCCAGGCCCTGGATTCCGTGGATGTTCCCGGGGCGGGGGCGGGCTGTCAGTGGCGCACCCTAGACTCGGAGAGCGATGAGCAGCCTCTTTGACGACAGCTTCCTGGCGGACCTCCAGACCCCTCGCGGGCACGGGGAGGAGCCTCCGCCGCCGCCCGAGGACGAGCACGGACCGGAGACCGTTCCGGACGACCTGTTCGGCGGGAAGTTCGACGCGCCGCCGGACCGGGACGCGTACTACCGCGACGGCGCCCCCCGCCCGGTGGTGGACCCGGCCGCGCTCCTGGACGGGCTGAACGAGAACCAGCGCGCGGCCGTCGTGCACTCCGGCACCCCGCTGCTCATCGTGGCCGGCGCGGGCTCCGGCAAGACCCGGGTGCTCACCCACCGCATCGCCCACCTCCTGGGCGAGCGGAATGTCCACCCGGGCCAGATCCTCGCGATCACCTTCACCAACAAGGCCGCGGGCGAGATGAAGGAGCGCGTCGAGCAGCTCGTCGGCCCGCGCGCGAACGCGATGTGGGTGATGACCTTCCACAGCGCGTGCGTGCGGATCCTGCGGCGCGAGAGCAAGAGGCTCGGCTTCACGTCGTCGTTCTCGATCTACGACGCCGCCGACTCCAAGCGCCTCATGGCCCTCGTCTGCCGTGACCTGGACCTCGACCCCAAGCGCTTCCCGCCGAAGTCCTTCAGCGCCAAGATCAGCAACCTCAAGAACGAGCTGATCGACGAGGAGGACTTCGCCGCCCAGGCCTCCGACGGTTTCGAGAAGACCCTCGCCCAGGCCTACGCCATGTACCAGTCCCGCCTCCGCGAGGCCAACGCCCTCGACTTCGACGACCTGATCATGACGACGGTCAACCTCCTGCGCGCCTTCCCGGACGTCGCCGAGCACTACCGCCGCCGCTTCCGGCACGTCCTCGTCGACGAGTACCAGGACACCAACCACGCCCAGTACGCGCTGGTCAGGGAGCTGGTCGGGACCTCCGAGCACCCCGTGGACGTACCGCCCGCCGAGCACGACCTGCCGCCCGCCGAACTGTGCGTCGTGGGCGACGCCGACCAGTCGATCTACGCCTTCCGCGGCGCGACCATCCGCAACATCCTCCAGTTCGAGGAGGACTACCCCGAGGCGACGACGATCCTCCTGGAGCAGAACTACCGCTCCACCCAGACGATCCTCACCGCCGCCAACGCGGTCATCGAGCGCAACGAGTCCCGCCGCCCCAAGAACCTGTGGACCAACGCGGGCGCGGGCGCGCGCATCACCGGCTATGTCGCCGACACCGAGCACGACGAGGCGCAGTTCGTCGCGGAGGAGATAGACCGTCTCACCGACGCGGGCGACGCGAAGGCGGGCGATGTCGCCGTCTTCTACCGCACCAACGCCCAGTCCCGTGTCTTCGAGGAGATCTTCATCCGTGTCGGCCTGCCCTACAAGGTCGTCGGCGGTGTCCGCTTCTACGAGCGCAAGGAGGTCCGGGACGTCCTGGCCTACCTGCGCGTCCTCGCCAACCCCGAGGACTCCGTGCCGCTGCGCCGGATCCTCAACGTCCCCAAGCGGGGCATCGGCGACCGCGCCGAGGCGATGATCGACGCCCTGTCCCAGCGCGAGAAGATCAGCTTCCCGCAGGCGCTCAGGCGCGTCGACGAGGCGTACGGCATGGCCGCGCGGTCGACGAACGCCGTCAAGCGGTTCAACGTCCTCATGGAGGAGCTCCGTACGATCGTCGAGTCCGGCGCGAGCCCGGCGACCGTCCTGGAGGCGGTCCTCGAACGCACCGGCTACCTGGCCGAGTTGCAGGCCTCGACCGACCCGCAGGACGAGACCCGGATCGAGAACCTCCAGGAACTCGCCGCCGTGGCCCTGGAGTTCGAGCAGGAAGCAGGACAGGCCGGGGAGTCCGAGGAAGGGGACGCGCCGGCCCCGGTCGGGCTGGCGGCGTTCCTCGAGCGGGTCGCCCTGGTCGCCGACTCCGACCAGATCCCCGACGAGGACGACGACGGCTCCGGCGTCATCACCCTGATGACCCTGCACACCGCCAAGGGCCTGGAGTTCCCGGTCGTCTTCCTCACCGGCATGGAGGACGGCGTCTTCCCGCACATGCGCGCCCTCGGCCAGGCCAAGGAGCTGGAGGAGGAGCGGCGCCTGGCGTACGTCGGCATCACGCGTGCGCGTGAACGGCTGTATCTGACCCGCTCCGCCCTGCGCAGCGCGTGGGGGCAGCCGTCGTACAACCCGCCCTCCCGTTTCCTGGAGGAGATCCCGGCGCAGCACGTGGACTGGAAGCGCACCGGGGCGACCGCTCCGGTGTCCTCAGGACCGGCGTCCGGGGTGGCCGCCTCACTGTCCTCGTCCCGCTCCCGCTCCTCGGCGTCGGGTGCGTCCGGCTTCGCGACGCGCAGGGGTTCGGAGAAGCCGGTGGTCTCCCTGGCCGTCGGCGACCGTGTCACCCACGACCAGTTCGGGCTGGGCACGGTGGTCGGGGTCAAGGGCACGGGGGCGAACGCCGAGGCGACGGTCGACTTCGGGGAGGCCAAGCCGAAGCGGCTGCTGCTGCGGTACGCGCCGGTGGAGAAGCTGTAGTCGGTGCCCGGAGAGGGCGGCCGGGCCCGAGGCCTTACGCCCTACGTCGGGTCCAGGTCGTGGCTGCGCAGCCACGGCAGCGGGTCGATCGCGGACCCGCCGGCCGGCCGTACCTCGAAGTGCAGGTGCGGGCCGGTGGAGTTGCCGGAGTTGCCGCTGTATGCGATCGGGTCGCCGGCCTGGACCGTCGTACCGGAGGAGACGCGGTAGCTGGAGAGGTGGCAGTACCACGTCTCCGTGCCGTCCTTGGCGGTCACGATCATCATGTTGCCGTAGGCGCTGTTCCACTCCGTGCGGACGGTGCCGTCGGTCGCGGCCATCACCGTCGTGCCGTAGGAGACGGGGAAGTCGATGCCGGTGTGGACGGACATCCAGTTGACGCCGGCCTGGCCGAAGTAGGCGCTCAGTCCGTGCTGGGCGACCGGAAGCGCGAACTTCGGGCGCAGCCGCTCCTTGCGGGCCGCCTCCTCCGCAGCCTTCTTCTTCTCGGCCACCTGCTGGGCCTTGAGGTCGATGCGCTCCTGCGTACGGCTGGCCCGGTCGGCGAAGTCGTCGGCGCCGGCCGAAAGGCTCTTGAGCTGGCTGTCCAGCTTGTTGTTCGCGGCGACCGGCGCGACGGCGGTCGTGTCCGCCAGGGTCGTCGACGTGTCCTTGTCGTCACCGGTGAAGGTGCCGACCGAGGCGGCGGCGATCCCCGCGACACCCATGACACACGCCGAGGGAACGGCGATCGTCATCAGCGCGGAACGCTTGGCGGGCATACGGCGACGGGAGCGGCCGGCGTTGCGTGCGGCGACGCGTGATCCCGGGGCGGGGGCCGGAGCGGAGGCCGGGGTGACCTCTTCCTCGTCGTCGAGGAGTGCGGCATCGGTGTCGTGGACGGCGGGCATCTCGCCGGTGGCGGTGAGAGCGGCGGTCGACTCGTGGTCGTGCGAGGCGTGTTCGTCGTAGGCGTCGCCGTAAGGATTCGCCTCGGCGTGCGCGTGGCTCTCGTCGTGTCCGGCCTGCTCGACGGTGCCCGTCGCCTGCGGGTCGGCCGCCGTGCCGTCGGAGTTCCACTGCGTGGCGTCGTACGCCCCGGTGTCGAAGGCCTGCGTGCCCCATTCCCAGTGCTGGGTCTGGTCGGCCGGGCCCGCGGAGGGGTCGGGGTGCTGCCAGGCGCGCGCGTCCCAGTGACCGCTGGCGTCGGGGCCGTTGGCCTGCGCGGGGATCGCGGAGAGCTGCTGGTGGTGGGCGCCCCACTGCGTGGCGTCGTACGCGCCGGTGTCGTAGGCGGCGTGGTGCTGGGCCGCGTACGCGTCGTAGTTCAGGGTCTGGTGACCGCCGGTGGACCATATCGTGGCGTCGTACGAACCGGTGTCGTCGCCCGGCATGTTACCGAAGAGCGGGTCGGTCTCGAAGGTGCCGGTGGCGTGCGCGCCGTGGGTGCCCGAGGTGTCGAAACCGGAGGTGTCGTAGGCGCCGTACGTGGTGAGGCCGTCGTACTGAGCCTCCTGTGTGCCGTACGACGCGTAGGGCGACGAGGCGGCGTCGGAAGCCGGAGCCGGGGTGGTCATGATCCCCGACGGGTGACGGTCGTTCACCAGCTTCTCTTTCGCCTCGACAACAGGGGCTGCCAGAGCAGTGCGGCGACTGTACCCGTCGGTATGCGGGCGCGACAATCTTCAACTGGTTTTAGGCGCGCAGGAAACGGGCATTCGGCTGTGTTTCGGGGGACTGCGGGCGTGACTTTGGCCCTGTGTTCGACGACTGTTCGATGCCGGTCCGACGTCTGCCCGTGGTCCGGCGGCTGTCGGGGACCTGTCGACGGCCTGTGACCGGTGGCCGATACGCCCGTTACGCCACGGTCAGTCCGCCCGCGCGGGCGGCCGTCTCCTCACCGGCCCGCGCGGTGTCGAGCACCTGCCGTATGCCGGTCGCGACGGCGGGGTGCACGGGCAGGGCGAGATGTCCGATCCCGCTCACCCGGACGTTCTCCGCCTCCAGGTCGGCATGGTCGATGCAGGCGGTCTCCAGCGGGTCCATCAGGTGGTCGAGGTCGCTCCAGAAACTGACGAAGTGCGTACGGCAACCCGGAGCCGGCCGCGCGAGCTCCTCCAGCAACTCCGAACCGGGGCGCATCTGGCGCACGATCGGGTGCGCGTTCGCCAGCGGCACCACCCGGGTGCCGGCGTGCGGGGTGCCGAGCGTCACCAGCGTGCGGACGCGGGCGTCACCGCCGAGGCGCTGCACGTAGTAGCGCGCGATCAGGCCGCCCAGGCTGTGCCCGACGATGTCGACCCGGGTGTTGCCCGTGCGCTCGCAGATCTCCTCTATGTGCCGCCCCAGCAACTCCGCCGCGGAGCGGACGTCGCAGGTCAGCGGGGAGTAGTTGAGCGACTCGATCTGCTGCCTGCCGTGCTGGGCGAGGCTGCGGCGCAGGAGCACGAAGACCGAGCGGTTGTCGATGAAGCCGTGCAGCAGGACGACCGGGGGTTTGGCCTGCGTCGGCAGTTGCGCGGCGCCGTCCTCCGGTGCGGGGAGCGGGGAGCGGCGCTCCTGGGTGATGCCGGACGGGTAGAGGAGGAGATGCCCCGCGAGGATCGCGATCTCCAGGGCGGTCGCCTTCAGAAGGGCCAGGGAGAGTCCCGCCAGCCTGCCGGGAAGCAGGCGCTGACAGAGCGGGAGCAGCGGCAGCGCCGCCTTGGTGACCTTCATGGCCGACCTCCTGTCGGCACACGGGAGGACGACTCCGTCCCCCGTGTGCGCTCATGGGAAGTCGCGGCGGAGGTCGTCGACTGGGCGCGAGAGGGGCGCGCGGGGTGGGTGGGGCGAGCGGCGCGGAGTTCCGGGGCCGCCGGGTGGGGCGGCGGAGGTGACGGAACTGTGGTGCGGGTGATGCGTGTGGTGCTGACAGTGCCGATGGTCTGGATGTTGTCGGCAGTGCGGATATGGCCGGTGGTGCTGGTGGTGCGCCGGTGACGTCACGAGCCGCCCTGTCGGTGTGGCGACGAGGCTCCCCGCTGTCGTGCCTTACCTGTCCTACGTGCCCTTCGTGCCGTCGCCGATGCGTCCCACCGCCGCGGCGCGCGGCCTGCGGCGCGGCGGTGGGACGACCTCGTTGCGGCTCCCGAACGTGTCCCACCATGTGATTTCCCCCTCGCTGTCCACCGCGAAACCGCAGGTTGCGGGATGGTGGCGACAACGTTCGTTCACATTCCGGGTCCGTGCGGTACTAGTCGGTAGAAACGGATTCAGTCGCTTCATGGAGACAGTGAAGGGAGACGGTGATGGGTGTGGCAGCCGGACCGATCCGCGTGGTGGTGGCCAAGCCGGGACTCGACGGTCACGACCGCGGAGCCAAGGTGATCGCGAGGGCCCTGCGCGACGCCGGCATGGAGGTCATCTACACCGGTCTGCACCAGACCCCCGAGCAGATCGTCGACACCGCGGTCCAGGAGGACGCCGACGCGATCGGTCTCTCCATCCTCTCCGGCGCCCACAACACCCTCTTCGCCGCGGTCATCGACCTCCTGAAGGAGCGCGACGCGGCGGACATCCTGGTCTTCGGCGGTGGAATCATCCCCGAGACGGACATCCCGCTCCTCAAGGAGAAGGGCGTCGCGGAGATCTTCACCCCGGGGGCGACGACCACGTCGATCGTGGACTGGGTCCGGGCGAACGTGAGCAGGCCGGCTTAGCCGCAGCGCTCGGGCTCGAGCGGTGGGTCGGAGGCAGTGGCCGCGACTGCCCGACCGGGACCTCGCGTCACACGGCCTCCAGTTCCTCCCGCATCGCCGCCCGCAGCCGCAACGTGGTGACCAACCGTTGGAACGCCTCCGCCCAGTAGCCGCCCGCTCCAGGACTCGCGTCCTCTCCCTCGTCCGGCACCGCCATCAGTCCCTCCAGCCGCCCCGCCTCCGCCGGGTCCAGACATCGTTCCGCCAGCCCCATCACGCCACTGAAACTCCACGGGTAACTCCCCGCGTCCCGAGCGATGTTGAGCGCGTCGACCACAGCCCGCCCCAGCGGCGCGGCCCACGGCACCCCGCACACGCCCAGCAGCTGAAACGCCTCGGACAACCCGTGCGTCGCGATGAACCCCGCCACCCACTCGGCCCGTTCGCGGGAGCCCAACGTGCTCAGCAGCTTGGCCCGCTCGGCCAGTGACACCGCCCCCGGCCCCCCGGCCTCCGGCGCCGAGGGTGCCCCGAGCAGCGCCCGAGCCCACCCGGCGTCCCGCTGCCGCACGGCAGCCCGGCACCACGCCGCATGCAGTTCGTTCCGCCAGTCGTCCGCCACCGGCAACGCCACGATCTCCCCGGGCGTCCGCCCGCCCAGCCGGCCCGGCCACACCTCCAGCGGCGCCGCCTCCACCAACTGCCCCAGCCACCACGACCGTTCCCCCCTTCCCGAGGGTGCCTTCGGTACGACGCCGTCGCGTTCCATGCCCGTGTCGCACTCGTGCGGGGCCTCGACGAGGATCGTCGGCGTGTCCTGGGTGCGGTCGACGGCGACGCACGCCCCGGCCCTGACCGCCATCCGCGCCGCCAGCGCCGAACCCGGCAGCGTCGACAGCAACTCCGCGGCCGTCGACCGTACGTTGCGGCTCCGGTCCGCCAGCGCCTGCTCCAGGAACGGCTCGTCGTCCGGCCCCAGACCCGTGCGCAGTGAGTCGAGGAACATCAGCCGGTCCTCGGCCCGTTCGGTCGCCCAGGTCGTCGCGAGCAACTCACGCGCGGCGGCGGCTTCCCGGGCCCGTATCGCCGCGAGGAGTGCGACCCGCTCCGCGAACAGCCCCTCCTCCCACAGCTGTCGGACCCCGGCGGTGTCCTCGGGGGGCGGGAGCGCCGCCCCGCCGCCGGGTGTCGCGCGCAGGGCGAACCGCCAGTCGGGATTCAGCCGGGCGAGCCAGATGGCACGCGGGCCCGCGAAGGCCAACGCCGCCGGCCGCAGGTCCGTACGGCCCCGGGCCGCGTCCAGCAGCGCGGGCAGCAGCTGCGGTGGTGCCGCGTAATCGCGGGAGTTCGCCAGGGAGAGCCACTGCGGGAGCAGCTCCATCAGATCCGGTGCCGTTCCCCTGCGACCGCCCCCGCCACCGCCTGCTCCGGGCCGGTCGGCGAGCAGCATCGAGAGCCTGCGCGCCGCCGCCGCGGGCAACGGAGGGCGCCTGTCCTCGGGCGCCGGCCGCGGACGCTCCGCCGCAAGCGCCGGCCGCAGCCCGGCCCGCCGCCGTACGGTCTCCACGGCCGCCGCGTCCAGCAACGCCACCGGCGCCTCGGGGCCCGGCGCGAGACCGGGCGGCGTCCGGCGCGCGGTGCCGAGCAGGGCCGAGGTGACCAGCTCCTCCCAGGTGTCCGGCGCGGGAGCGGAGGGCTTGTTCATACGGTTCCTTTCCGTCCGGTCGGGTGCTCGAGCCGTTCCGTTCAGCACAGGCGCACCGCCTCGCCCGCCCCCTCCGGCCAGGCCGTCAGCGGCGTGAAGCCGCGGTGACCGCACTCGCCGAAGACCTTGACCGGGGCGCCGCCCGAGAGCGCGACCAGGCGCCACAGACCGGGACGGGCCCGGGCGGCGGCCGTCAGCGGCAGCGCCGAGTCGCTGTCCGCGTCCGCCAGTTGCCAGGAGCTGCCGTCCGGGGCCGGTATCACCCGGTCCAGGGTCACGGGGACGGAGTCCAGCCACGGGTCGTCCCGCAGTGCCTCGCCGTAGCGGGCCGCCGCCTGTTCCGTCGTCACCCCCGGCGGCCGGGTCACCGCGGGAGCGGGCGGCGCGAACTGCTCGCCGAGGGCCGCACGCAGCTGTCCGGAGCCGGGATGGGCGGACACCTCCGCGTCGATCTCCAGGCCCACCGGCAGCGCGAGTTCGGGGGCGCGGCCGGCGGCGCCGTAGGAGAGGAGCAGTGCCGTGCGACCCGAGTCCGTGCCGTGCAGCCAGATCCGGCGGGTCGTCAGCCGGGAGTCCGCCGTGTCGTACTGGGCGAGGACCAGCCAGCGGTCCCGTACCGGTGGGCCGTCCGCCGAGGCGGGCAGGCCGACCCTGGACCGGACCGTCGACGCCAGGTCGTCCGGCAGCCGCTCGCGGCGCAGCCAGCCCTGGTCGAGGAGATGGATGAGGGCGCACTCCTCCAGCAGCCGCACCGGCCAGCCCGGACCGGACGACGGGATCGCCCCCAACTCCCGCACCCGGGCGGCCAGTCCGGGCGCCTGGGCGTCCACCATGCGGGCCGCCGTCTCCTCCCACATGCCGTACCCCGCCTGCTCCGCACCCGCCAGGCCGCCGCGCAGCAGGTCCGCCAGCCGCTGCTCCAGCTCCGTCGCCCCCGCCGTGATCCGTGCGGCCCGGCGCTCCGCCCTGCGCCGGGCCGCCTCCGGATCACCGGACCCGGCGACGGAACCGGCGGCCGCCGCCGTCCGCTTCTCCTGCGCGCGCTGCCTTCTCCCCTCCGTCCACTGCTCCGCCCAGTCCGGCACCGGCCCCGGCGGCACCGCGCCCTCCCCGCCCGCCCAGAGCAGCAGCAGTCCGAGGGCGTGCTTGCACGGGAACTTGCGGCTCGGGCAACTGCACTTGTACGCGGGCCCCGCGGCGTCCGCGATGTCGATGACCGTCTGATACGGCTTGCTGCCACTGCCCTTGCACAGCCCCCACACCGTCCCCTCGTCGGAACTCCCCGCCTCGGACCACGGACCGGCCGCGCCGAGTTTGCTGCCCGCTTTGCGTGATGCGGGGTCAGGAGCCAGTGCCAGCACCTGATCCGCCGTCCAGCGCACCCCCTGCTGAGTCATGTCATCGAAGGTAGGTCCCCCCACTGACAATCGGCCCGGACCGTGTTCCGGCAGACTGCCTCGCGAGCATGTTTCCGCAGGTCGGATCGCATTGTCAGTGGCGTGGTGCACGGTTGGTGTCAGATCCGAACCGGCCGAGCTGGAGGGGGCCTCAGCCATGACTGTGTCTGTTGAACCGACGTCCGTGGAACCGAAGCATGGGGAGCCGGCCGAGGTGTTGCGGCCGCACGCCGAGGACGCCTTCGCCGATGAGCTCGCCGCCCTGGCCGCGCAGGACGACCGCCCGCGCCCCGCCCGCTGGAAGCTGTCGCCGTGGGCGGTGGCGACGTACCTGCTCGGCGGCACGCTGCCGGACGGGACGGTGATCACCCCGAAGTACGTGGGCCCGCGCCGTCTCGTCGAGGTCGCGGTCACCACCCTCGCCACCGACCGTGCCCTGCTTCTGCTGGGCGTGCCCGGTACCGCGAAGACCTGGGTCTCCGAGCACCTGGCCGCCGCGGTCAGCGGCGACTCCACCCTGCTCGTGCAGGGCACGGCCGGCACGCCGGAGGAGGCGATCCGGTACGGCTGGAACTACGCGCAGCTGCTCGCCAACGGCCCGAGCCGTGACGCCCTCGTGCCCAGCCCGGTGATGCGGGCCATGGCGGACGGGATGACGGCCCGGATCGAGGAGCTGACCCGCATCCCGGCCGACGTGCAGGACTCGCTGATCACGATCCTGTCCGAGAAGACGCTGCCGATACCGGAGTTGGGCCAGGAGGTGCAGGCGGTCCGCGGCTTCAACGTCATCGCCACGGCCAACGACCGCGACCGCGGGGTCAACGACCTCTCCAGCGCCCTGCGCCGCCGTTTCAACACGGTCGTGCTGCCGCTGCCGGAGAGCGTGGAGGCCGAGGTCGACATCGTCTCGCGCCGCGTCGACCAGATCGGCCGCTCCCTCGACCTGCCGGCCGCGCCCGACGGGGTCGCGGAGATCCGCCGTGTCGTGACGGTCTTCCGCGAACTGCGGGACGGGGTGGCGTCCGACGGCCGTACGAAGCTCAAATCGCCCAGCGGCACGCTGTCCACGGCCGAGGCCATCTCGGTCGTCACCAACGGCCTTGCTCTCGCCGCCCACTTCGGGGACGGCGTCCTGCGGAGCGGAGACGTGGCCGCGGGCATCCTCGGCGCCGTCGTCCGCGACCCGGCGGCCGACCGGGTCATCTGGCAGGAGTACCTGGAGGCGGTCGTCCGCGAGCGGGACGGCTGGAAGGACTTCTACCGGGCTTGCCGGGAGGTGAGCGCGTGAACGACGACCCGGGGTTGCGGGGACGGTTTTTGAGGACCGCCGCGGCGTGGGTCGCAGGGGCGGGGGACGGCTGTGGCTGGGATGCGGCGGTGTGTCGGTGGGCGGGTGCGGGTTGGTGGGGGGCTGGTCGCGGAGTTCCC